>PATX01000007.1 GCA_002713685.1 Opitutia bacterium | reverse complement strand
CCGACGCTGTGGGGGGTATTGTTAATTCCCTTTCTTCCAAACCATATTATTCTAATCAAAAAAATTATAGATCATTTGAATTGCTTGGCCGAGCCTCTTCAGCAGAGCATTCTATAAGTGCAGGATTTTCAGCGGAGGTTTTCTCTCCAAAATGGTTCGCTGAAATTTCGCATATTGAACGTTCTTTTGGTGACCTTGATGGAGGAAGAAAAGTTGGAAGACAAAAAAATACCGGCTATGATGTAAGAGGCTCTCAGGCAAAAGTCTCCCGAAAGCTATCTGATAATGCCAACTTGATCTTCGGTATTCAGAAAAATTTCATGGATGATGTTCCCAGAACCCATAAAACTATTGATGGCTTAACCTGGGAAGGTTTGTCGCGTGGCAAAGAAATCTGGAGACGACTTGATCAAGATAGGAATCTTTATTTCGGAAAGATTGACTGGGAAGATATTGATGGAATAGCAAATTCAGGACAATTGATTGTCAGTCTTCACTCCCACGAACAGGAAAGAAAACGAATGAAAGGCAATTCCGGTGTGGCGACTGGAGGTGACCTGCAAACCTTTAGCCTAGAAGATTTTGGCCTCACTGCACGATTTGTGAGAGATGATTTCTTCCTGGGAAGTCTGGCTTATGGGGCCGAATGGCATCATGAAAAACTGGTTTCTGGAGGGTACAAATTTGATGCTAATAGCAATCGTACGACCAATCTTGCGCAAGGCCCCTTAGCGGCTGACGCCCTCTATGACCGGTTTGACACTTACATTCAATACAAACACGAATTCGACTCTGGATGGTCTATTGAGCCGGGCATTCGTTATTCAGCGACAAATGAAGAATTAAAAAAATTCTACGCAAAGAATAGTGACATCTCCACTTTGTTTGATCCCGAAGAAAAAACATATGAAGAGATTATTGGCAGCTTAAGGGCGACCAGGCAGATCAACGATGAGGTTTTTATTTTTAGCGGTTTGTCTCAAGGCTTCAGACCACCTAGCCTATATGATCTTACTTCCACTGATGAGACAAGTGCCGTGGAAAGTCCCAATACCCAACTGGATCCGGAAAAATTTCTGCAAGCTGAATTAGGCATCAGAGGCGGAGCAGGCTCATGGGAATGGCAAACATCTTATTATTACACTTGGATCAAAGACATGATCGTTCGCTCACCCATCGAATCCGGTAAATCTGATGTTTTAAAATCAAACGGAGATGGACTTATTCAGGGCGTTGAACTTGAGCTAGGTTATGAGTGGACACCATCCTGGAAATCCGACCTTTCATTTTCATGGATGGACGGAGAAGTCGAGCAAATGCTCGATAATAATGCTACGGGAACAGTCGCTATCAATGGTCGTAATTATTCACCAGTAAATCGGGCAACCACACGCCTGATGCCGATACAGGCAAAATTCACTACACATTACAAGCCCGTGGGCTCAAACTGGTCATCTGCTATATCTTTTCTTGCGGTTAGCAAAGCAGACGATCTTTCGCTGAAGGATGAAACCGATGTCACACGAATTCCGAGTAATGGCACACCCAGTTACTTTCTGACCAATATTTATGGTAAGTATGATATTTCAGCTACAAGCTCAATATCTCTCGCTTTGGAAAACATCGGTGATATTGATTATCGCGTACATGGATCGGGTCTGAATGGTGCAGGTAGAAACTTTATTCTTTCCTACTCCGCTGTTTTTTAAACGTAATTACCGGCAAGGGTCATTACATAAAAGACCGCAGAACATTAATATTTTTCTGTAACTTTTCCCCGTGACCATTAGTATATATAAGTATGAAAATACTCGTGATCTTGCCCATCATCTTTTTACCACTTATTTGTGTTGCCGAAAATAAACTTTCGAAAAAAGAGACTGATGCAGAAATTGAGGCAATCAATAAGATCTTGGCGTCAGCTTACAAGAAGCATGTTGTAAAGGTTCCTGCAAAATTGGACGATGCACTTCTTGCGAGAAGGCTCTACTTGAAAGCTGCTGGTCGTATACCCACGCATGAAGAATTATCTTCTTATTTAGCCAATCCATCCAAAAACAAAAAAAATCAACTGGTTAACCAATTGGTTGAATCATCTGCTTTTGATAGCCAGATGTTCAATTGGTGGGCTGATTTGCTAAGGCTTCAATCGCGCATGCGCGGGGGTAACCAAATCAGTGCGGGGCAGTTATATGTTCACTGGGTGAAGGAACAGGTTAAGAAGAATGTTCCATTTGACGAAATGGCCTTTAACTTAATTACGGCTGAGGGTTACCCATGGGAAAACGGAGCAGTCGGTTATTACCTCCGGGATGCCGGGATGCCATTAGACAACATGTCGAACACCACACAGATTTTTCTTGGCACTCAAATGGTTTGTGCACAGTGCCACAATCACCCCTTCGACCGATGGACACAAATGGAATACTACCAGATGGCGTCCTACACTTATGGTATCCATTCTTCCAAAGGGGGAGATATCCAAAACAAAATAAAAAAACACTTTGAAAAACAAACCAAGGGGCTTTCTTCAAAAGACAGACAAAAGAAAGTAAAATCCAAAGAAGGAGAGGCACTGCGAAGATCCGTTCAGGAAATGCTCCGTCCACTTAGGTACGGAGCTACTCATACGAAACGCAAACTTACCCTACCCCATGACTATCAGTATGATGATGGAAAACCCAAGTCATTGGTCTCTCCATCTCCCATATTTGATAATCTTATTTCGGAAAAAGAAGGTGAATCAAAAGTTCATGCGTACGGCGAATGGATGACTAACCCGGAGAACCCTAGATTTACGAAGGTCATTGCCAATCGAATGTGGAAAAAAGTTTTTGGACGTGGTTTGGTTGAACCTGTCGATGATTGGCGGGATGATACGGCGGCATCTATCCCGGAACTTTTGGAACAACTGGAAAAGCTTATGGTTCGCGTGGATTTCGATCTAAAAGAATTCCAAAGGATATTGTTTCAAGTGAAGGCATTCGAGAATGCTGCCCCTGGTTATGTACCAAATATCGAGACGCCATACTTTTTTGAAGCCCCTATACTCGAAAGAATGTCGGCCGAACAAATATGGGACTCACTCGTTGCCTTATCCATTCCCAACTCGGATGAAAGAAAACAAAACTCCAAAGTAACCGACCTAAGACTGGAACGCTTTCAACAATACCAGGAGCAGATAGAATCTCTCGATGGAGAAAAACTTTCCAGACTCGCTAGAAAGGGAGCTAAAGCTAGCAAGGAAATCAACGACGAAATGGAAAAAATTCAGAAACAACTTCGCGAGGCTCAAGAGGCAGACGATCGAGAAGCTGTTGCCCGACTCAGGAGAGATTATGGACAGGCTAGAAATCAACAACGCACGGTGTTTGCTAAATTGGTTATGGGTCCAGAATTTGAAGTAAAGTCACTCTATGGAAATGGCGGAAATATCTACACCAAAAACGATCAATGGAAAGGGTATAGCAGTCAGGTATACAGAGCTTCGGAATTACAAACTCCTGCCCGGCCTGGTCATTTCCTTCAGGAATTTGGTCAGTCTGATCGTGAAATTGCAGACAATGCAAACAAGCACGCTTCTGTTACCCAGGCTCTCACATTGTTAAACGGTACATTTTACGGGGCTATATTTAATAAAGAATCTCCACTTATGAAAAAACTTTCTGAAGCGATAGAACCCAAAGAAAAAATTAAGGTTTTATTCCTCTCAATTTTGAATCGGGAACCAACGCCTGAAGAAATGAAAATGTGCATAGGAGAACTTTCACAGTCTGCAATCAAAACAAAGGCAAATATTCCGGAAATACCGGATCATTTGTCTAAGGAGAAAAAGAAGGCTTATAAAAAACAAATGGAAAAGAAACTCGCATGGGAGAAGTTTAATCGTAACCGCGAATATTTCGCAATAGCCTGGTCTTTGATCAATACCCGACAATTCTCTTTTGTGCAGTAAATTCAAACTATCTAAATTATTATAATTATGAATTCTTCCCTTTTTTCTGATGAACTAAATCGTAGAAGATTTGTATCTTTAGCTGCTAAAAGCTTTCTAGGAGTAAGTATTCTGCCCTGGGCATCGCATAACTCTCTCGATGGAGCGGGTCTTGGCCTTAATCGACCACTTAACTATGCACCCAAGGCTAAGAATGTTATATACCTCTACATGTCAGGGGGGATGACCCACCTTGATACATTTGATCCTAAAACCGGAACTGAAACCGGTGGACCCACTCAAACAATTAAAACAAATGCTGATGGAGTTCAGCTTGCTGAAAACTTGCCCCTACTTGCCAACCATGCAAACAAAATTGCAGTAGTTAGGGGAATGACTTCCACCAAAGGGGCTCATCAACAGGGTAATTATTTTATGCATACAAGCTATGCTCAACGGTCCACCATCGTACATCCGAGCATGGGGGCATGGATGACCCGCTTAGATGGGCGATTCAACCCTACCCTGCCCGGTGCTGTAGTTGTCGGGGGTGGAAGCAGGCACCCCCTTTCAGGATTTCTTTCTACATCCCATCAACCACTCGCGGTTGGAAACCCAAATGAAGGACTTAAAAATGTAAAAAGGCTTTGGGGAATGACAGAAGAAAAGTTCGAGCAGGGACTTGATCTTTCGCAAAGGCTGGATGGATCATTCATCCAAAAGTATAACCTGGAGAAAGTAAATGCATACAGCGATATGTATGATGATGCTGTTCGCTTAATGAAAAGCAAAGATCTCCAGGCATTTGATTTAAAAGATGAATCCGAGTCGACCAGAGAATCTTATGGCTCAGATAACTTTGGTCAGGGGGTTCTTCTCGCCAGAAGATTGGTTGAAAGACAAGTACGCTTTGTGGAAGTGCAACTGGGCGGATGGGATACTCATCAGAATAACTTTTCCAGGGTACCCGAAAGGTGCTCTATTTTGGACCAAGCTTTATCTGCACTATTGGATGATCTATCGAAACGGGGTTTGCTTGAAGAAACACTGGTAGTTCTTGCCACAGAATTTGGCAGAACTCCGAATATCAATGTGAATGATGGTCGTGACCATTATCCAAAAGCATTTTCCTGCATGCTAGCTGGAGGAGGAATTCGTGGAGGACAGGTGTGGGGAAAAACAGACGAGGAAGGTCGCGAAGTCATTGAAAACAAAGTGGAGATTCCTGATTTCAATGCCACCATTGCCTACGCCCTCGGCTTACCTTTGGATGAAATCATTTATTCACCCACCCGCAGACCTTTCACTCTTTCGGACAAGGGCCACCCCCTTACCCAATTGATTTAGTTATTCCTGTACTGAGACACCCCCTTTTCAGTAGCGACCCTTTGCTCTCGACGAAGATTATTATATCTGTAAGTTTATTTGCTTCTCATACATAATTAAAACTTACCTTACCCAAAGATAACAAACATGAAGAAGTATTTTGCATATCTACTGCTCATGCTTCCATTTGCCATGACAGAAGCAAAGCCTATTAAACCCGAAAATACACTAACGATCGAATTAAAAGACGGCCCAGTCGTTATCGAGCTATTCCCGGATGTTGCTCCTAAACATGTGGAAAGAATCAAAAAGCTTGCGGGAGAAGGTACATACAATGGGGTCGTTTTTCACCGTGTAATTGACGGATTTATGGCCCAGACTGGAGATGTTGAGTTTGGTAATAAAAAAGATTTTAATTCCGGACGCGTGGGCACCGGAGGATCAGACCTTCCAGATCTTAAGGAAGAATTTAACGATAAAAAACATGTTAGAGGAACCTGCTCAATGGCTAGATCCTCTAGCCCCAATAGTGCAAACAGTCAGTTCTTTATATGCTTTGAGGATGCTTCCTTTCTTGACGGTCAATACACCGTATGGGGACAGGTGATTGAGGGAATGGATCATGTTGATAAAATTAAAAAAGGTTCATCTTCCGACAATGGATCTGTCAGCGATCCTGATCACATGGTTAAACTTTCAGTCGGTGGAAAATCATCTTCTTCCGAAAAGCCCAAAGATAAGAAGAAATAATTTTAATTCTTCGCTTACAGAGCGGGACCGGTAATTTCTTCGCATGTCATGTGGTAGAGACCGACAAAAAATTCTTCATCCCAACGCTCC
Source organism: Opitutia bacterium (assembly GCA_002713685.1). Taxonomy (GTDB): domain Bacteria; phylum Verrucomicrobiota; class Verrucomicrobiia; order Opitutales; family Seribacteraceae; genus Seribacter. The sequence continues at coordinate 30,520 of PATX01000007.1, read as the reverse complement.
TCGACAGTTAATTGACCGGTAACACGGATGATGCGGTCCATCATCACTTCAACGCCTTTGCTTGCATTGACGACTACCCATCCATTGGCCTCCGGAGTCTGACCAAAGCAACAACTCATTTGATCGGGGAGAAGTAGAAATTCTTTTACCTCGTTATTTTCGTCCACCACCGTAGGAATCATAAAACCCTCGATGGCTACTAAGTTTCCGGATTTCTCACGTAATCTCTTCGGTACTCGCTGAGCATAGGCAGAAAAATCGAATTCCTGTCCATCCTTTTCCCATTCCACCAAATATTCAAAATTCATCATGTCACGAAATGCCATTAGTTGATACTCGCTTCCTTCCTCAAGAGGAGGAAGGTTGGAAACTACGGCTTCTTCTGAATTATTTTCGTCAGAGGGTTGTGGCTGACCTTTCACCACCAAGCCCTCTTCAAGAACTTTTCCACCGATTGTGCTCTCATTTTCGTCAGACACGGCTGGCTCCCTAATTTCGATAATTGGCTCCCCAACGATATCTTTTGCTAAGTCATCTGCGGGTTCAGGACTCTGTTCACTGCAGCCAATTCCCAAGACTAAGATTCCCAAGAGCAAGAAAAAGTTCGAAAAATCTTTGAATCTATACATGAGAGAAGTTCTTATGAATGAACGAATAGTATGAGCAAGCATGTTTGTCGTAAAACGCTGTTTTAGGAAGAAGGCTGCAGGTTATCGACTAAATCGGAACGGTAGGCATTTACGGCAGCCCCCAAGCCTCCGATTAATCCGGTTAAAATAATCCCGCCAATCAACCAAAGATCCTCGTATTGTAGATTCATCCCATCGAGTAAAACTCCTGTTTGTTCCGAAATTATCGTTTGAGTTATCCATCCTATACCCTGCATGATCAAAATAGACCCCAGGGTACCTAGCAAGGAAATCAACAAGGCATGCCCAATGATCACTCCCATCACAATAAACCGGCTGGATCCCAGGCTTCGTAGAATAGCAAAATCCCTTTTCCGTTCATTTAGAGAAGAGTGCATTGTTGAGGCCACCATTAAAACGCCGACCGCAGCAATCACATAGGCAATTATCTGAAGGACTCCTCGAAACCAGTTCATTTTATCAAAAAATGATGCCAAAGTCGCAGCGACCGGCCAGGCGAAGGTAGCCAGATTTCCCTGCCTATTATACCTTATCTCAAGGTTGAAACCTGCGGCTCCTTTTAAGGACAATAATACCGCACTAACCGACTGAGCCATTTCCTGGTCGTGTCCTTCCATGAGCTGAATCCCTTTGATCGGAACCCAAATCACTTTATCACTCGGTGTGCCCGTAGCTTCAAGCAAGCCAACCACCACATAGATATCCTCATGCTGGGTATCTTCTTTGAAATTCAAGCCATGGTAAGGTTGAAATCGGTCACCTATTTTAAGATTTAGTTTTTTCGCAACGAAAGAACCAACCAAGGCCTCCTTGGCCATTTCAGAAAAAATTCGACCCTGCCGCAATTTGTATTTCTCTCCTTTTTTCCATTCATGATCGTAAAATAATTTAGGGTCTGTACCCACAAGCCTGTAACCAAGATAATTATCTCCAACAGCGATAGGATATGCTTCCTTTACTCCGGGAGTGTTTTTGATCAGTTCATATTGTTCCCAGGGAAGATTTCCCGGAGAAGCATCTAAATGAAAAAGAGCATTTAGTATAAGCTGAAGTTTTGAGCCTCTCGCACCCAGCACCGCATCAAATCCCCCACTCGCATTGTTAAAAGAGGTCTGAGTCTGCTTCTGAATTTTCATTGTGCTAAGCAGGAGGCCTCCTGCCAAAGCAATTGAAAAGGCCGCAACCAAAGAAGCAAAAAAATGCTGCCTGAATCCTTTTCTTGCCAAAAAGAAAATAAGACCGACCTTTGAATTTAGATTCATTTATCCTCCTTTCCCACCTTATTGAGATCTTCCCATTTCATCGAATGTTCGAAGCAATTGATGATGCTGGGATCATGCGAGACCACAATCAAAGCACAACCATTTGCCTTGCATAAAGATTTAAGCAGTTCAATCGAGCGAGATGCATTTTCTGGATCCAGGCTACCGGTGGGCTCATCCGCCAGAATTAATTTTGGACTATTCGCAAGAGCTCGAGCAATCCCAACTCGCTGCTGTTGTCCAATTGATAACTGAGCTGGTAACGAATTTTCTCTTTCAGACATATCGACAAATGATAATAACTCCTTTGCTTTTTTTTCATTGGCATTTCCGTTTACAGCCATCGCAACCAAAACATTCTCTAAAGCTGTACAGCCTTGGAGAAGATGAAAGGACTGGAACACATAACCCATAACTTTCGATCTCATGAGATCTCTTCCTGATTCAGGAAGCTCTGTCAGATCAGTGTTATCAATTTTTATACTTCCAGAATTCGCTTTTAAGATTCCTGCCAAAAGATTAAGAAAAGTACTTTTACCGCTTCCGCTTTTCCCAAAAATCGCAAGCTGTTGTCCTTTGATGAGATTGAAATTAGGTACATCCACCACAGGTAATTTAGTCCCATCCCTCATGGAAAAAGCTTTTTTCAAACTCCTGACCTCCAGATAGTGCAGGTCTTTATCCCTCATTTGCTCAGAAGATGCAGACATCGTTATCTTTCTAGTCATTTAACCGGAATGAATCAAGATTCGTGTAGCTCAAAGCACAAAAGAAAATATAGACTTGTTAACAATTGTTAATAAGGGTAAGTAAATATTTAGTGTGGTTATGGAAAAAGGTGTAAGCAAATGGGGGGTTATTCCCTATCGTGAGATCGGTTCTGAAAATCTCGAGTTTTTTATTGTCACCACCAAAAATGGAAACTGGGGGTTGCCCAAAGGGAACCTGATGAAAAAACTCGGTTCAATAGAAACCGCTTTGCAGGAAGCATATGAGGAAGCTGGAATCATCGGATCAGTTATGGACCAAAAAATTTCCGCCAAGATTAAAGGTAAACAAATGTCTTTTTACCCGATGGAAGTAAAAAATGAATTAGCCGTTTGGCCAGAATCTGAGTGGAGACAAAGAAAATGGATTCGGTCGAACGAAGCCAAAGATTATCTCAATCACGGTTCCCTTAGATCCATTCTGGAAGAAACTTCAGAAAAACTTTTACAATCCTTTCCTTGACGAAATTTAACCCCTAGGTGAAACCTAATGTGTGAAGGTTTTTTCGATTACCTTGTGGTTACTTTTTTTTCGTCTCTTAGAAATTTCATCCTGGGGACAAAGCTATTTGCGGGGAAAATACCGCGAATGGATCGAGGATGATGACCGGGTGGAAGTAAAATCATGGTACGCAGAGACTGAAATCGAATTGCAACAAGGTTGGTCGCTGGATTTTCTGGGCACAATTGATGCCTGGTCTGGGGCCACACCTTATGGTCTGCCACCTTCAGAAGCCAGCACAGAGAATGAATGGTTACTGCGTGTGCCAGAGGAAATAAGGAAAGCAGGTTTATTCACCTTAAATAAAAGAACCCCGAACCATGACTTTTCATTCGAATACGGAATCAGCGATGAACCCGATTACCTGTCCCGTAGTTATGCCATCAAATATTCACATAAACTGGCAGCAGAGACATTGATTCTAAATTCTGGCTTATCGCTGCAGGACGATTCGGTAAAAAACTTTGTCGGAAATTTTGTGGAAAAAAAGACTCCATCAATATCAGTGGGCTTAGCCCGTATTCTTGATAAATTCACCAGCATATCATTCAATTTTACATACTCATGGCCAAGTGGATACTTGAGTGACCCTTATAAGGTAATTCCGGCAAATCAAAGATTCATCTTTCTTCCTGAGGAGGTTTTTCTTTTTGAGGAAAACCGACCTGACGAGAGGGAAATTTTTGTGCTTTATTTCGAACTTTCAAGATATCTCGATGAATTTAAGATCGGGACGCACCTATCATACCGTTTTTTTCAAGATAATCATGCATTGAATGGACATACTTTCCATTTGGAAACCAACCGAAAATTTGCAGACAAGTGGATGATCTCACCCCGTTATCGTTTTTACCATCAAAACCAAGCATCTTTCTACAGTCCTAGGATTCGTAATTATGAAACTTATATGGACTCGCCCGATGCATCCAGTGGCCCTTATTACTCGGCGGACCATCGGTTATCGTCTTTTGATTCCCATACTCTAGGGTTAAAAATATCTTATTTCCTGAAAGATGATCTTTATGTTGACGCAGGTTATGATCGCTATTTCACCGATGGCAAGGACGGGCTCACTGACAAAAAGGTATACCCAAAGGCAAATGTATTTACCGTGGGATTGCAATGGGAGTATTGAACCCTACCTTGGAAAAAACTTATTCTTTTCACAACGAAAGAGAAATCGTGGTTCTCTCCTTTCATGCCTTTGGAACCTCTTGCAAAGTTAAATACTCCGCTTTCGACTCTATCGATTATGAATTTGTCTCCCAACAAGTCATACAATGGGTGCAGGGTTTCGAACAAAGATACTCCCGTTACTTGAAAAATAGTTGGTTATCTCTTGTCAATGCGTCTGCTGGGGTAAAACCCATCCCGCTGACACAGGAAGATGTATTAACACTTCGAGCCGGCAGTTTTGCCTTCTTTCAAAGTAACCAGACGATTGACCCATCCTGCCTCCCTCTCACCGCTCTTTGGCAAAATGCAAAGGCAAAAAAACAAGTACCGCAAGAACATGAGATTAGCGAAGCTAAGGAATTGGTAAATTGGCAAAATGTGCAAATTTCAGAAGATGAGATTTATCTACCCTTCCAAGGAATGGGACTTGATTTTGGTGGTTTCGGCAAGGAATTCGCGGTTGATCAGGTATCTGAAAAACTGAGGAATCTTAACTGTGAAAACTTCCTAGTTGATTTCGGAGGAGACATTTTTGCTTCCGGTTTTGCCTCAGAAGGCATCTCATGGAAAGTAGGCATTGAAAAGCCACAGGGCACAGATCAACCTGTATTCGTCGCTAACTTATCCAATATGTCTTTGGCAACATCCGGAAATTACCGGAAATTCTTTGATTTAAATAACAAAAGGTATGGGCACACGATTGATCATCGAACAGGATACCCCACCATTTATTCAGAACTGAGTGCCTCAGTGATCAGCCCAAGCTGCCTCAAATCAGGTATCATCTCCACCTCTTGCTTGATGTCAGGAAAACAGGAAGGTCTTCGAATGATTGATTCTGAGTGGAATGTTGAGGGCTGCATTCAGTCATTTGATTCTCCCCTTCTCAGCAATAAATTTTATCAATATATCCAAAATGAAAATCCTACTTAACTTCCTGATTATTCTTGTAACAGTTCTCACTGGTTGTAACCCAAAAATGACGGTTAGTCCCATGGAAAGATATCATCTTGCAGATATAGTAATGAAAACGGACCGCGATCCGCTTTCCCAAAAGATGAACGATCACGCTTATTTTTCTAGAGAAGGCTCGAGAGGTGGACGCGGAATAGGGGGTGGTGGTTGCGGATGCAATTAAGCATGAAAAAGCTTCGGGTAATCCTGTCCTTTGCCTTGCTCATTGAAGCAAGATCAATTACCCAAAAAATTATCAAGTTTTCCGGACTGCTCCTCAAACCTGTACCTGCATTTCTAAAATCCGCTCATGCCTGGATACCGGCATCTGCGGGAGTGCTAACGACGCATGCAGTCTCCGGCGCCACCACTGCAGTCAAATCACCTCAGGGAAATTCTATTAGTGTAAAAGCAGGAGAAAATTTAACCTATCAATTTTACACTTCGCGATATACCGCATATAGCTACAGCATATCTAATTTACCAAATGGACTAAGTTATGATGGCAGTAACACGATATCCGGAATAATTTCTGAAACGGGTACCTACGATATTCAAATAATTGGTTATCGAGGAGAAAGCCAAAATGGTTCCTACACCCCAACATTTACTCTTGAAATTATTGTAATTAAAGATGACGAAAATAATGAATTTGATTCTGAGAAAATCATAGACTCTTATTTTTCTGCATCTACTGATCTTGGTAACAACTGGTATCAAGTTTGGATGGGCATCTTTTACATGCCCACAAATGGGAACTGGATCTATCATTCTCATTTAGGTTGGTTATATGCTCACCCTACTGAGCTAGACACTTTTTGGTTTTATGATGAAGCCTTGGGGTGGCTTTATACTTCCAAAACCTTTAATCGTTACTTTTACAGGAACAATACCCGTGGATGGTTGTATCAATTAGATAGCTCGTCCAACAATCGCTTTTGGGATTACAACAAAGGCGATGAAATCCAGTAATTTAAACCTTTGTCATGTAATGAAAGCACTGCTTATTTAAAGTGCCTAATGAATCAAGATTTTAACAAGATCTTCAAAACACCCAAATATACCGGGGTGACCTTATCTTTACTATCTATGTTTGTCCTCGCTGCCATGTTTGTTGTATGGCAGAAAGTACCCAATCAAGACCCGCTAGAGTCCGAGCAAAATATTTCAATCCTTTGTGATTTAAAATTAAAGATTCCGGTAGAAAAAATTCTAGCTTCATTCAAAAAAGAATATCCCTGTAGCTTTTCGGTAAATTTTCTGGATGCCAAAGAATTTACTTCAGCTTTAGAAAATAAAAGCGGCTCTAACGCTGATTTGCTCATCGCGAATAAAACTATCCTGCGAAAATTTGTATTGGCATATTCAAATTATGGACAAGGTATCCCGTTTGCCTTTGAAAATCTTTTTAACTCTCCGCCTGAACAACAAAGTAATGAGCCATTCGTTTGCTCAATCAAAAATGATACACCACATTCTCACTTAGCCTTTGCATTAGGACGATACTTTTCCGCTCCAAGTCGCGGTCAATTTTTCTTGGCAGAAGCTGGTTTTACCGGAGTCAACGGTGATATATGGAAACTCCGGCCTACTATTTCTGTTCTTGTTCCAAAAACATATGAAAGAAGAATTAAGGATATTGCCAAGAAATTTAGTAAGGTCGAGGGTGTAAATTTGGATGTTATGGGTAAAGATGAGCTAGAGGCCAATGCAACCATTCATTTGATTTCAAAAAGTAATGCCAAAGAATACCTGCCTGATTTAATGATCGGCTATAAGGAACTTACTCCCGACAATAAATCTTATTTTCCTGCCACAGAAAACTCTCGAAAAGGTTTGGTTTGCTTTTCAACCAGATATAAAAGAACAGCCATTCGTTTTTTTAATTTTTACAATCGTGAATCCTAATCCATTAAAATTCTCCATTGAAGTTTGCGAAATTAGAGTTTTCACAATTTGATAAGGTATGAGAATCTGCATAATCTCTCTTATCATTTCGCTTGGCACTGCACATGCAGATATTGTTTCAAAAAAAAGTTGGGATAAACAAGTACCCCAAGGTATTGAGGATTTAATAGCAATTCAGGAAAGATTAAGATCCCTACTACCACAAACAAAAGCAGCACTTGTATCCATTGAGGCCATGGATGGAGCTGGCAGTGGTATCATTGTTTCGGAGGATGGTCTTGTCCTTACAGCAGCCCATGTCATAGGCAGAACCGGAAAAAAAATGTTTGTTAGATTACCGGATGGAAAGCGGGCACCGGCTGTAAGCCTAGGGGGTTCGGAAATTTCGGATGCGGGCATGCTCCAAATTACTAAAAAGAAGAAATGGCCATTTGTTCAAATGGCTGCCTCAAATACCTCTGAAGTGGGAGATTGGTGCTTTGGCCTCGGGCATCCGGGAGGGTTTGACAAAAAAAGAGGAATTGTTGTCCGTATTGGCAAGGTAATCGCCAACAAAGACGAAACCATGCAAACTGATAGTCGCCTTCTTGGAGGAGATTCTGGTGGCCCACTTTTTGATTTCGAAGGTCGTTTAATTGCCATACATAGCAGGGTTTCTCAGTTACCCGATCAAAATTTTCATGTGCCTATTGATTGCTTCCATGCAAACTGGGATTTTTTNAAAAATCAGGATCTCATTTCCTATGAGAAAATGCAGGGTGGTGCTTTTTTAGGTGTGGAATGTGAATATACAGAAGCTGGCTTGATGGTACGAGGTGTAATTCCAGACTCTGCTGCACAACAAGCTGGCGTGCAAATAAATGACATTCTAGTCAGTGTAAATGATGAGCAAATCGACTCACGAGAAGAATTCATTATCTTAATATCTTCGATGACGCCTAGTGCATTAGCCAGGATTAAGTTGGTTCGGAATGGTGCAGAACTCTCAATTAAGGTTAATCTTGGATCACGACCAGAGCCCAAGTAACAACGAATAAATAATGAAATCGTTTGTTTCATATTTTTTGCTGCTTATCTTGGTTTTCAGTTTAGCTCTTGGAGATTCCAATACCTCCACTGAGAAACTTCCCAAGGAATTCAGGTTAAATGGCACCGCGACTCAAGATGCATTTGGCAGCTCCAAGAACAAAGCTCTACATTCTACCGTCCGCCTGACGAGAAATGATAAGCTTATTGCCATGGGTGCAATTATAAGTTCCGAAGGCCATATACTGACCAAGGCGAGTTCAGGTGTTGGAGCTCGCGAAGCCACTCTCTCTGGAGGAGAAAAATTCGAATTAAGGGTAAAAAAAAGAAACGAAGCTTTAGACCTCGCACTCTATCAAATGATTTCAGACAGGAATGATTTTAAGCCAGTAAATTGGAATGATAATAATGCATCCAAGGATGTTTCATGGATTTTATCAGCCTACACTGAGCTTCGTGAAATTCGAATAGGTATAACCAGCGGAAAGCATCGTGAAATAGGTAGAGAAGGAGGCGTTATGGGTGTTATGCTCGGCACTGAAAGCAAACTAGGAATCCATATTACTGAAGTCATTCCTCATGCTGCTGCGGACAAAGCAGGCGTGCAAGTGGGGGATGTCATTCAGAAAATTGATGGACGCTCGGTTAAAAAAAGAGATCAAGTTGTAAGTATTGTTGGAAAGAAAGACCCCGGAGATGTGGTAATGATGCAAGCCATGAGAAAAGAAAATGAAAAAAACTTTCGAATCACATTGGGTCACCGATCAGTAACTTTTGATTTGTTTAATCGAAATATGCAAATGAGTGGTCCTGTTTCTAAAAGGAAAGATAATTTCCCGCTTATATTACAACATGACTTACCCTTGCCCAAAGAGGCCATGGGAGGACCTATCTTCGACCTTAATGGTGATTGTATTGGTATAAATATTGCCCGAGTCGATCGAGTAACCTGTTACACTCTTCCAAGCAAAATAGTTTATCCTGTAGTCAAAGATTTTTTAAGCCAGTAAGAGATGGTGTTCTCATCTTAGNTTGAAACCTAAAACAACTCTAAACCCAATTTCAGATCCCCTCCATGAAGGGTCAAGTNTATCTCGAGTAGCCGATCTGCATTCGAATGCACTTCTGTAAAAGCTTCCACCACGCAATACTCTCATAGTTCCATGTAAAGGACCGATTGGGTTAATAACCTCTCCCTCTGAGTACTCACCATAGAAATCATAGCACCACTCCTTGACACTTCCATGCATGTCATAAAGACCCCATTTATTGGGCTTGAATCTCGTCAATTTAGCACCCACAGGAATAAGATTTCCCCGATTTATCAAGGTCAAATCTCTACCAATTATTAAATCTCTTCGGCTTCCATCCAAATTCGCGTTCATTCCGGAGAGGCTTTCGCCATCTCCAAGCCCGCAGACCCCATTCATGCCAGCCCGACAAGCGTATTCCCATTCAGCTTCTGTGGGCAAACGGTAGACCATTTTATCAGGTAACTCGCCCCGGGNGTAATGAAGCTCAGTCAATTTATGACAATAAGCAACTGCCTGTGTGTAGGATACCTGAGTTATGGGAATATAGATTTGCTCATCTTGTATTTTTTTTAGTTTTTCCGTGATGTCGTTAGCTGTAAACCCTAAGGGTTTCACGATTCCTGTTTTTTGATTAGCAGATAACTTCTTCCAGAGGGATAAAATCACTACCAGTTGACTCAGCCTGAATTCGCTTAATTTAATTCCCTCTTTTTCTAAGTCATCTAACTTCTTCTTAAAAGAAAGCGTTAAGAAATCTTTCGATGAAGGACTGTTTTTTAAATTTTTATAAATGGCAAGGATGATAGAAATCTCCTCTTCATGTATATGAAAGGATGGATTCCGCTTAAGGGAAGGATAAACTGTATTCCAATCATTTATGGTTGTTTCAAACTTTGAGATATAGAAGGGGTCTGTTAGTTGAACCTTGTGCAAATACTCATCTGCTCCCCTTCCATACTCCCCTTTCGGACTTCCCATCATGAACTCACCCGGCTGAATCGCCGAAAATTTTGATTTAAATTCATTGGTATCTAGCTTTTTTAAATCCTCTTTGGAGATCTCTAAATTACGAACCAAAGGAAAGGGAAGCTTGGAGGCTCTTGATCCAGAACTTTCACTGTTTTTTTCTTCCGAACAACTAATTAACAAGAAGATGATGGGTAGAAAGTAGAACTTCATTGATTATATAAACTCAAGAATGGCTCATCGGAAGCTTAATATAAAAAGTTGTTCCTTGCCCCTCTACACTTTGGAACCAAATTTGCCCGCTATGCGACTTCACAACAACACTATGAGCAATAGCCAAACCTTGTCCCGTACCAACACCGACTTCTTTAGTAGTAAAGAAAGGCTCAAATATCCTCTCCTGAACTTTTTTGGGAATTCCTCCCCCATTATCGGTAATTGAGATCACTACACAATTATCATTTGGATAATGTTTGGTTGAAATATTTATTTCTCCTTTTTCAGCGGATCCAACTCGATCGCGTATTGCATGGGCTCCATTCACAACCAAATTGAGAACTACCTGATTAATCTCACCGATATTACACGGAACCATCGGAAGATTTTCATCTAAATTGGTTACAATTTCAGCATGGTACTTCCACTCATTGGTAGCGACTACAATGGTTGACTTGATTGCTTGATTAAGATCATTGGGCTTCTTGGCAGACTCCGCATCGCGATAAGCAAAATTTTTCATCGATTTGACGATGGTAGTAATGCGCGAAATTCCTTCCTGAGCCTGTTGAACCGCTTCCGGTGCGTTCTCTTTCAAAAAAGTTAGTTCCTTCTCATCTGGTGCGTTGGGTGTTGCAGAAATTTTGGCGATGAAACCGTCGACTGCATCCTTCAAAAACAAAATGTTATCGTTGGCAAACTGAGAAGGAGAATTTATCTCATGAGCAATCCCTGAAGCCAACTGCCCTACGGCTTCCATTTTCTGAGNATGCACCAGTTGGGTTTCCAATTCTTTTCGCTGCTTCATCTCCAGTTCCAGTTGTTTTGTCTTTTTAACCAAGGCAGCGGTTCTTTGCATAACCGTATCTTCCAGCCCAACGATTAAGCCTTTTAATCTACGGGTGAGAGATCTTATTTCGAGAGGTCCCGTTTCGGGAGAATTAAACGGTTGGTATCGTTCTATGGAATTTTTTGCTGCATTTTCTAGCTTTGAAATTGGCCGGGCAAAGCTCCGGTAGGTTAAAAACGCAAGACCTGAAACCACCATAAAATAAATAATGATAGCAATTATCAGCGAAATCTGTGCTGTTGCCTCCCTGTCTTCCAGCTCCTGCCACTTCAAAGATAAAGATTCGTTGGCCTTAGAAAGCTTAGCCTGCGCATTCAACTCCAACTCATCGAGATCATTTTTTAAATTCTCTCTCAGGGCTTTGAATTTTTGACGCCCCGAAGAAGGACGATTTTCCCATCCTGCATCTTCTTTCATAGATGGTAATTTCTGTATTTCCCTCAATGTTTCCTCTAGCTCCCTAATTTGTTTTGAAAGGGGAGAAAGAATTTCATCGGAATAATTGGTAAAATATTTGTCGGAAAGAATGTTAATACTTTCCTTCGATAAAGTAATGGAATCGTAAGCAACATTGAAAACCCCTGGATAGTTTTGGGGGTATGTTTCCATAATAGTGAAAACTTCTCGGGTTGAAGTTAGAAAAGACGAAACAACAGAGAACTCCTCAGAAGAGCTACCTGTGCTTTTAGCTTCCTCCTCCAATGAATTGGTAGCATCGCGTAGTCCGTTAAAGGTAAACCATCCAAAAAAGGCTATTAAAAGTGCACCGAATAAACTACCGCCTGTTAGAAAAAAGATATAGGTGTGTACTTTCAAAGAAAAAGAAATTTATGAATTTATCAGCGGGGAACCCGAACTTTAATCTTTGAAGGGAAGGGGTTCTCATCATAGCAGGAAAGATAATTGCGTATTACTTTGTACAGTTGTTCATCAATATAACTGCCTGCCGATGCTAAAAGAAATCCATCTTTCAAGCGCAGTTCCTCAACTAAACGCATTCCAGTTTCAAGTTGCTTAGCGGGTAATTCCTCTAATTTTGTGTTTTTTTCCGAGGAAGCGACTGACAATTCTAACAGGCGAATAATTTTAGGATCATAATCATTGGGTCTAGATTTCAGGGAGGACAGTATTAACTGCTTGTCGTGACCTTGTTCTTCATAGTAGTCGAAGTCGAGGCATACTCTCAAAATAGACGCATAAAGCCTGATGTTTCTATCATCATTCTCTTCAAAACGAGGTTGCACATCCACCCGATTAAGAATTTCTCCGATTTGCTCCAAGCCTGGGATTTTGTCCAGAATCTTTTGGGTGTCTTGAGGAAATTCAGCTAAAAGTTTTTTTACAGGACTCGGAACTTTTCGTTTATAGTATACATCTTCCGTGATATTTTCAGGTAATCCAATATAAGCTATCTGTGAAAACACAGATGCGATGTCTACTTTCCACGAATCCTGCATCTCAAGTGTATCAGCAAGTTTATTGGCTAGAAGCCTAACTCTCTGAACCCGGCCAAAAAATAATGGTTTTGCGGTGGAAAGGGATTCGGCCAATGCATCCACTGCTCCCCTCAGGGTCATATCCAATAAAATTCTTTTGCTCTTGATCAAATCATGCTGCTCCAACCCATCCTTAAGAACTTTTATTAGGCGCTCTGGAGGGCATGGTTTTGAAAGCATTCGAAATACATTACCGTCATTAACGGCAGCCATCGCAGATTCAAAATCCGTGTGACCTGTAAGTAAAATTGTCGAGACTTCATGATCTCTTTTTTTGATTTCTGCTAACATCTCAGCCCCGTTCATTCTGGGCATTCGCATATCAGACAATACGAGGGCAAAGTCACCCTCCTCCTCAAATAGCTCTAGTCCCTCCACTCCATCAGATGCTAAATGCAGTTCAAAATCTTTCCGCAAGTTCAACTGAAATCCACGTAAAATGGATTCTTCATCATCTACGCATAGTATTTTATTGTTCATGAAAGGGGGGTTTAATGATTAAAGAAAAGCTTGTTATGAAATTAACGCATTGGACATTTTGGCTTCGATGCGAAAAATTTATTTTTAGATTATACAAAGACGGGGGCAGGAAAAGAATTTTAAAAACTTACATTTTTAAAATCATTTAAAACTGTTTTGATTTTCTTTTCACTCCATCGATCACTTGACGGGTAATCCTGATTGGCTGTCAGATCTTTTAAATCTACTTTACCGGACTTGAGACCCTCCTGGGGAATCTTTAGCTTAGCTGTCCAGGCAATGCCGTTTAAAACTAATTTACGAAAATTATCGGAGCCCCAATTAACATGATGATGCCCGCCAGTAAATCCAAACCCGCGACCTTCATTGTAGTCTTTTCCCCGCTGATAAACCCATGCCACATGTTGAGCTTCTTTTCGCTTTATAACGGCATCGCGTACATGAGGGTTATTACTATGAGGTCCATCTTTCCTTCGTAAGGTTTCCTCGGAAGGAAGAGCTGATAAAATTGGAGTAACCCCAGACATTGACTCCCTAAACCGCATATGGTAGTACCATTCATCATTAATGGAAAATTGGTCGACTCCGTTAGCAACCGGATGGTTGGGTAATTTACTAAAGTTTGCGACCCAATGCGGATTGACTGACCAATTGGTTTCAAAATAGCCACCTAACCACTTCAGAAAATAATTTCCGGGTGCCCCTTTGGGTACCTCAACACCATAGTGAATACAGGCCAGCCCAATACCCCTTTTCATTAGTATATCAAACTCCTTTAAATGAGAGTTCAACAAATGCCTGCCGCCGCCGTCACAATAAACCACAATAGAATCAGCATCCTCCAAAATACTTGGATTTTTAGGATAACCATCATCAGTGACTACCATTGACTTAATTCCAACATCAGCCTGATTGATATATTTTGAAAGCAGCTTGCTTCCCGCAATATGTTCATGGGAAAAATAACCATGACTCTTCTTTCCAGCAATAAAAACGACCTTTTTTTCTGCATTAAGAAAAAATCCTGACGAAATCAAAAATAAGATAGGGTAAATGAGTTTCATATTATGAGAATTCGTTGATAGGGCATGAGTGTCAAGCTAGGGATAGAAAATTATAAATATGCCCAAATTCAAATTTAGTATCCCGGTACAAAATAAAAAAACATTTTTTGAAGATTAATCGCTTCCATTTTGGAAAGAAAATCTACAAATTTAGACTTATGGAAAAGAATAACTATTCAAGAAGACAATTTGTAAAAGCGGGTTCAGCAATGTCTGCAGGCACCCTCCTTGCCTCCCCGCATATTGCCAATGCTCAAAACAGCTCCAAGACAATAAAAGTGGGATTAGTTGGAATAGGTGGCCGTGGAAGTGGAGCGGCAGCTCAGGCAATGGCGGCTGATGAAAATGTAGCTCTCACTGCGATTGGGGATATTTTCGAAGATCGGATCAAATTACGCAGCCGAATTCTCAAAGCCCGTGGCCGGGATAAATTTCAGGTAACTCCAGAAACGACTTTCACCGGATTTGATGCCTACAAAAAGGTAATTGATTCTGGCGTCGATGTGGTAATTTTAACCTCACCACCAAATTTCAGACCTCAACATCTAGAATACGCCGTGGAAAAGGGCGTTCACTGTTTCTTCGAAAAACCAGTTGCGGTAGATGCCCCAGGGGTTCGCAAAGTGATAGAACTCGCTAAAAAAGCAAAAGAAAAGAATTTAGGGTTTATGTCCGGTTTCTGCTGGAGGCACCATAAACCCAAGCAAGAAGTGTTTGGTAGAATTTTAGATGGTGGTTTGGGAAATGTTCATGCAATGTATTCCACTTATAACGGTGGAGAGGTATGGAAGAAAAAACGGGAAGATGGATGGGGTGATATGGAGGCCCAGTTACGAAACTGGAATGCTCACTTATGGCTCTCTGGAGATTCAATTGTAGAACAGGCAGTTCACTGTATCGACATGATGCAATGGGCCATGGAAGATCAACCACCACTACATGCAGAAGGTTCAGGTGGTCGTCAGGTCTATGATGATCCTGATAAGTATGGAAATATTTATGACCATTTTGCCTGCGTTTTCGAGTGGGAAAATGGGGCTAAAGGGTACCATTTTTCTCGCCAGCAAAATGGTACAATCGGCAGTTATGAAGTTGAATTATTTGGCACCAAAGGAACTTGCTCGGCCAAGAATCGACACACGATTATAGCCGGTGATAATTCATGGAGATACCGCGGTGAAAACAACGACATGTACCAAACGGAACATGATGTATTGTTTGCATCGATCCGATCAGGTAAGCCCTTTAATGATGGAGAAAAAGCGGCCCATAGTTCAATGGTTGCTATTTTAGGAAGGATGGCTGCTTACACAGGTCAAAAAATCACCTACCAACAAGCACTCAATTCCAAAGAGGATCTGACTCCATCTCATTTTGATTGGGAGAAGACATTGGAAGTACCAGCACCACCTAAGCCTGGTGTGACCAGATTTATCTAAAGGCCAATATCATCATAACGATGGCAGATTAAAAATCTGCTAAGAATACTGCAACCTATTTGAGAGACTGGTAGTGCCGCATGAAAACGGGGTCTTGTTTAGAAATACTTTCCATCATTTCATACCCCATCTCTTCAAATTGCTTTCCTAGTTGTAAGATTATTTCTCTGTCTGTGAGTGCTGATAAATTTGGATCATCCTGATGAGCCGATTTGTATGCGTTTAAAATTTCGCAATCAAACACAGCTTTGCTCGCATTGGCTTCATTAAGGAATTCAGCAGGCTCTGGAAGTATTTCATCCAGTGTCACAAGAGGAATATCTTGAGTAGGGTTGACTGATATATCTGATGTTTCAACAGTGCTTAATTCTTGGGAAGAATTAACTTCCTGAATAATCAATTCCGGTACATCAAAATCTTGACGACTTTTTATTGAGGCAAACTCTACGCAACTCAATAAACAAGGAATCACAGCAGCAGGTAAATTCCCCTCTGTAGTTTCATCTATTTTTCTGATTAAACCTCCTAACCTTGCACCGAACAAAAAATTTGATTCACGTGAATGTTCAGTAATTTTGATTAGATTAAGCAATGAATCAGTTTTTGTATCTTTCAGAAAGGTATCGGTAAAAAAACTATACACCCACGTTTCATCATTTGCTGAAGGAGAGTAATTCACATCGATAGGATCCTTCACAACCGCTAATGAGACCAAACCAGGTTCTTCACATACAAGCTCCAGAATATTGGAAGCAGCCTGATCACTGCCCCATAGAATCAAACTTTCTGATTGAAGAGGTGCTTCTTTTCTAAGAAAGCTTATTTTCTGCTTCAAATCTTCTGCGGAAGAAATACTGACCTTCATACACGCGATGTTCTCATTCAAGAGGAACCCAAAGGTTTTTTGTGTGCTATCCATGTTTTCCAGGTAGGATACTTCATCCGTCACAACATAAATAAATATGGCACGGCTATATTCCAATGTGTCGCCAACCCTCCTTGCATAATTCTGTTGTATATCTTCTTCTGTTGCTTGCCTTACTAATTTGGGAAAAATAAGACCGCTAACATTGTTGAAGTTTCGAATGTCATAGTTTTTGAGTGGATCCTTAACTTCGTTGCAATAATCGGAATATTGATCACGTATTGGTCTGCCGAATTTGGTGACTTGAAATTCATAATAATACTCTTCGGTAAGACGCACTGAAAGAGATTCAGTATTTATTGGTGATACAGGCTGCTCAGAATCTAGTCCGTCAAATGGCAAACTCCAACCCAACTCCTCGCCTTTAATTGTATCAATTTCTCCCCAAAAAAGCTTAACTTTTAAATTTGCATAATCTTCCGCAAATCGAAAGCAAAGACCCTCTAGAAGTAAGATCATAATTGTAACAAAAATTACTCTTAAACAAATTCTTAAAACCTTCATGAGATTACGATGGTTTTTCTTCATCAGATATCTGCTTACCATCAATTTCGTCTGAAGAAACTTCTTCTCTAAGCTTCAGAAGCTCCTCAGGCAGGTCTTCTTCTCCTGGAGGTGCTAATGTTTTTTTACTTGGTATTTCACTCACCAAAGGATCTTCGTTTATTTCCTCATTTCCACCAAGAGGGTCTTCTATTACATTTTCTTCATCTGACGCATTTTTTACTTTAGATTCATCCTCCGAACCTAATTCTTCTCTGAGCTTCAGGATCTCATCCGGTAATGCATCCGTCTCAGGCGGTGGAAGTGTTTTCAGGCTAGGTGTATCTGCCACTAAAGGATCTTCTTCCAGGGTTAACTCCTCACTTAAAGGATCAATCTTAATAGACTCATCTTCAGAATTGGGGGCGACTGTCTCATCTTCATCATTTAATTTGGGTTCTACGGAGCTAGATTCTTCCTCATTCTCGACTACCTTAAGTGTTTCGGTCTTTTTTCTACCAGTATTTACTTCCACAACTTCACTAGAGTATTGAAGTTTTGGTTTATCTCTGGATAGGACGGTAAGTGTAATGCCTATTATCAATGAAACAGAACACACCAAGAATAATTCAACTTTCTCTGACTTCAGCATCGTATGATCATCCAGTACAATACCAAAAAGAAGAATAGTTAGACAAAAGAGAATAAAAAATCCAATGGATTTGGATAGAAGTTTTAATTGATCACTCGGACTTTTACGCAGACCGACTAATGACATAAGGATGCAAAACAATAGAACGAGCAAAGTGAGTACAATTTTCAACAATTTCGCTTGAGCCATTGGGCTAGCATTTATGTCAGAGCCAAAAAGCTGTGGAACCTTGTAACCGAAAAGGTTAACATTTGTAAGATCGAAAACAAATTTCTCTAATGTGCTAAGGCCAAAAGAAGTGGTGAGCCAAAAGAACATGAGAAAGAGCAGTAATACCCCAGCGGTAGAAAAGTAAAAGGCTTTGCTTTTCGAAAACATATAAAAACTATTTCTATTTGAAAAGCCTATCGTATGGCAAGAGTTTGTTAGGAAAACGACTGCCTCGCTGTATCTTCCTTGAAAATTATGAACTTAGATATCAGTGAGTATACCTGTGCTATCTCCCACTTGGGAAGCTTGTACGCCTACTCTATCTAAAAGGCCAAGATACAAGTTCGTCATCGGAACACTTTCAAAATCAACATGCCGACCGGTTTTAAGTCCATGGGAAGAACCTCCAGCCAATAGCACAGGCAGATCTGAATGCCTGTGTCTGTTTCCATCGCTTATGCCTCCGCCGAATACAATCATACAGTGATCAAGTAACCGACTGCCATCTATCTCTTGGGTGGTTGAAAGTTTATCAATGAAATATGCAAATTGCTCAGAATAGAAGTGGTCAATCTTCGCGAGTTTGTTGATTTTTTCAGGATCATTCTTGTGGTGAGAAAGAGCATGGTGGCCTTCTGGTACTCCAATATCGCGAAAGCTGCGATTGCTTCCATCATGAGCAAGCAAGAAAGAACTGATTCGGGTGGAATCACTTTGGAAAGCAAGTACCATCATATCAAACATGAGTCGTAAATGTTCACGATAATTATCAGGTATACCAGCCGGGCTGTTAAGATCTGGAATTACATCCCTAATCTTTTCCTCTCGCTCAATTCTTTTTTCTAACTCACGAACACTCGTAAAATATTCATTTAGTTTTTCATGATCCACCTTACCCAAGCGTTTACTGAAATCACTTGCCCCGCTTAAAGCAAAATCAAGTATACTCTTATTTAGGGCTCTTCTTTTAAGTTGTCCTTTTCGATCAAGCGAAGAAGAGGAATTACCAAAAAGTCTTTCAAACACTAATCTCGGGTTTGATTCAGGAACCATAGGCATGGATTCTGTCTTCCAGGAAAGATTATATTGATAAGCACAGCTGTAACCAGAGTCACACTTCCCGGATTTTCGAACACCATCACAACTCAATTCCAGGGATCTGAGTTTTGTATTATCCCCGATAGACTCAGCCGCAATCTGATCGACGGATACCCCCACTTTGATATCCTTACCTGCAGTCTTGCGGGCTTGGCACCCAGTCAGGAAGGTGGCATTGGCACGTGCATGATCTCCACCACCATCACCATTCGCATAAGCCTTCGTGTGATTCAAGCCACTGATAACCTGAAAATCTGACATATGACTTTCCAATGGCTTTAGGCTATCGGGCAAATTTCTTAAAACACCCGTTTCCGAGGGTCGCCACTGATCCATAATGACGCCATTGGGGATGTAGGTAAAACCCATCCGAAGCGGAATATCAGTAGGTTTTCCTTTTGCAAATGATACAAGAGGTGGCAGTGCGAGTGAAACACCTAATCCACGAAGGATTGATCTTCTGGAAACCATGGCACAGGTCATCATTATTATATATCCAAAAACTAATAATTTAGGACTGATTAATCAAACCCTGTTATCGTGCATATTGAAAAGGCTTACTTTGGATTACCTTGAGTATCAGATCAGCCAGGTTGACCTGATCATCCTCTCCAACCTTGATAACCTGATCGACAGCTAGCCTATCCTTATAGGTTAGACCGCGACCTAAACCGTACACGAATAATTTTTGAGTAAGGCAACGAGTTATTGCTTTCTTTTTGTTAAGGTTCAAAAACTTTTGCAGTTCTCGAATTCCGTTAAATTTTTCGCCTGAACTTAACTTGCCAGAAACATCCACGGGTATACCTTCCTCTTGTTCCTGCCATTTTCCAACCGCATCAAAATTACCCATAGCATAACCCAGGTTGTCCATACTGGCATGACAGGAATAGCAGGATGGGTTTTTGGAATGTTTCGCCATTTGTTCCCTGAAGGAAAGAGGTTCTTTTGTAGACTCATGCGATTCTTCCAATTCTGTAACACCGGGTGGCGGATCCCTGGGCGGAGCTGCCAAAAGATTATCCAGGACCCACTTGCCCCTCTTAACTGGAGAAGTCCTGGTGGGGTTGGAGGTAATGGTCAAAATGGAACCATGCGTTAACAAGCCACCCCGTTTCCTCAAATCTTCTCCTTTAAAAACCACTTTTCTAAAGTCGTCATCAAAACTGCCATCAATCCCGTAATAATTTGCAAGTTTGTTATTGATCATTGAGAAATCTGCTCCAAGCAGAAGTTCAACCGGTAAATTTTTCTTCAGTAAGTATTTAAAAAATTCTTCCGTCTCGAATATCATTGATCGGCGAATTTCCTGAGTAAATGAAGGAAATTGATCAGGATTAGGATTAATCAAATTTAAATCTCTTAATTGTAGCCATTGACCGCAAAAATTAGTGATGAATCGACTGATTTTTGGATCCTTAATCATTCTTTGAAATTCTATTTCCAAGTTAGCTCTTAACTTTCCTTGATCTGCGAGATTCCAAAGAAGATCATCAGGTATAGAACTCCATAAAAAATAAGACATCCGATGAGCCAATGCATAGTCATCAAGCAGGGTAAGATTGGCAGATTTTTTTTGATCGGTCTTTCTTTCTTCCCGAAAAAGAAAACTTGGCGAAACCAATGCTGCTTTAAAAACCTGCCTAACTGATTCAAGAGAATTAAGGCCTGTTTCCCTCATTTTGGAAAAGAGCCCAGTGTGTCGGGCAAGTTCGCTCGAATTCAATGGCATCCTATATAATCTCGGCAACCATTTTTGAAGGGATGCTTTGGCAACTTCATCATTAATTTTCTCGGTTTTCCATTCGCCCAGCAAATGAGACCGGTTGGATTTTTCTATCTGCGAAATTCCCTGTGGTTCCGAAAGCTCTATCTTCTCAATGTATAAGTTTCGATCTCTTCTCTTTGGGTTTTTGTTTTTGGGATCATAAAAATCATTCGGAAAAGTAATTGAAATCTCATTTTTATGACCGGCTTTTCCGTTAAACTTTATCTTATATTCTTTTGAAACCGGATACTCCGCATCAACCTCGAAATCTCCTATGTTTACATGATTAACCCCTATAATCATTTTGGCTAAATCTTTACCCGCAAGACTCCCGGATGCCCAAACCGTTAGGTTGTATTCACCATTCTTTTGAATGGGTACCGACAAAGTGATGCTACCACGCGAGGCCAGTACCCTCATGCTTCCACTATTACTCCCTCCACTTAGTTCATGAGCCTCAAAACGGTGAATAATTCCCCTTTCATCTGGAGGTCCTAGCGCCTGCTCCATGACAATTTCTGCCATACTCAGATATTTTTCCATCAAGAGTGGGGATAGCGTAAGAACCTCCCCAATGGTATCAAATCCATACCCAGTGTCATCAGCGGGAAAGAATTCTTTGGCATCGATATCGATTTCAAAAATATCTTCAACGGTGTTTTCATATTCAATCCTGTTCAGTCTTCTCAGTATTACATGCCCCGGGTCATTTTGACTGGAGTCGTAACTGAATGAAGCCTTCTCGATCCATGATAGAATGGTGGAAACTTCTGGATCAAGTGGTTGCGGCACATTGGCAGGGGGCATATTACGATTGTAAAGATTTTTCCAGACTCGATCCCACTTCTTTGAATGTTGATCGAAGCTACCCAGCCTGATCAATTCATCCATAGCAAAGTCACCCTTTTTGGCGCCGTCCCCGTGGCAATCGTAACAATACTCCTCTAAAAGTGGCAGAACCTCACCAGTAAAAAATGATTCATCATCTGCGGAATATACCGGGGGCAACGAAAGTAAAATGGTTGTAAACACCAATATTTTTATAAGTTTTGGAGACCGACTTTTCACATTAACACTACCTTTTCCGAACTACTCAAAACACAAGCCTTAACTACTGAAAATTTATTATTTTAAAAGAGAATGGATTTCAGTTCGAACGAATTTCGATATTATCGAAACGAATCGGCGTGCTTGAGTAAGGGAAACCCCACAAGGCACATTTCCCACCCTTATACTCGACATCATACTGCTCATTTAAAATCCAATCTTTTGGCTCATTATTCTTCTCTGGCCAAAGCTTGAATTGTAACCGGGTTGTCAGGTTTGAATCACGGGCGAGTGCCTGAAAGCGTAATTTCCACCACTGGTCACCAGTCCACGAAAAAGGAATTTCCTTGAGTACCATTTCATCGAGGGAAAGAACTATATTTTTCGCCGCAGGGTTAAGTCTTATACGATATCCACGAATTCCTCCAATACCAGCAGCAATTGAAGGCATACGGCGGCCTTTTTTACTGGCAAAAAAAGAAAAACTTAATTCCAAATTCTTTTCTTTTTCCCTCGGACCGAAAAGCAAGCCAAAATCTCCCATCGGTGATCCGGGCAACTTTAGGCTTTTCTCCCCTGTCTGCCCTGCTTGGACTATGTATGCTCCATCAAGAATGAATAAACTTTCCGGTTCTGTACCGATTTCGACATCGGAAAAGTTTTCACTAAATTCGAGGTTCCAATCCATTTCATCACCAAGACTTTCCTGCTCCACTGAAGCAGTTTCTCCGGTGGCTGACGAAGATTTATTCTTATTACTTTGATGTAAACAGGCGGATAAACCTATCAAGATCACCACGAATAGAAATATTCTTACAGCAGGGTTTTGCATAAAAAATCGTATGGGCTTATTCATTCTTTAACAAATGAAGCTTACTTTTTCGAAGCGTCAAGAAAACGGCGAGGTATACCCAGAAAAAAGCGAGTAGAACCAGGGCAAATAAAAACCAAAGGAAAACAAAGCTTGGTTTTTCCAATACTTGCCCGAGCAGAGCTGGTGCAATTCCAAGAATAGCAGAAATTGAACCAATAAAAATTCCCCAAAGAGCTAATTGAAGATGTTCTCTCATAGCCGATTTCCTAATCCTGCTCAATCGGAAGCCCAGAGCCTCAAACAATGCAAACTCCTGGGATCTTTCAAAAAGGTTTCTGACTACCACTAAAGCCAGTCCAAAAGTGGCAATCAACATACCCAATCCGCCCAATCCCTGAAAAATTGATAGATAAGTATTTTCTACTTTTTGAAGTTCTGCCAACTTCTCCGTTGCCTCACGAAAGTCCACGCCATGCTGGAGTAGTCGATCTTCCAAATGTTCGGCCAAATGCTTTGCATCGTCCGTTTTCCCCGAAAGCATAAAGCTACGATACCCTCCCTGTTGGCTAAATTTATCCAAAAAATCTTCTTCATTAATAAAGAGTGCTCCCTGAAGCATCGACCCTTTGAATGCACCAATTAATTCAATGTCAAAAGGCTTACCCTCACCATCGGTAAATTGGATACGATCTCCCAAACCCATTTTCAATGCCCACATCATGGTATTCTGGTCAACTAAGGCAGGCACAAAATTTCCGTCCAAAACTTTATTTAGACTCGTCCAGTTTCCTTCCGAAAATTCAAACCTGCCAGAAAAGTCAGCGGGCTTAACTCCATAAATTTTTGGACGAAGTGCTTTGTTTAGGTTTAAGCAACTTGCATCGTCTCCTTCCCGTATCCGAAGGGGAAATACTTTTGTGGCGGCAAGAAGACTGCGATTCAAATCAAACAGCTCGATCGCTTCGTTGCCATTTAAATCATCGTAAATGGGGGAAGCAGATTCACCCCAATAGGAAAAGCCACCGGTTCCCGACTTAAAGTTTTCCGGGCTTTCTTCTGGAGATTTCCTAAAAGCACCCGTACTCACAACTAGGAATACACCTGCCGCCATCGAACCTACGGTGACCAAAGCCCTACCCGATCTTCTGCTCAGGTTTCGACGATCAAACTGGCTCAAATTTATCATCACGGACTCTTTGTCAACAGCTCGACCCAGTCTTGCCCTAAAAAGCAGCAGTCCTCCAATCAACAGCATACTTCCGGCACCAAAAAAAGTCATAGAGGCCAGATTACTCGTCAAGCCGACTGTCCAGGCCAAACAAAGCGAGCCCGTCAGAAAAATCAGTCCGACCCATTTGTGCCAGCTTTTGAAAACTGCCAAAGTATTATCCCCCTGTACTCCATAATTCCCAGATTGAAGAAGCTCTCGAGGCTCTCGGGCAAGTAGTTTTCGTGTCGACCAAATCATGGCAAGAAAACAGATGCAAGCGGAAGATGCCGAACCAATGACGATAGATGTGAAACTTGCATCATATTCAAAACGGGCTCCAGCAACCGCTCCACTCCACTTACCACTTAATAGATCAAGAATCACTTTTCCATAAATCGAGGCCAGCAATACACCCATCGCAGAACCAATTATTGCCGCAGATAGTCCCTCTATCCAAAACACGAATCTAATTTTTCGTGTTTTCCAGCCCAGTGCCTGCAAGAGTCCAATTTGCCCGCTTCGCTGTTCCATGGAAAAAGTGAAAAGCAAACCCGTTATCGCGAGAATCGCTGCAATCACGAAAAAACTAAACCCCATAAATAGTTGGCCAAAGTCCACCGGTGATTCCACCGACTGTTCGGCATCGGAACGGAGACTGCGAAGAACAAGTCCCGCATCTTCGGCCTTTAAATTTTCCCGCAAACGGGTGGCCAACTCATCACTTGAATACTCTCCTTTATCAATTCTAACACCGGTGACAGAACCCCAGCGATTGCCCCACATCTCCTGCCCAGCCCGTAGCGAAACAAAGCCTTTGGGCGTACCTCGGTAATTGTCCCAATATTCCTCATCCCGATCTCGAACCTTGTGCACGATCGGAATTCCCGTATCCCATTCTCCGCAGGATTCGGCATCCGAGAGTCCTGGAAAGCGAGGAGTCCATTCACTTTCTTCCTCCCCTGCGACAGGAGATGGCATCGGCAAAATCTTTTTTAATACAAATTTTCGGGACGATTCGATCAGCTTTCTTCGTTCACCTACTGTGTAAAAACTTAAGCTTACAGGATCACCCAACGAAACATTGAGGTCATCTGCCGCCCATTGGTTCAAGGCAATCTCGTTGTCCTTCCACCCGTCATTCATAAATCCAACTTTGCCAGGTTCGACTGCGCTCATCATTGAGTAAGGGATTAATTTACTTTCATTGGCTTCCGATTGTGTTTCGATCGCATTCACCAGATATGTCAACACTCCCGCTGATTCACTGGACAAGGCCCGAGCTTTATTGGTTAACCCATCGGACAGAAATACCTGCCTGGTTCGTATGCTCCACTTATTGGAATCTTTCAGATTCTTTATCTCAATTCCCGCATCAGCCAACTTCCAACTTTCATCCATTGCCTCTTTTGCCCCGGCCAAAGCAATCTCCCCCTTTCCGCTCACACCCATCAAAAGAAAATTGGCAAATGTGGTACTACCGGAAACTTCATCGATTGATCGGAATAATTTCTTTTGCAACGATTGCAGCGAAATAAAGACGGTTAATGGTTCATTTTGATTTCCCTGTAATCCAAAATGCCCAAAACCGTCTGAGGGAATAACTCCCCCAAATTCCTCATTCATGGTTACAAACTTATTGTCTCTTTCTCCGGACAATGGGGCATCCCTGGAAAACAAACTGGGTTCTTCCATTCTCAAAATCAATCGGTCACCTACCACTCTCTTTAAGCGTTTGTTCAGTCGCTCGTTTACGAAAAATACTTTAGGCCCCCACTTTCGAAATTCTTTTTTCATAGACCAAGTGCCCAGAGGGGTTTGGGCAAAGTCCGGAGCCAGTTTCCAAAATCGATCATCCACTCCAAGCACCTGCACATTTGAAACCTGTACCGATCCATCTGGCGTGGTGATCATTCCGCGAGAAAGAGCAATGGGAGCAACCACTGCCTGCTCGTCGCCCAGTTTCGCAAAGACACGATTGGCTAAATCCTCTTCGAAAAAACCATCCGGTGAAAGCAGTGCAATGTCTCCTTTACCAATTCGGGTCTCAGCCAAATTTTGAAGGGTTGAGCGGACAGAATCACCAACCGTGAGGGCACCCGTTAAGACCAGGGAACACATGGCAGCGGCCAAAACAATTCCCAAATTATGTGTGCGGAAAAAAAGTAAGTTTCTTCCTATTACCTTCCAAAGATTCATTATCTTTCCTGCCTCAAACTTCCCTCATCCAGGCGGAAAGCTTGCTTCATTTCGCTGGCACTTACACCAGAATGAGTAACCATGACTAAAGTCAGTTTCTTCTCTTCATTCAATTTTTTAAGTAAATCGATAAGATGTTCAGAATTTTTTCTATCAAGTGCACCAGTAGGCTCATCAGCTAGGAGTACGGATGGTTGATTAATCAGGGAACGGGCTACGGCCACCCTTTGCCTCTCGCCTCCGGAAATTTGACCGGGAAAATGTGCAGTGCGGTGACCAAGCCCCACCTCCTCCAAAAGTTGATTCGCCCTGTCTTTTAATTGCCCGGAGGCTTTTTTGTTAAAACCAGCCAACCCCGGAAGCATTACATTCTCAAGAACAGTGCAGGCAGGAAGTAGATGATGCGCCTGGAATACAAAACCCACAGTCTGGTTTCGGTATTTGGATACTTCCACTTCCGATAAACCCGCAAGATCTTTCTGATCGACCACGATTCTGCCTTCACTTGGTTTATCAAGCAGACCAATCACATTAAGTAGGGTACTCTTGCCGGAGCCGGATGGCCCGACAATGGCAAGCGAACTGCCATCTTCGACTGCAAGATCAACACTCTTAAAAACATGCACCGTTTCCTCTCCACTTGGAGATGGGAAGGATTTGGACAGGTTGGAAATTTCAATCATCTTATTCATTTTTTAAAATTTAGTTTTGGCCGGGCTTGATCCAACGCCTTGCTTTCATTTCGTGTCGTGGCAGAGATCCGCTTGCCACAATCTCCACAGGAATACGTAAGGAAAATGACTCTTGCAACGCCGCCTCCAGTACGGCCCTGATCTCTTGATCACACTCAACTTTAATCTTGGCTTCGAGCATGGCATCACGATTTTCAATAATCACTTGATATTCTTTAATTTCTGAAAAACGGGCCAGCACCGCATCAACAGCGGAAGGATACAAGTTTACACCTCTTACCACCACCATATCGTCCGTACGTCCGAGAATTCCACCCACAAGATCAAAAGTGGGAAGCCCCATTTCATCAAGACCCGCATACCCCTTTACCAAATCGCCCGTACGGTATCGAAAGACCGGGCACCCCACCCTTCCAAGAGTGGTCAAAACTAATTCTCCCTGCTCTCCCTCTTTTACTGGTTCAAGAGTTTGCGGATCAATCACCTCTGCAAAATAGCTGTCGAGAATAACCCGCAAACCACCCTCTCCACCGGGAGTTTCATAGGCAACCGGTCCAACTTCAGTCATACCATAGTGATCGTGGATTCGGATATCATTACCCCAAGCCGAGCAAATTCGGTCTCTTAATGCCGGCAAGCTTCCGCCTGTTTCACCAGCCACAATGATGGATTTAAGTCCGTACCCTTTCAGGTCGATTCCGAATTCCTCGGCAAAACTAGTTAAACGCATGGCATATGTTGGGGTGCAAAACAAATGTTCCGCTTTTTGTTGCAAGATACCATGCAATCTCTGCTCTGTGCTCTGCCCACCTGCCGGTATGCAAACACAGCCCCGTTGAGTAGCCGCTTCATACGCAGTCCAAAAGCCAAGAAAAGGCCCGAACGAGAAAGCAAAAAAACAACGGTCTCCTGGGCAAACTTGAGCTGCTTCCAGTACACGGTCCCAATTACCCAGCATCCAACGCCAATCCTCAATCGTATCCAGCCAAGCCATCGGTTTGCCCTGGGTGCCACTCGTCTGATTAAATTTTTTATACTCTGAAAGCGAAAAGGTCAGGTTGGTCCCATAAGGTGAATTCTTTTCCCGATCCTTAGCTAAATTATCTTTAGTAGTAAAAGGACAGACACTTATAAAATCGTCGAACGAACCCCAATCATCTAATGATTTAAGAGCAGAAAAATGCACTTGTTGAAATCGGTTAGACTGCGAAACCTGAATTAGATTATTCTTAAAATCTGCCCAACGCTTATGCTCCCACCTATCGGCCACATCTCGATCACCGAAGGAAACTGTCATCCCTTCAATATGGATAGTTTACGACTTGGATGCCTCGGCAGCAGGCGGCACTTTCGGAGGTTTCGGGGCATGTTTAGTCGCAAGATAGCCACCCAAAGCCGCCAGGCTGATACCAAGTATAAAAGGTAGTTTCACATGTGGCCAGTTGCCTTCCTTCGTCGTACTGACGATTGCATTAACAATCGGTGCACCGGCAAAAATCACCGACATGATCACCGGCACATAGGCGGGCGATGGCATTTTACCAAAGGCTAATAGCACCCCCAATGCACCGATTGCACCCAAGGTTCCGGCGATCAAAGACCACTGCCAACCCTTGGTCGGAAATGTCCAGAAAGCGACATTACCGCCCTTAAGTTTTAAAATGATCAAAGGAGCAACCACGGCCGTCAGGAAATAGGCAAGACCCACCCAAAGAAAAGCCATAATTCGGCCATTTTCCTTGTCTCCCATGTTACTTGATCCGATGTGCATGCAGACCCCATAGGTTCCCCAGCAGATGACAGTCAAAAAAGCGTATTGTAAATATTGCATAAGTATAGGTTTAGTTATCTTTCATATTCATGCAATGCACGGATTAAGTCCACGCTGAAAGAAAAGTGAACTGTATTTATTTTACCTAAGATTATCCTAGTTAAACTGTCTCCATGCCTGACCTTTGTTGCTCCAGTACATCAGAGTTCCACCCGATGGATGAAAATAAAGCCAGTCCTGCTGCTCATTAGAGTAGACCCATGGGTAGTGATCAAACCACATCCAATCCTTTGGGTTTACCTTTGAATAATAATACTCTTCAGCCGCTGCACGGGTCGTGAAGAACCATTGGTCAATTTGATTAATTCCATTGTTTGCAACGGAGCTCACACCCTCATCATTTTGAATAGTACCGATAACCCCATTTTCAACACTTACCGCATTGTAGTATTGATAGTCTCCATCGTCTTCTAGACTTTTTATGTATCCATTTTCATCGATTTCAAAGGATACATCATAAGGCTGAGGTTGTTCCACCGAATCATAAAACCCTTCATTTCCGAAGTTACGGCCATTTTCAAAACGCATGGTCATGGATGACCATCCATCACTTGATTGTTCTACTCCCCAAAGTGTGACACCATCCAAGGAACTGTTCCATTTGTACCGTTCATCCACCTGCAACACCACCGCTTGTCCGTTCGGGTCGGATACTACAGTTACTGGGTCGGGCTCAGTTGTTGGAGTGCCTTGACGAAGCACCCGGACATTGTCGGCATAAGTTAGATAGGCCAAACCTTCATCATTGAAGGATCCAATGGACCAATAGTCCACATCATGAGATGAACTGGAGAACTGCTTGACCAAGTTATCGTTGAGATAATAACTCGTTTGCTCATCAAGTTTGGTGATTACAATCTTATGAAATGTATCCAGAGACCCTGCTTCGTAACCAAGAATCTTATTTCCCTGATCGTTCAAATGATCATAGTTGAAAGAGCTTCCGGTTGCCGTCTTGCGCAACTCAAAGCCCAAACTTCCAAATGGGTTACTATCCAAGGTGGCTAGATACATCCCCGCTTCGTAATTATTGTTTGCATTGGGAATCATAATTTCCGCCTCCAATCCAAAGATGTTTAAATCCTTTACAAACAAAAAGGTGTTTCCCTCGGTCGCATCTTGTCCAGCATTTGCAAAATCGCTGGGCATCTGAGAGGGACTGCTGGGAGAATAAACGGATCCACTTAATTGGGCCTGCCCATTGACAATTGTGACCGTCTCCCCCCCGGCAAAATAGCCCACTTCCCACTTATTTGTATCGAGGCTTGAACCACTAAAATCATCATAGTCTTCCCAAACATATTGTTCGGGTACAGCGACTCCGCTCAGGCTAAAGGGTCCAGTTGTCTCATCGGTTGTGCCACCTCCATAATCAGCAAACTTTGTGTAGGTACCTGTATTTTCTCCAGTGAACTGGAGATCATATTCGAAGCTATAGCCTGGACCATCAATGGTGTAAGAGAGACTAGCCGTGTTCGTACCTGTCTTGCTGTAAGTGTAGCTTCCCGAACCACTTGGGTCATCTGTACCGTTGGTTATGTTTGCCGTAAAAGTCCCTGAACTGGAAAAGCTAATTGTCTCATCGTAAACCGGCCAATTTGAATCCTGAGCATTTAAGGTTCCACCTGCTATACTTGCTGGTGCATAATAACCAGCTGGTGTTTCAGCACTCGATATTGAAAATGAAAAAAGTGCGAATATTGAAGATAAAGTGATTCTTTTTAACATAGCTTAAAGAGAGTAAATGATAATCTTTCAAGAATATCTTTCATAAACTCCTATCATTTCTATTGCAACACTATCA
>PATX01000002.1 GCA_002713685.1 Opitutia bacterium | reverse complement strand
AGGTGCTTGTCCTAGCCACATGTTCCAATCGATATTGGAAGGCGGATCTGATTTTTCGAAAGGCCCACCTTGTGGACCGCCACCAATATTACAGGTGACTTTTTTGATTTTTCCGATTCTGCCTTCGCGGATTATTCCAATTGCAGTAAGAAATTTTTGTCCCATTTCACTTCTTTGCTGAGTACCCACCTGAAATACTCGGCCTGTTTCTTTGGTTACTTTGCAAATCTGTTTTCCTTCCTCAATAGTCAGTGTTAATGGTTTTTCACAATAAACATCCTTCCCCGCTTGCATCGCATGGATAGCAATCCTGCTATGCCAATGATCGGTGGTTCCGATGGTAACAAAATCAATATCTTTACGGTCAAGAATCTTTCTATAATCCTCATATCCCTTTGCCTTGCCTTGCGCCAATGATTTGTTGACTCGGTCTATACGCTGGGTGTCCAGATCGCACACGGCAACGATGTCAGAGAGTCTTCGTGCACTGTTGGCGATTCCTGCCCCCCTGCCCCCTACTCCGATTGCACCGAAGCGTAAGCGTTCATTTGGCGATTTATCTTCTGCAGATGTAATGAATGGAAATGTGGAGGATGCAAGGATTCCTGCAGTTGTGCCTAATGCAGATTGGCTGAGGAATTGACGGCGATTAAGATTATTTTGACTCATTTTGAGATGTTTTCACAGAAGAGCCTCTTAAATCAAATCTAAAGAATCCTTTTTTTTATTTTTTACTCGGGAGATGTCTTGAATAAATATGTTATAAAATCTACCAGATCAGCCCATAAGTCTATGTTCTTAAAAAAAACACATCAAAGAAACCTTTTTGGAATAGAGTCTCTTTTTTTGGTTCTTCTTTTGATCCAGCCAGCAGGACTTGCCGACCAGAAAATCGATTTTTTTGAGAAGAGAATTCGTCCTATTTTAACAAAAAATTGCTATGAATGCCACTCAGCTAAATCAAAGTCATTGAAGGCAGGATTGCTTCTTGATCGCAAAGCTGGTTGGGTAAGTGGCGGAAAGAAAGGTGCGGTTATTATACCGGGTCAACCTGGCAAAAGTATTCTGATGAATGCATTGAGATATGATAAACATGACTTGCAGATGCCTCCATCTGGTAAATTATCTGAATCTATTTTAGCTGATTTTGATAAGTGGATTTCCATGGGTGCAGATGATCCAAGAAATTCATCCTTGGAGGAAGTCTTTGCAGTAGGGGGGCTGAAAGCAAAGAGCTTCGAAGAGGGAAGGCAATTCTGGGCATTCAAACCAGTCAGGTTTCCAAACTTGCCCGAAGTCCAAAAAGACGAATGGATCCAAGATGAAATTGACCGTTTTATCTTAACAGGGATTGAGGCAAACGATTTAAAACCTTCTCACAAGGCTGAACCCATAAAATTATTACGCAGGATCTTTTTTGATCTCACAGGACTTCCTCCATCCCCGGAGGATATAAAAGATTTTAAAGATAGTTCATCTAAGAAATCTTTCGAAATTGTAGTGGATAGACTGTTGGAATCTCCCAGATTTGGTGAGAGATGGGGACGGCACTGGCTGGATGTGGCTCGCTATGCAGATACGACAGGAGGAGGAAGAAATAACTCTTTTCCCAATGCTCATAGGTACAGGGATTATGTGATCAACAGCTTCAATAAGGATAAGTCTTTCGATCAATTCATCATGGAACAAATTGCCGGTGATCTAATGCCTTCCTCTACAGATGAAGAATACAACGAACAGCTTACGGGAACCGGTTTTCTTGCTCTTGGGCCTCATAATTACGAACTTCAGGATAAAGAACTTTTAAGAATGGAGGTGGTTGATGAGCAACTTACTGCCGTTGGAAAAGCCTTTATGGGGCTAACAATGGATTGTGCCCGATGCCATGACCATCCATTTGATCCAATCCCTATACAGGACTATTATTCGATGGCGGGAATTTTTCGCAGCACAAATAGCCTTGTACCCGGAAATGTCGCCGGATTTCACGAGAGAGAGTTACGGGATGAATTTAGAGAAGAACGCGAACAGTACGACCAAACTTTAGCCTCCCTGGAAAAGCGACTCAAAGATGACGTTAATTCAGTCAAGGCTCTGGGCGGTAAAGAAACGAATAGTAATGCCAGATCATTAGATCCTCTCACTTTGGAAGGAATTGTGGTGGATGAATTGACCGCAATAAAGAAAGGCAATTGGAAATCGTCCAATCATACGCCGGGCTATGTGGGGAGCGGATATCATCATGATGACAATACTGGCAAAGGAAATAAATCGATCACCTACCGGGCCAATATTCACAAGGGAGGAAAGTATGATGTCCAGGTATCCTATGCGGAAGGCCCAAATCGTTCGAAGAAAACCCCAATCACCGTCATGCATGCGGATGGTGAGCAGAAAATTTATATAGATCAAACTAAGCCCCCGGCTATACTTGGGTCTTTTACTTCAGTGGGAATATTTAGATTTGAGAAGATCGAACGGGATGTTGTCCAGATCACTACTGAAGGGACTGAAGGTCATGTCATTGCAGACGCCGTTAGGTTGATTGCAATTGAAGAAAAAAATATCGCCTCAAATCTTTCAGGCAAAGCGAAAGAAACTGAACATGATTTAGTTGCCCAAAAAAAATTAGAAGAGGCCAAAAAAAATGTTGAGAAGATAAAGAGGGAAATTGAAGTTTACAAGAAGAGTCAACCGACCAAAGTTGCAAAGGTAATGTCAGTTCTCGAGCAGGAGAAGACGGGTAACTGGCATATTCATTTAAGGGGCAGTATTCGCAATTTGGGTCCTGTTGTCGAGAGAGGGTTTTTACAAGTAACTATGCCCAAAGGAACTTCACCGATAGCAGAGATACCGAAAGGAGAAAGTGGCCGTTTTCAATTAGCAGAATGGATTGCTTCTTCAAACAATCCATTACCCGCAAGAGTTTATGCAAATCGTGTATGGCACTATCTTTTTGGCAGAGGAATTGTGGCAAGTACTGATAATTTTGGTGAAATGGGGAACCGCCCCACCCATCCCGAACTTTTGGATTATTTGGCGGATTATTTAATTAAAAACAATTGGTCCACCAAATCCCTTATCCGGAAGATCGTGCTCTCCAATACTTATCAGATGTCTACAAATGTATCTGACATTACAGCCAAGCTTGACCCCGAGAATACTCTATTCTCCAGGCAGAACCGTAAACGCTTGGAAGCTGAGGCGATAGGAGATGCTATGCTTTTTGCGGGAGGACAAATTTCAGCGAACCAAAAAGCTCTGGAAAAGAAAAGATTCAGCTTTCAAAAACTAAACCGAAATAAACTCTCAGAACTTTTCGAAGTATTTGATTACCCAAACCCTGGCCTAGTTTCTGGTAAGCGAAACACCAGCTCCGTGCCAACTCAAGCATTGTACATGATGAACAATGACTTCGTAATCAAGCAGGCACGCCTTGTATCAACAAACATCGAAAAACAGGAGGCTAAAGATCTGAAACGAAAAATCACATTGGCATTTTTAAAATGTTTAGGCCGGGTCCCGAGTGAAAAGGAAATGAAAACATCCCTGCTTTTTCTCCAAAAAAAATCTCACAAAGTAAACTTGGAAGGGCTTGTACACTCTCTATTCGCATGCTTAGATTTTAGGTACCTAAATTAATGGAACAAATTTTTCATAAACTTACCCGCAGAGAGATGCTAAAGTCGGCAACCTGTGGGTTTGGTGGGCTTGCCTTAAGTGGAATGCAATATGGGCAGACAGCTTCTTATAATTCACTTATTCCTAAAACCTCTTTATTTCCTCAGCGAGCAAAAAGGGTGATCTTTATCTTTATGGCAGGAGGTCCCAGCCATGTGGATACTTTTGACTACAAACCGGAATTATTTGCAAAAGACGGGAAGCAGATTGATTTCGTTGGAGTACGAACAAACACTTTTGGGCAAGCGAGCAAGCGAACACTGATGAAGCCTCTCTGGGAGTTCAAGAGATATGGTGAGTGTGGACAGTATGTATCCTCCTTATTCCCAAACATAGCCAAGCATGTCGATGATTTGGCATTTATTCATTCAATGCACACCGAGGGTGTCGCACACGGGCCTTCGACCTTGTTTATGCACACTGGAGCGACCAACTTGGTGCGCCCATCGATGGGGAGCTGGATNTCNTACGGNCTNGGNACNGANAATCAAAACTTGCCTGCCTTTGTTACNATTTCTCCATCTGCNAGTAAGGGCGGCCCACGAAACTANAGCAACGCTTTCTTACCTTCCATTCATCAGGGTACAGCAATTGGCNGGGCAGGAAATGTCAGCGGTGCCAAAATCAAAAACATCGATAATGCAATGCTGAGCGATGCTCAGAGAGAAAATCGGTTTGGTTTGCTGCAAAGCCTGAATCGTGTNCAGGCAGGATCTTCTTTGGATGACAATCTTGAGGCAACGATTTCNAATTATGAGCTGGCATGGAGAATGCAGATGGAAGCCCCTGAGCTTACTGATCTGTCCAAAGAGACTGCTGCCACCAAATCTATTTATGGAATAGACGAAAAACACACCGATGATTTTGGTAAACAATGTTTACTCGCTAGAAGAATGGTCGAAAGAGGAGTCAGGTTTGTCAGTGTAAACTATTCGGATGAATCGGCTAATCCAAGGTGGGATCAACATGGCAATATGCTCAAGCATGCTGACCATGCAAGAGCTACTGATAAACCGGTTGCGGGNTTNCTNCAGGANCTTAANGCGAGAGGNNTNCTTGAAGATACCTTAGTATGGTGGGGTGGAGAATTTGGAAGAACNCCCTTTTCTCANAATAAGGATGGTAGGGATCATAACCCCAGAGGNTTTACNGTCTTTCTTGCTGGAGGTGGAATTAAACCTGGANTCTCTTACGGTTCGACGGATGAAATTGGTGGAGTTGCAGTTGATAATCGCGTTCATATGCACGANTTGCATGCCACCATNCTNTATGCNCTTGGTTTNGATCATGAAGAACTNACTTANCGCTATTCGGGCAGAGACTTCAGATTAACTGATGTTCATGGGAAAGTGGTGCATGACCTATTTGCATAATTATTCGTGAAAGCGATTCTCTTAAGAGAGCACGGAGGCGTGGAAGGTTTTGATTTGGCAGAAATCCCATATCCAGTTCTGCAACAAGGCCATGTTATCATTAAAGTNTGTGCATCGAGCGTNAATCCAGTTGATTGTAAGATTCGNGGTGGAATGTTGGCAGCAATTGGGCCGGATTTACCGGGAGTAATACATGGTGATGTAGCCGGTATAGTTACAGAAGTGGATTCTGGAGTGGAGGGACTGGAAGTGGGTGATGAAGTGTACGGTTGCATCGGTGGCTTCAGGGATATGCCCGGTGTTCTTTCCGAATACGCCCTAGCTGATCCCAAATTACTTGCCAAAAAGCCAGCTAATCTTTCCATGAGGGAAGCNNCGGTTTTACCTTTAATTGGGATTACCAGCTGGAATGCACTTATTGATCGCGGTTCCCTAACCAAGGGACAGCGAGTTCTTGTACATGCAGGAACAGGTGGAGTCGGTCATTTTGGTTTGCAATTGGCAAAAGCAATGGGAGCTGAAGTGCACACCACAATTTCCAACGAGCAAAAAGAAGTACTCGCTCAAGATCTTGGTGCTGACCATGTGATTAATTACTCAAAAATGAGCCCTGAGCAGTATGTTGCACAGTTTACTAAAGGTATGGGCTATGACCTGGTTTTTGACACAGTTGGCGGGACTTGCCTTGATCACTCCTTCGAGGCAGCCAAGGAATATGGAACTGTTGTTTCCATTGCTGCACGTTCAAAACATGACCTTACCCAGGTCCATGTGAAAAGTCTCAGCCTACATGTCGTCTTTATGTTGCTTCCAATTTTAAAAAACCANTACNGGNAACAGCATGGAAACATTCTTAACAAGATAACTGAACTNGTGGAGAACGGTAAAATTAAACCTTTATTACATGACGAGGAATTTTCTTTTGANGAAGTAGGCCNNGCACATGAATGCTGGGAGTCGGGAAGATCCATTGGGAAAATTAGTCTCGCAAATACCTGGTAAGCGAACCTCTATTATGACACGGGAAATGTTTGCATAATGGTCAGAATTCGCCCATTTTAAGCTTTAGTTCTTTATAAATAGCCATTTGCTTCATCCATAGACAACCCATTACTGGGTTACCAACCGAGTGCGAGAGCTTCTACGGTGGTACAAGGTCTAAACACCGGGATGTGCGGTCTTGGCAAAACCGAAAACTGCGCTCTCCTCGCATTATTTGCGAGTGAAGCGTGTAATCAACCGAAAGGAAATACGCGCAATGAATAAACTAATAGAAAATCAAGCAGAGGAATTGGCCCTGCGAATAGATGACTCNAATGAAAACCATCATCTTTGGAACAATAATGGAACATGGTGGATTCACTACACGATATANCCAACACCGGTAACTGCTGAGCGAATCAGGCATTCCCTCAGGACAAGCGACCTATCTATAGCTAGGGAGCGGAGAGACACATTGTTTCAAAAGCTTCTAAATCCCACGACAAGGCTTGCGGCTTGAGTAGGTTAAAAGTCTCTTTGAGACTTGCTTTCCAGAATTTAGGGTTTCATGAACATAGGCATGAAGCTCAACTCTCTTTTAGGTAGAATTTATAGTTTTCTTATCTTTTCGATGACTATGAATGCACAACCAAAAGGATATCTGTACGACGAATCTAAAGTTATTCCTTATGAATTGCCTGACCCATTAGTCTGCCAAGACGGGACAAAGGTTGGGACTGCCCAGACTTGGATAGAGAAAAGGCGACCTGAAATATTAAAGTTATTTAAGGAAGAAGTGTATGGAGAGTCACCTGAAAATAAGATACCCATGCGGATTGAAATCGTGGAAGAGGGGCAAGATGCTTTGGGTGGCAAGGCGATTCGCAAGCAAGTGGCGATTATTTTGGGAGAATCCAACCGAACCCGGTCAATCAACCTACTGCTATATTTACCAAAGGTTTCCATCCAACCACTCCCAGCTTTTCTCACGCTTAATTTTCAGGGAAATCACACGGTTCACTCAGATCCCGCCATTCTTCTGCCAAATACTTGGGTAAGAAATCGCAATGGTATAAAAGATAACAGAGCGAGGGAGAAAGACAGAGGGTTAGCAGCATCCCGTTGGGCCATTAGTGATATGATTAACCGGGGTTATGCTTTCGCTACCGTTTACTATGGGGATATCGATCCGGATTTTGATGATGGTTTTCAAAACGGAATACACGGTTTGTTTCCCCTCCTTGACTCGGAAAAACGAAAGTACTCAGACTGGGGCTCGATTGCAGGGTGGGCATGGGGTTTAAGCCGTTGCATGGACTATCTGGAAAAAGATCCCCTTATTGATTCGAATCGGATTGCAGTGATGGGTCACTCACGCCTTGGCAAAACATCGCTATGGGCAGGAGCTACTGATGAACGTTTTGCGATGGTAATTTCCAATAATTCAGGCTGCGGTGGAGCCGCATTAAGCAGGCGTCGTTTTGGTGAAACTGTTAAGCGGATAAACACTTCTTTTCCTCATTGGTTTTGTGAAAATTATAAGAAATATAACGATAAAGAAGAAAATTGCCCTGTAGACCAACACATGTTAATTGCTTTAACTGCTCCCCGCCCGGTTTATATCGCATCAGCCGAGGAGGACCGATGGGCTGACCCCAAAGGTGAATTTCTTTCTGCCCTGCATGCAGAGCCCGTTTATCAGTTGTTTGGTAAGAGTTTCGGAGCCAAGAAACAACCCATGCTCAACCGGCCTGTACATCGACAGATTGGCTATCATGTTCGCAATGGTAAACACGATGTAACGGCTTATGATTGGAACCAATATCTAGATTTTGCGGATCAACATCTCAAATGAAACTATACCTTTTGAAATTTTTCACTACTACGATTATAACCATATTTTTAGGTATATCGATCCAGGCTGAACAAAAAGCAATTAACACGATTGCCTTTGGTTCATGCTTAAAGCAGAACAGGCCTCAGCCAATTTGGGAAAGTGTATTGAGTAAAAAACCGGATATTTTCGTTCTGCTAGGAGATAATATTTATGGTGACACCCGTGACATGCAAAAACTCAAAGATAAATGGAATGAGTTTTCATCGGTACCCGGCTTTAAAAAGCTTCGTCAAAATTCCCGAGTCCTTGCTATCTGGGACGATCATGATTACGGAGAAAACGATGCGGGTAAGGAATTCCCTAAGAAAGCGGAGTCCCAAAATATCTTCCTTGATTTTCTAANTGAGCCGGCCAACTCTTTGCGAAGAAANACTCCCGGTATCTACGATAGTCTGATAGTCGGTCCGCCNGGTAAGCGNGTACAGTTCATTCTTTTGGATACCCGATACTTCCGAACCTCACTTAANCGATCNAAAGTAAGGGAAAGCGGAAAAGGNCCTTATGCTCCTAATGACTCAACAGANGCNGAAATTCTGGGCCNAGATCAATGGNTATGGCTCGAGAAAACNCTTAGTGAAAAGGCAGAACTGAGAATAATTGCCAGTAGCATCCAGGTGGTTTCCACCACTCACGGGTGGGAAACTTGGGGCAATTTTCCCCAGGAAAGAAAGAAGCTTTTGGAGATGTTAAAAAAACAAAATAGTAACGGTACAATAATTTTAAGCGGAGACAGACATTCGAGTGAAATTACCAAACTTGAAGGAGCCCTTCCCTACCCTCTATTTGATATAACATCAAGTGCGATGAATCAAAGGTTACGACCAAAATTTGAAGAAAATATCTACCGTGTGGGAAAAAGATACTTTGATGAAAATTTCGGCCTGCTGAAAATCGACTGGCTACCAAATGGGCCCAAAGTGCATGCGAGTATTCAAGATATAAATGGCGAGCCTGTTATTGAGTATGAGCTCGGAGTGTATTAGTGGAAATTTAAAATTTATTCGTAAATTCCAGGGTCAGTCCCCAAGCATCCATGTATTCGGTTGATCGCCTCTGGTTTATCATTAAGCCTGGAAAGTGCATCCTTGGAAAAATCGAGTCGTTGTTGAATACCTAACCTTTCAGACGCTTCTCGGTTAACATGATCTTTCAGAAACTCCTCCAAGTAGTTTATTCTTTTTTTCCAGTAGTCTTTGGTGACTTCAATTCTTGTATCCAAGCGTCGTTTATACCAATCGCTAGAAAGAATGGCTTCCGGATTAAATAGACCTCTAAACTCCGGATCCATCAACCCTTTACCCTCCCAGTTGCCATGGGCCATTATTTCCAAAAGTGCCTTAAGAGGAGGACACGCTTTTTCTGCACACCCATCCTTGAAATATCTTTCAGCCACCAACTGGCCTGCTTCCACAAGATTCTCAATACTGTCTGCATATTGTTCACCGTCTTGAAGTTCTGGCTTAAGCATGTCTTCAGGAAATACAGAAATAGGGTCGGTGAATATTCTGCCAAGAAATTCATGAGCAAATCTTCTGGTAATTCGATAACCTAGATATTCGGTTGGAAGTTTTTTTCCATTCAACTCAAAAGCAGGTACTTTTTCGAGTAGTCCTTTCTCAATCATATCCTGTGGATCATTTTCATAATCCCTTAAGCGACTCCATATTTCGGGAATCAAAAGACTGATGTCATGGGCAACTTTGTACTTGGGCCCTATATATCCTGCTGAGGTAACAAATGCCCCCTGCCCCGTGGAAGCATAGGAAACAAGTGCCGCGTTCAAATCATGAATGGGTAGCAGCGCATTGAAGGGAGCTTTCGTGAGGGCTCCTTCGGAACCTGCCCCGGTAGTGGATGGGGATTTACCCGTTACCGAAACAATAAAATCCATAAAGAGCTCTGGTAATTCCAGATAATGAATTGGTGCGAAGCAGCAAAGAGGTCTAACTTTACCCTTTTCTTCTGCAGGATTATTTCTTCGGCCGGGAAGAACGGACCTCACTGGATAGAGTACAGAGGAGTCGTGACTCAACTTTCTTCTTAATCGAGTTCCTTCGAGGGCCAAATGTACAGACTTGGGATTAAATAAATCTGGTCGAGTCTGTAAATATCGTGGGTTTTTCGTTGGTTTACCATCCACAATTCTTGGATTAGCTGAAGAAACAAACTGGCTTTCTTCTCCGGATTTATTGGATGCTGATTCTATCAGTTCCCGCATGGGTTCTGTATAATCTTCAAAAGTTAAGGTCTTGGATACTTGTTCTTTCGCATCATCTTCGTTTAAACATTGAAAATTACTAATAAAGTTACCGGGTCTGGAGAGATCTTTTTCGGTTTGTTTGTCAAATCCGCGGTGAATGGCATCGTCAGGTCTTTGAAACAGCCGGTATTCACAATTATGGACAAACTTTGCCGACTCCTTAAATGTACCAGGACCAATTTCTTTAAGGAGGCTTAGGGGTGCAACAGTGGAAACTGTGATGTCATCTTCAGCGAGAATTTTCTCTGCTGGAATAAAATCTTTTCTTAGTGCAAATAGCCTCCAAGAGCCGTTCTGATCGAAACCCACTCGTAAAAGTCTGGTAATTAATTTTTCGCCCTTGAATCTTAGTTCATTGGCGGGCTGTCCGTTTACTGAATCCACACTGAAGTGTTTTTCCCATTCTTCACCCCATTCTTCGAGATATCTTCTTTTAATGATGAGAACCAAGTCCTTGACTCTCTGTGGGATCGATTCTAACCAGGTGTTAAATTCCTCCGTGTACAGGGATTGAGAAGGTGTCAGTAGCTTGATGACCGACCCCAGTGACCGGTTTGCATCCAAAACCGTACGGTTTCGAATATTACTTTTTTTCGGATCCCTAAACCTATCAGAATAGTCTTTATTGATAACCTCTCTTGCCAATTTCATATCCCCTTCCCAATCAGCAATGAAAACTGGGCCACAGACGATCGCATCGGTGAGTGGTTTCGAAATCTCAGACTTTCCGCCACCCGATACCGTACATGGCTTATGGCAAAGGAAGCCTTCACCCACTGTTCCGACAAGTTTCCACGGACCATCATTTTCGGTTTTCTTCATTTCGACTTTATAGCCGGAAGGTAACACATAAGAATTTTCAGGTATTAATGCTAAGGTTTTAGGATCATCATTATATGACCAGGAAATCTTTTGATCACGCAAACTAAAGGTAGCATTTTCTGGTAGATAAAATAGAGACGAGAATAATGGATCACAATAAACTCCTTCGGGGACATCGTCTTTGCTAATACCAAGTGAACTTATGGTATCATCGAAAGTATGAGGTGTCTTGGGTAGGATTTCCAACGGATTAAATTCCTCACCCAAATCGTAACTAGGAAAAACGACAGCACCACCAGCATGTTCTTCCTCTGATAATCCCGAAAGATTGGCAGAAAGGCTAACCTGTGTTTTTACTTCTTTTTTACAGTAACCAAAATAATTATCCGCAATCACCGTAACAACCAAACCAGAGGAATCGCGGAAGGTTAGCTTGAATGCACCTCCATCATTATAAAGCTCGTCTGGATTATTGTCATAATACATACCATCCCGAAGCTCC
Organism: Opitutia bacterium; assembly: GCA_002713685.1. Lineage (GTDB taxonomy): Bacteria > Verrucomicrobiota > Verrucomicrobiia > Opitutales > Seribacteraceae > Seribacter. The sequence goes on along the minus strand of PATX01000002.1, from coordinate 30,309 downwards.
CTTTCTGTTGCATTAGCTTTGGATGGAAGATTAAGAATCTGCTTGGGAGTACCAGCAAGGTGTGGAGCCACAATCACACATCCTGTATGACCGGTCCAATGCTCGATATCTAAACCAGAATCATTCTCTGCCAGGAAAGGATCTCCTCCATTCCCAAAGATGCTCTCAACAAAATCAAGATTAGCTACACATCCACCCGGTGCAAAAAAACGGACTTCCATTGATTTTTCTCGGATATACCCCTCGACCGCAGGACAGACAACCGGTCTAAGCATGAGAGAAACCCAGCATTTTGCTGGGTCATCTTCATTGGATGAGAATGGAAATACCATATCTGTTGGCGGAGGATTCAAGGCAAGACGAAGCAATTCCTTGGCTGCATTTAAAGGAACCACTTTCTTATCATCAGCGGCAGGTAATCCCACATCGGCCACATGAAAAACTCCTGATGTGGTGCGTCGGTCACTGGCAGGGTTGTGCAGCACGCCCTGGGCAATTCTTCTTGATTCCATGATAGAGGAAGAAAAATTATAGCCGTCCCTCGGTAAGGAAGTAATGCGTGCGAGACCGTGCCTGTCCAAAACAAAAGATTCAGTAGGCAGACTAGGACGATCCGTACCAAGGATTCGAGTCAGAAAATCCTGAATTCTTCTGTCTGCCGGGCATAGATATCCCCGTAATAATCTGACTTTTTCGCGATACTCCTTTACCAGGGAGCCACTTAAACGCAAAGTCGGGTTATCCGATTGATCACCCACTGTGGGAAGGCCTAAAGTTGCCAGTTTAAGATTAGCATAATTGACTAATTCTTTATAGTGAGGGGAACCTAAGTCATATCCTTCACCAATACCAAGTTGCTTTGATTTTTCTTCGGGGAATACAGTTTTCATAAGTTAAATTATTACCCAACTTAGAGAACAAGCTGTGCCGAAGACATTAAAAAAAACAAAATGGATAAAAAATATCCAATTATGGTGGGCCCGCTCGGATTCGAACCGAGGACCAAGGGATTATGAGTCCCCTGCTCTAACCGCTGAGCTACGGGCCCGTTAGTTGATAAATACTGACCTACAGGCTTTTTTCTTGCAACCCAAAAAGGGATTTATTAGTCGCGACTTATTGCTAGATAAGTTTTGAAGGCAGCAAAATAGATAATCTAAGATTAACTAACTTTCCCAATAGTTTTCGCCATAATTGAAAAAGATTTCGTCTCCAGGGTTAATTTCATCAATGGCTTCAAACCGAGCAGTTTTCCAACGAGTAGATACGATTAAAAAAGCATTAGGTCTTTTACTAGAATGATTAATATAACGGGTATAATTGGCCTGAGTACCTTCTCCTATGATGATATAATCATTGCACAAATAGAGAATATAATCTGAAGGAGGACGTCTAGGGTTATTAAAAGCCTTATTATTTAAGATTTTTCCTTTATAGTAACCGATGGTATCTTCAATAGAAATTTGAACTAAAGAAAAAAGCCCACGCCCTGCCTCTGGGATTGTAGAGGAGCGTATTTCAAATGAATCGGCTGTCCATTTTTTTGACATTTTATCAAATCATAAAAAAATGATTCTTGGGCAAACTACCTTTTTTTGCGGGCAACGAAACCCTATTTAAGAATGAGGAGGTTAAGTTTTTATTGAAAAACTAGCGAGCTTTTCCTTTAGCTAGTTTTCGTGCTTGTTCGAATTTAGCAGCAGCTTCTAGTAATTGGAGCTGGGCCTCATCAAAGTTACTGTTTTTACCTTCCTCCAGGGCTTCTTCAGCCCTTTTGATTGCAGCCTCAATTTGCTGATGATCGTCTTCATCTACAAGAATAGCCTGGTCGGTGATGATGGAAATTTTTTCAGCGTATACTTCGATGAAGCCACCACCTACAGCGAGATAATCAGTTTTGCCGTCCATGACAACTTTTACATCTGCAGGTTCAAGCCTATCAATCAAGGGGGCATGGTGCTGAAGTATGTCAATTTTTCCATTTGCAGTAGGAATAACGGCATGTTCAACATCCTCGGAATAAACTACCCCTCCTGGGGTAACAATTTCTAATTTGATGATAGACTTAGCCATATCAGGAAGAGGAAGCTTCCTCTCCAATCACACCGTCGATTCCACCCTGCATATAAAAGTCATTTTCAGCGACTTCATCCAATTCTCCATCTAGGATCATTTTGAATCCCCGAATCGTGTCTTTAACAGGCACATATTGTCCAGCAACACCGGTAAATACTTCAGCCACATGGAAAGGTTGGGAGAGGAACTTTTGAATCTTACGTGCCCGGAAAACTGTTTGTTTCTGATCAGGCGATAGTTCATCAATTCCAAGAATCGCAATAATGTCCTGCAAATCCTTATAGGATTGCAGCACCTCTTGTACGCGTCGAGCAACCTGAAAGTGTTCTTCCCCAACAATTTCCGGGGACAACGCATTAGATACTGAAAAGAGTGGATCAACTGCTGGGTAAATTCCAAGCTCAGCAATCGAACGCTCAAGCACGATAGTCGAATCCAAGTGTGCAAAAGTATTGGCCGGGGCGGGGTCAGTTAAATCATCTGCTGGAACATAGACCGCTTGGAATGATGTAATCGAACCTTTCTTTGTAGAAGTGATTCGTTCCTGAAGGATGCCCATCTCTTCTGAAAGTGTTGGCTGATAACCAACCGCGGAAGGGGATCTTCCCAAAAGAGCCGAAACTTCAGAACCAGCCTGTGAGAAACGGAAGATATTGTCTACGAAAAGCAATACATCTTGTCCCATTTCATCACGAAAATATTCGGCCATGGAGAGACCGGAAAGAGCGACCCGCATCCGAGCGCCAGGTGGTTCGTTCATTTGTCCGTAGACCAAGGCTACCTTTGATTTGGAAATATCATCTTGGTTGATAACTCCTGCTTCAGACATTTCCTGGTAAAGGTCATTTCCTTCGCGGGAACGCTCCCCTACCCCAGCAAAAACAGAATAACCACCATGCGCTTTTGCAATGTTATTAATAAGCTCCATGATAACAACCGTCTTACCAACACCTGCTCCACCGAAAGCACCTACCTTACCACCTTTGATAAACGGACAAATAAGGTCGATGACCTTAATGCCAGTTTCAAGAATATTAGCTTCAGTATCCTGATCAAGCAGTGTGGGAGCTTGTCGGTGAATTGGGCGAGTTTCTTCGTTACCACATGGACCGAGATTGTCTACCGTTTCTCCAATTACATTGAAGATCCGTCCAAGAACTTTCTCTCCAACAGGAACGGAGATGGGAGCACCTGTATTGGTAACATCCATTCCGCGAACCAAGCCTTCCGTTGAAGACATGGCTACGGCTCTAACACGGCTTTCGCCTAAGTGTTGTTGGGTTTCGAGTACCAACCGTGATTCAGTATCAGAATTTGAAAGTTTGTAAGTGACTTCGAGTGCGTCGTAGATTTCCGGAGTTGAACCAGGAGGGAATTCGGCGTCTACTACGGCTCCAATGACTTGAACGATTTTGCCTTTATTTGTATCTGAGTTTTCCATTTATGTTCTAAAAAAGGGTTTAGGAAGTTTTAATTTGAAAAGCTGGCAGCGGAAATCTCGAGGATTTCCTGGGTTATTGCTGCCTGTCTTGCTCGATTATACTGAAGTGCAAGGTCGTCTATCAGATTTCCAGCGTTGTCGGTGGCTGTTTTCATCGCCACCATTCTTGCACTGTGCTCGGATGCCTGAGATTCTAAAACAAGCTGAAAGATTTCCTGCTTGAGATATAGACCGGCGAGATCAGCTAAGACTGCGTCCCGGTCTTCAAATAAGATTTCCCGATTATCTTTTGGTGCTTTGTGATCTGATTCGCCAAATCTTTCATGTAACTTTTGGGTCATTGCATCCAAATCGTTAAGAGGGAGAAGCCTCATTAATTCGGGCTCCTGTTTTAGGGTATTTATGAAACTAGTGTAGAGAATCTCAATCGTATCGATCGAGCCCTCATCGTAACTGCGAAGCATGAAATCCACAATTTTCCTCACATCAGAGAAAGTGGGTTTATCCGGAAGTGAGAAATCTGCTAAAAGATCTCTTTTAGTTCTGCTTAAAAACTGGGATGCTCGCTTGCCAACAGCAATGAACTTTGCTGAGTTCTCGACATCATTGAGTTTTCGGAAAAGATTTCCATTCAGGGCACCACAGAGACCTTTATCTGTTCCGATTACTAAGATTCCACGATGCCTGACTGGTCTTTGCACAAAATACGACTGGGTAATTTCTTCAAACTCGTCTGCTATGGAAACTATAATGTCAGCCAAAATAAGCGCATACGGACGGCCTGTCTTAGCCTCGTCCTGTGCCTTCTTCATTTTGGAGGTAGCTACCATCTGCATCGCACGTGTAATCTGGCGGGTGCTTTTAACCCCCTTGATGCGATTTCGAATATCTCTAGTATTAGGCATGAATCAAATAATCCGTTAGGGATTAGGCGAAAGTTCTTTTCCAGTCTTCCAGTGCCGACCTTAAGTTCTGTTCGGTACTTTCTTCTAATTTGCCGCTTTTATAAATCTCATTACAGACCTCTTTTCCTTGAGCTGAAAGATAATCTTTAAGGCTGGCCACAGCTTCAGATATCTTATCGACATCAATAGAATCAAAGAAGTCATTTTGCATTCCCCACATGATGGCAGTTTGAACTTCAACTGGAATAGGATTGAAAGCAGTTTGCTTGAACATTTCAACAATCCGTGCACCCCGGTCTAAGCGTGCCTTCGTGGCTGCATCCAAGTCAGATTCAAACTGCGAGAATGCGGCAAGTTCGCGGAACTGAGCAAGTTCCAGCTTAACTTTACCAGCCACTTTTTTGTAAGCCTTAATTTGAGCTGCTGACCCTACGCGTGAAACTGAAAGCCCAACAGAAACCGCAGGGCGAATCCCTTTATTAAATAGGTCAGTTTCTAGGAAGATTTGTCCATCTGTTATTGAAATAACATTGGTTGGGATATAACCCGAGACATCCCCCATTTGAGTCTCGATGATGGGCAATGCAGTTAAGGAACCGTTTCCGTTGTCTTCATTCAGCCGAGCTGATCTTTCTAAAAGGCGAGAGTGAAGATAAAAGACATCTCCAGGATAAGCTTCACGGCCAGATGGGCGTTTAAGAATTAGAGAGATTTGACGGTAAGCAACCGCATGTTTTGAAAGATCATCATACACAATTAGTGCGTCTCGACCGTTTTCCATAAACCACTCTCCCATCGCACATCCTGCGTAGGGTGCAAGGTATTGGTTAGCAGGATTATCAGCAGCTGGTGCAGAAACGATAGTTACATACTCCATAGCTCCAGTTTCTTCCAGAATTTTAATGGTACGGGCAACATTTGAATTTTTCTGCCCTACTGCAACATAAATACAGTAAACTGGCCGAAAGTCTTTATTCCCGGATTGTTCACCCTGTTTATTAATCTTGGCCTGGTTAATGATTGTATCGATGGCGATAGTCGTTTTCCCGGTTGAACGGTCGCCGATGATTAATTCTCGTTGTCCACGACCTATCGGTATCATCGAATCAACAGCCATGATGCCGGTCTGAAGGGGTTGGTCTACTGATTTCCGCGGTATGATACCTGGTGCAATTCTTTCGACAGGATATTCTTCTTTAGCTTCAATTGGGCCCTTGCCATCAATGGGACGACCCGCAGCATCAACTACTCGCCCCAAAAGGTCCATACCAACGGGAACGGAAAGTAGCTTTCCGGTTGTCTTGGCCTCATCCCCTTCTTTCAAAGAGCTTGTGTCACCAAGTAAAACACAGCCAACAGAATCTTCTTCCAAGTTTAAGGCAATTCCTAAAACATCGTTAGGGAATTCCACCATTTCGTTGTACATAACCTTGGACAAGCCCTCGACTCGGGCAACTCCATCAGCGAGCATGGTAACTTTACCAACATTGGAGCGACTTGCGTCAACAGATAGAGTTTCTATCTCCTTACGGATCAGATCAGTAATTGAATTCATTTATTATTTTTGAATGTTATAAGAGTGCTTTGCGGACATTATTAAGACGGTTAGCAATAGAATCTTCGTAGACATCATCTCCAATTTTAACTCTAAATCCTGCAATTAATGAGGGGCAATCAACAGCTTGCACTTCGGTAGCATGATGATCAATGAAGTTCTTTTTACAAAGGCTATTGGTGATTTCAGAACCGTCACCACCTTTAAACTCTAGGCTTACTTGATACGAAGACATGTGTCGTCTAACGAGAAAACCGAAACGTTTGAGAATCTCGATATGTTTTGCAGGTGGATTTTCACGCAACTCGTTCAAAATTGCAGAAACTTTATCAGAGTCAACTCGGTCATTTTCGCCGATAGACTGATTGAGAAGGAGTTGAGCAATCTTAAAAACTTTATTGTTGCTGGACATAATTCTCTGCCTGCTGAGTAAACCTTTTCCTCTCGTCGTCGTTAAGCTCTCGATCGAGCACTTTGGAAGTGGCAAGGACAACAAGTGATGCGATTTCTTCGCGAGCATCTTTCAGTACATTTTGTCTCTCCAAATCCATAGCAGACTTAGCTTTGGCAATAATGGCCTCAGCCTCCAAGCGTGCTTCCTCCTTTTGAGCTTCGAGGAGGGATTTCGCTTGTTCTTGTGCTTTACTTACTGTCTTCTTCGCCTCCAGAGACGCTTCGTTGAGAGTCTCCTTGTGTTTTAACTGAGTTTCTTCAAGTTCTAACTTTATTCTATCAGCATTTTTTAATGAGTCAGCTATTTGCTTTTCACGCTCCTTAATTGTGGATAAAATCTTCTTGAAGGCGAAAAACCAAATAGCCAATGCGACAAGCGTGAAATTAACCGATTGGGCAATAAACATCGGCCAATCAACACCGAAATTTGTGACAATTTTGTCTGCGGTGTCTGTAAGGCTGGCTAACGCAATCATTTAAGAATAATTTATTTAGCCCAAAAATAAAGAGTAGAAAGCAACAGCTTCGGCAAGAGCCATACCAATAATGGATTGTACCAAAATCGCTCCGGATGCATCAGGGTTTCTTCCAACAGCTTCAACGCCTTTCATTCCTACAATACCCACACCTATGGCTGCACCAAGACAACCTAAGGCTCCCTGAATACTTCCGGTAATTCCCTCTGGTTGAGAGGCGGCTTGTGAAACTTGCTCTGTTGCTTGTGCGAGTACTTCTATCATAATTAATTAATGTTTAATGTTTTAGTTGAAAACGTCTACGCTTAAGCATAGTCCCGTTCCAAAAGATTAGTGGTGTTCATCTCCATGATTGCACATCAGTCCAATGTAAACCGCAATTAAAAGCATGAAAACCAAGGCTTGGACAAATCCAATCAAAACCTCCATAAAGTAAAAGGGTAATGGAAGAATCCAAGCAAGTTCTGGGACCAGGTAGAACATGCTATGCAAAAGACTCTCCCCACCAAAAACATTGCCAAAGAGGCGGAATGTTAAAGAAACTGGACGGAAGAGGATGGAAACGATTTCGATAAGTCCTACAGCAAAAAATAATGGAATCAGACCAATGAAGACATATATTCCAACCTCTTTCTTATCTGCTTTGTTACCAAAAATGTGGATTGCGATATTTTTAATACCTTCAAATTTAAAGATGAAATACAACCAACATAAATTTGCGACTGCCGCTAATGCAAAAGTCATGTTCAAATCTGCATTACCAGGTCTGATAAACGAACTCTCAATTACAAAATGGTTGTTTTGGTCGTAATAACCAGTTCCTATTGTACCTACACCAGGAAGCAGACCACTCCAATTATTGATCAAAATGAAAATAAAAAGACCACTAAGCAGCCAAAAGGATGCAAAGAAAACCTTTTTTCCAACAATTGGCTCTAAAATAACTCGAATACTACCAACAATTGACTCAACAAACAGTTGGCCTCGGTTCGGGACTAAGGAAGTTTTTCCGGATAAAGACCGAATGACAAGAATAATAAGCAATGAGATAACCCAACTAGTGATCATTGAATTAGTCACGGGTAAATCACCCAACATAAAAGCAACTTCTGCAGTCAGACTTACTCCGCCCGCAGCACCATAAACTGTGGGAGAGAGAGAAAAAAGAATGAAAAGGAATGCCTTTTTAAACATTAGATCAACTCATAGCAAAATAATAGCCTAGGTCAATAAGCAACAACATGAAAAAAGAAAATTTGTTAAAGATTAAATTTTGGAATGAAAATTAAATCCAAGGCCATAAGTAAAACTTATACCCTTGATGCACAAAAAAACTGATTGGAAGGAAGCATATTTTGAAAATAACTGATCTCTTCGTGAGGCCATTTTTCTTCAGTTAATTCCCAGTATTTAGAGTCAGAAACCATCGTGCGTGACCAAAGAAAGTACTCATTGTGATCAGTCATAAAATAGAGTTTTCCACCAAGAAGAGTTTTTTTAGCGACAAGCTCCAAGAATGGAAACTGGATAAGCCTTCTCTTAAAATGCCTCTTTTTGGGCCACGGATCCGGATACATAATAAATGTATTTGATAATTCAAAATCACAAAATTCAAGAAACTCATTCGCTTCTGCCTTGTAGAAACAAACATTGCTGAGATTTCTTTTTTCAACCTTTGAATTAGCCTTCTCAATTCTTTTGGAAATTAAATCAATACCGACAAAATTTTCACGTGGTTTTTTTATTGCGTACGAGGTAAGCCAATGTCCATGACCACACCCTATTTCAAAATTAAATGAAGTATTACAATTACTCTCTAAGGAAGGATTGAGTGTATTTACGAACCAATCCCCTGCCCTCTCCATCCTAGATTTCTTTTCTTCTTTTAGTTTTTCCAAGTGTTGTAACATTACTTAGCTTTGAGATAATTTTTGAATCATGATTAGGATAATTTCTACATCAGATGGATTAACGCCTGGAATCCTAGAAGCTTGTCCCAAAGTATTCGGGGATATTGAGGTTAGCTTTTCAATGGATTCTTTTCGTAGTCCCGGTATCCCCTCGTAAGAAAAACCATTGGGAATAGTAATTCCATCGTTTTTCCTGAATTTATCTATATTCAGTAACTCCCTTTTTAAGTACCCCTCATACTTAACCCTATAAATTACTTCATTTTGAATCTCTAATGATAGAGAATTAAATTCATGCGGAAGAAGAACATCTTTAGATGATCTCAATAAGTCGCCAAAAGATTTATTAGATGAAGATCTAGTATTATTTAAAGTATCTATCCAATCGTTTATGGAATGAATCTTGGCCTTGATTTTTGCTTTTCTACTGGAAGATATGAGATTGGTGTTTTCATGGTATGGGATGTATCGTAATTCAGAACTACCATGATTAAAAAGTAATCTGAATTCAGCACGACTTGTAAACATTCGATAAGGCTCAGTAACTCCTTTTGAAGTTAAATCGTCGATCAATACGCCAATATATCCTACATCTCTACCTACAATTATGGGTATATTAGAAGTTGCCTTGCGAGAAGCGTTAATACCTGCGATTAATCCTTGAGCAGCGGCTTCTTCGTAACCTGATGTCCCATTAATTTGGCCGGCAAAAAACAAGGATTCAATTTTATTGGATTCAAGACTCAATGAAAGTTGTGTAGGAAAAGCATAATCATATTCTACAGCATAGGCTGGGCGTATTATTTGCGCATTCTCAAGCCCAGGTATTGTCTTAAGTGCTTCTAATTGAATATCAAATGGCAGACTGGTTGAAAAACCATTAATGTACCATTCATCGGTATTTATTCCTTCAGGCTCTAAATAAATTCTGTGACCATCCTTTTCGCCAAACTTTACAATTTTATCTTCTATGCTAGGACAGTAGCGAGGCCCAGTCCCAGAGATATCTCCTTTGTAGAGTGGTGACTTGTGAAGATTATCATTAATAATCGATGCAGTAGCGGCTGTAGTTTTCGTTACTTCACATTCAATTTGTTGTAATTCACCTTGATGTTCCACATGGAACCTATTGTTTTGTTCTACGTGGAACTTTTCTTCTTTTGACCGAGTATCGTAGAAGGCAAATTTAACAGGAGTTTTGTCACCGTATTGCTTTTCAGTTTTATTAAAATCGATTGTATTTCCAAGAATTCTGGGTGGTGTTCCTGTTTTAAATCTACCTAACTCGATTCCATATTTTAGGAAATCTGCAGAAAGTCCTTTTGCGGTATGATCTCCCAATCTACCACCCTCCGATTTGTTTTCGCCAACATGCATAAGTGCACGCAAAAATGTTCCAGTTGTAACAATAACGGTTTTCCCGTAAATGTCCAAATCAAGGGATGTATTAACCCCGATACATTTATCATTATTTACAAGAAGACCGGTGACCAGCGATTGAAAAATTTCTAGATTATCATATTGCTCAAGGACATGTTTCATCCTGAGTTGATATTTTTTCTTGTCACACTGTGCCCGGGGAGCTTGTACAGCTGGACCCTTGGAGGTATTGAGTAATTTAAACTGGATAGCTGAGAAGTCTGTATTTAAAGCCATTTCACCCCCCAAAGCATCTATTTCCCTTACAATTTGGCCCTTCGCTTGACCCCCAATCGCTGGATTACAACTCATTTGAGCTATTGTATCCAGATTACCGGTTAGAATTAGTGTTTTCGCACCAGACCGAGCTGAAGCAAGTGCAGCCTCACACCCAGCATGACCAGCTCCACAAACGATAACATCATAAGGGTTCTGTCTTGTGTCTCCAATACTCATTTACCAATACAGAAGTTCGAAAATAAAAGATCAAGCATATCCTCATTATCTTTATTTCCAGCAATTTCCCCTAAGAGTGAAATCGATTCTTTTAGATCCGGTATTGAGAATTCTATGGTTTCTTCTGACTTAATATTCTCTATACTATTTTGAATACAGACTAATGACTTAATTAGTGCATTTGATTGCCTAAGATTAACAGACAAGTTGAATTCATTTTCGATGAATGAATCCTTTAGTAGGTAATTTTTTATTTCATCAGTTAGTTTTAGGATCGTTTTGTTCTTTGTTACTGAAACATCAATTACAGGTAATTCATTAAAATGGCTGCCTGTTATTTCAATTTTATTTGGTAAATCTGATTTGTTTAAAATGATTATTGATTTTTCATCATTAATTTCTCTCTCAATTTCTTTAGCAATAAAACTGGGGTAGGGAAGTGATCTATCCAAAACAACTAAAACAAGATCTGCATCTTTAATAAGCTGATAAGTTCTCTCTATCCCTTGCTTTTCAATCACCTGATCAGTTTCTCTGATTCCTGCTGTATCATATAACTGTATATTTACTTGGCCGAGGTTGATATTGTAATCTATAAAATCTCTTGTTGTGCCGGGTTCTTGATCAATTATAGCTCGATCCATTCCTACAATTTTGTTGAAAATAGAACTTTTCCCTGCATTCGGTGGCCCTACAAGAACGACTCTAAGATTGCGGTTGAATACATCGGTTTTTTTTCCGATTTCTATAAGATCGGATAACTCTGAACAAATTCCTTGAAGACTGGTAATAATTTGAGCAGTTTTTTCTACACCTAGATCATCTTCAGGGAAATCGATAAATGCCTCTATATCAGAATGTTGTCTAAGTATTGAAGTTTGTAAATCATCAATTCTTTTGGATAGGTTTCCTTCAAGATTTTTATTTGCTAAAGATAGTGCTTGCTTGTTTTTTGCCCCGATCAAATCGGCAATTGCTTCAGCTTGTGTTAAATTTATTTTTCCGTTTTGAAACGCTCTGTAAGCAAATTCTCCTGGGTTAGCCATTCTACATCCTCGTTGAATGAGATCATTTAAAATTTCCTCAAGTATAATTGGGTTTCCATGGCAAGTAAGTTCCATGCAATTTTCTCCTGTAAATGATCTCCCTTTTTCAAAATACACCATGATAATCTGATCTAGTGTATTTTGCTCTAGAGAAGTATATTTTGTTAAATGTGCACACCTGGCAGTAGGGGAGGGGAGTCCGCATGTTTTTTCACACAATTCAAGCACTATCCTTCCACTAACTCGGATTATTCCCAATGCGGATTGGGAATTGGGTGTCGCAAGTGCGACGATAGTATCAGTCATTGCCAGATTGGGTAAAACCTTCTTCTAGTCAGAGTCTTCCTCTTGGCTTTGTGCCAATACGGCGCCCACAGTAACTTCCACTTTTTCCATTATAGCATCCGTAATTGTCTTCATAAGTGCATTGTCCTCCGCTATAGCCTGTTTAGCAGCTTCACGACCCTGACCTACTAAATTACCCTCAAATGATATCCATGCACCCTTTTTCGCAAGAATTTTGTGCTCGATTCCAAGATCAACGATAGAACCAGTTCTTGAAATTCCCTCATCATACATAATATCAAATTCACAAGCTGTGAATGGAGGGGCTATCTTGTTTTTAACAACCTTCAATCTGGTTCTTGAACCAGTTACCGTTCCATTCGCCTCCTTGATTTGACCAATTCTCCTTATGTCCATGCGTATTGAACAGAAGAATTTTAGTGCTCTTCCACCAGGAGTTGTCTCTGGGCTCCCAAACATCACTCCGATTTTCTCGCGAATTTGATTTGTGAAAATGCAAACACAATTGGTTTTGGCGATAGCAGCGGTCAGTCGCCTCATTGCCTGACTCATCATTCTTGCCTGTAAACCGACTGTTGCATCACCCATCTGGCCGTCTAATTCTTGCCGCGAGACTAAGGCAGCAACCGAGTCTAGAACAATAACATCGATTGCCCCTGATCTTATTAATGTTTCGGTTATATTAAGGGCATCTTCTCCGCTCTCTGGTTGCGATACCATCAAATTATCTAAATCAACACCAACAATTTTGGCATATCGAGGGTCTAGGGCGTGCTCAACATCAACAAAAACAGCATTTCCTCCATTTCTTTGTGCTTCCGCAATCACGCTAAGGCAGAAAGTTGTTTTTCCAGAAGATTCGGGTCCATAAATTTCAACAATTCTCCCTCTTGGAAGCCCACCGGCACCAAGTGCCAGATCAATAGCCAAGGAGCCAGTGGATATTACCGACACATTCATCTTAGTTGCATCGCCTAATCTCATTAGAGCACCGTCCCCGAACTTTTTATTAATACCCTGCACTGCTAGATCTAAATCTGCGTTCGTTCCTGTACTTGTAGAATTGTTTTTACTTTGCTTTGCCATATTTAATACCTAATAGATTGTGAGGTTTACGCTTCCTTTCAAGTTGTTTTGTATTTTTTTTAATAACAAAACAATTTTAAACTTTATTTACTTCTAACTTCTTGAAAATTAAGGAAATTGTCTGGGACTGGAATGGTACCTTGATTAATGATACCTCTCTGTGTGTGGACATACTGAATAAGATTTTATGTCTCCAAGACCAACCTTCGATTTCAATTGAATATTATCGGAATAATTTCTCATTTCCTGTATCGGCCTTCTATAAAAGCATTTCTCTCCCTTCTAGCGGCGAAAAGTTTGATGAGATTTCACTATGTTTTATTTCGGAATATCGACTTAAATGGAAAGGCTGCAAGCTTCAGACGAGGGTCTTGGAGATTTTAGAACTGATCCAAAGACATGGTTTAAGGCAATCGATTTTAAGTGCCGGCAATCAATCAGATGTTGAACTATTCGTTGATCACTTCAACTTAGGATCTTTTTTTTATCAAGTTCTGGGTACAGACAATGTTAAAGCTGAAGGAAAGATAGAATTAGGCAAAAGATTTATTACTGATTCTGATTTAAAGCCTGAGGAAATTTTGCTCGTGGGTGATACGATACATGACCTTCAAGTAGCTAATGAAATCGGATGCAGTGCCCTTTTATATAGCCAAGGTCATAATTCTGAAAATCAATTATCTGAATTTCCAGTCCAAATAATAAACGACTTAATGGAAGTGGCTCGATACCTTCAACATTGACCAGTCTAGGCAATACTTTAGAAACATTGGGACATGAAGAGGGTGTTTATTAAAACCTATGGTTGCCAAATGAATGAAAGAGATTCTGAGCTAGTTGCTCATGATCTTGTTCAAAATGGCTACGAATTAGTAAGTAACGAGTCAGGTGCAGATATCGTTTTATTAAACACATGTAGCGTAAGAGAGCAGGCCGAGAAAAAAGCCATAGGTAAAGCGAACAATTTGCTTTCAAAAAGAAAAAAAAACCATCAGATAACCCTTGGAATTCTCGGATGCATGGCCCAAAATCGGGGCAGTGATCTTCTTCATGAAGTCCAAGGGGTTAATTTAATCGTTGGGACCCAAAAGTTTCACAGGATTTCTGAGTATTTAGACGAAATTTTAACTAAAAATTCAAAGGGAGATTTTTCCAGTGTAATTGATCTCGAAGAAGAGGAGGGCTCGCAACATAAGATTAATCAGCATGTAAGTTCTGAACTCAACAAAGTTTCTGCTTTTGTTTCTATTATGCAGGGATGTAACATGAACTGCTCATTTTGCATTGTTCCCAAGACCAGGGGCAGTGAGAGATATCGTGAGATGGATGAAATCTGCGATGAAATTAAAATTTTACGAGACCGCGGAGTACGTGAAGTCACACTTCTTGGTCAAATTGTTAATGCATATGGTAGAGGGGTGTTTTCAAGAGTTGGAGGGAAATCACCATTCGTTCAACTTCTAAATAAGATTCATGAAATTGAAGGAATTGAAAGAATTCGGTTCACATCTCCTCACCCCACATCATTTGGACCTGACTTAATCGAAGCATATGTGGATTTACCAAAGATTTGTGATTATGCCCATCTTCCCATGCAAAGCGGTTCAAATAGAATGCTCAAGTCTATGAATAGACCATATAGTAGGGAAAAATTCTTACAACTCGTCTCCTCACTTCGTTCTGTAAATCAAAACATGAGGATTAGTACGGATGTAATTGTTGGATATCCCGGTGAAACAGAAGCGGAATTTCAGGAAACTATTTCAGCGTTTAAAGAAGCTGCCTTCGAAATGGCGTTTATTTTTAAGTACAGCGAGAGGTCCGGGACACCAGCTGCACAATTTCCTGATAAAATTCCTCAGGAAATCAAAGAGGAAAGAAATCAGACTCTGCTTGGGATTCTAGATAGACAATCCGAGGAATCAAATTTGAAGAAAATTAATAAAATCATGGAAGTTCTGGTGGAATCACAAGCTCGGAAGGGGAGGGGAGACCTAATGGGACGAACAAGATGTTATCGAAAAGTAATTTTCCCAGCAGTGCGAGATTTGATTGGGCAAATGGTGCCAGTCCAAATCAATGAAGCTTCTAGTACAATCCTCAAAGGTTCTTTAGTCTAAGCCACAATTATGAATTTATTTCAATTTTCGATTTTAACATCCATCATTCTCGCAACAGTCGGCATGCTTGCTTGGCTAAAACAGCAAAGGGTTTGTTCTGCTATGCTTGTTTTCGCCAGATCAAATAGAATCGCGGTCTTTTTAATGACCATTTCCCTCGGCTGGTTCCTGTTTCGTTATGTACAAAATCTATCGGACGCAGATTTTGGTAATTATAAACTGATTATTGGTCTTGTTGCCGTATTTATATATTTTGGATCTTTCGCACTAGTTAAAGACTTTTTAGCCGTTCGGTCATTATCCATTATTTGCTTATTTTACGCACGGGAGGTACTGGATTCGGCATGGTTACAAGATTCTCCTGGTAGGCTACTATTGGTGACGATTACTTATGTTATAATTGTTGCCGCATTGTATTTCGGTGCATGGCCCTTTCGATTTAGAGATTTTTTCATTTGGCTAGATAAACGCGATTACAGAGTGAAATTAGTTGCCCTTAGTTTTTCTATTGCCGGGTTTACTACGTTGGCAGTTTCATTTACCCTCTAAGATGCCCCTTATTCTGGTTATTTCCGGCCCTGCTGGTGTTGGTAAGACAACTGTCTGTAACCGGTTACTTCAAGAATTTGGTTCTAATATAAGCCGCGTGGTCACAACTACTACGAGGAAACCCAGAGATGGTGAGAAAGAAGGAGAGGATTACTTTTTTACAAGCGTTAAACAATTCCATGAACTTTTAGAAAATGAAGCCTTTCTAGAGAATGAAATAATCCATGGAAATTATTATGGAACTCGCAAAAAAACTGTATTTGATAAAATTGAAAAAAAGCAGGATATTTTAATCAACATTGATGTTAAAGGGGCAAGGAGCTTACATAAGGAGATTTATAAAGATAAGAATTTCAAAGGAAAAATAATTACAATTTTTTTAAAGCCCAACAACTTGGAGGTCTTAAAAATAAGACTTTCTCAGAGGGCAACTGATACAAAGTCTGACATTGAAACCAGACTTGAAACTGCAAAAAAAGAGTTAACTTTGGCTGACAGCTTTGACTACATAATCATCTCCAAGGATAGAGAAAATGATTATGAAACAGTCAAAAAAATATTTCTTAGATATTTGGGCTTATTGGGTTGATTAAGCTTCAACTTCAGGTCGATCTGGATGTAACCAATCTAAATGAAAGAATTTTCCTCTTGGAGAATCTACTCTTTCATAGGTATGGGCACCAAAATAGTCCCGCTGTGCTTGTAAAAGATTTTGTGGTAAGCGAGCAGATCGGTATCCGTCATAGTAGGACAAAGCCGATGAAAAGGTGGGAATAGGAATACCATTATTTGTGGCTAAGCAAACAACTTTGCGCCAATTAGATTGGTACATTTCAATACAATCACTAAAGTATTTATCCAGAAGTAAGTTGGGTAGATTTGACTCCTTTTCATAGGCTTCGGTTATCTTTTGAAGAAAAGCTGCACGGATGATACACCCGCCCCTCCAAATCTGAGCAATTTCTCCAAAATTTAAATCCCAATTATATTCTTTTTGGGCTTCTCGCATCAATTGAAAACCTTGTGCATAAGAGCAGATTTTAGAACAATACAAGGCATCTCTCACGGCTTCGATTAGCTCCGATCGGTCTTCAGCTGGAATTACAGAACCGCTAAAGGGGAGAAATTTTGTTGCATTGACTCTTTCTTCTTTAACAGCACTCAAGCAACGAGCAAAAACCGCTTCCGCCACTGTAGGTGCAGGCACTCCCATGTCTAGTGCATTGACAGATGTCCATTTACCTGTCCCTTTCTGACCTGCCGCGTCTAGAACAATATCCACGAAAGGTTTTCCAGTTTTAGAGTCTTCTTGCTTTAGAATATCTGCAGTAATTTCGACCAGAAAGGAGTCTAGGATACCATGGTTCCAATTTTCAAAAATCTCACCAATTTCCTGTGGCTCAATACCACCGATAGCGGAAAGAATGTGATAAGCTTCACAAATCATCTGCATATCTCCGTATTCAATACCGTTGTGAACCATTTTTACATAATGACCTGCCCCGTCCGAGCCAATATAGGAAGCACAAGGAACTCCGCCGGTAACAGGATTTCCAGGAGTTGCCCCTTCGATAGGCTTACCATTTTCAGGGTCAACTTTAGCGGAAATGGAAAGCCAAATATCTTTGATTGCATTCCACGCGTCAACTGAGCATCCAGGCATGAGAGATGGACCAAATCTTGCCCCTTCTTCTCCTCCGCTAACTCCGGATCCAACAAAAAGTAAGTTTTCTTGGTTTAGTTTTTTTTCACGTTCAATCGTATCTGTCCATTTGGCGTTGCCTCCATCAATGATGATGTCCCCATTGTCGAGAAGCGGGATTAGAGAATCAATCACTGCATCTGTAGCTTTTCCAGCTTGCACCATAATGATGATTTTTCGTGGTTTTTGCAGGGATGCCACAAATCCTTTTATATCCTCACAACCAGATAGGTTTTTTACATCACTATTGGCTTCGAGAAATTTGGATGTCTTTTCAAATGTACGATTAAAAACCGAAATTTTAAATCCATGATCCGCTATATTTAGGGCTAGATTTTGCCCCATGACTGCAAGTCCTATCAAACCTATTTCTGAAGAATTGTTACTCATGGAAGAGCATAAAAAACTAAACTTTAAAAATAGCGAGTGCGAAACTTTTAAATTGGCGTCGCGGCCGGGAACTTATCAGGGAAAGGAAAATCATTTCCTGTTTGTTTACTGTTTGGTCTCTGAAAAATTGTAGCAGGATTTGTAGTGTTTGGACTGATGTTAAACTTTCGAATCAACAAAAGCATGTCTCTACTGCTAGTTTTGACCTTTTTAGTTGCGAGTGAATTCATAGCTTCTAGTGATGCGTCGGCATTCATAGAATTAATAGTAGAAATAAGATTTTTCTTCGCAGCTAATTCAACATCTTCAAAATCATTATCAACGAAAAAGTCTTCTTGATATTCAGTGGCAAACCCGGCACCAATGATCGATCCTTCGGTAACTCCCTGCTTGGCGGCTTGTTGTACTACCACTGGATCTCCATTACCACTTTCGGATGCACCCAATATAGCACCTATAGTAGACCCGTATGTTACTGCTTTAACAGCATCATTACTTGGTGAATCATTCTCTTTATTCACAGGATCAGAACTTTTAAGACCTACAGTAGAAAAAACAGCACCTAAAGAAGCGCCATGAGAACTGGCCCTTGCTACTTCTACAGACAAGTCTTCAATCTTCCCCTGAGGTTTCTCAATATTATTTAGTTCAAGAGTGCTGGTAGCCCCAAAGGTAGAGCCTTGTGCGGTAAAATTAATTACGGGCAAAAGGTCTGTTTCTTCGCCAAAATAAATTGCATTGGCCACATTAGCGATCATCGTTCCTTTAGCTGCATGGCTAGCTACTTCTTTAATTTGATCCCAACCGACATTCTGATCGACAAGCGAAAGATTTGAAAGTGCGACTAAAGACCCCTGAGATGAACCATAAGCGAGAGACTGGGAAAGTAATTTACGAGTGTTGGCAAGGTTACTATTGAAATCACCAATAATCATAAGTACCTTTTCGTTTTGCGCTCCCATAGATGATCCAAAAGCAATTGATTCTGAAATTTTATTATAATCTAGCTCATCGTTATTGCCCGTTGCGAAGGTTTCAATCGCAACTTTAGAAAGGGAATGAGTAAGTTCTTCAGTCAAAGTGAAAGACATACCTGATTCTAAAAAAGAACTATTGGTGAAAAGATGCATCGTAGAACCGCTAGTTATCTGAGAAGAGGTTTGCTTTAATAATTCATAAATAAATGCTTCATTTCCTTCCCTACCCAAATCGTCAGATGCATTGGAAATACCAGTGTAAAAGGCTGTCGAAAGTAAATTAAAAAGTTGAGTTGAATTTGAATCCGCTACAGTCGTGTTAGAAAAATAACTATCAAAAAATATTTCTGAGATTGATTCAGAAGTTGCAGCAACTAGGTTGGATTTCAAGGGATTAAAATTATAAAACCCTTCAACACCTCCATACAACATGGATTCGGTTTCATTTTGGTCATCTCTTGCGACTGGAATTATACTTGGCGTATAATTCGTGGAATTAAAATCAATATTATTAGGGTTTTGATTATCATAAATTGAAATGGTTGAATATAAAAGAGAGGATATTGCATCTTCAACCAAATCAAAATCATTTTGTTCCACAACAGATTGAAGATACAAAGAAGATAATTTAGACATATTTTCTCTAATGTTAGGAAATAATCTTACGCCGACTGGATCAGTAATAAAATTTTCTATCATAATGCTAGTTAGATCGTTTTGAAAATCTTGTGTTAAGGCATTTGAGGCGAGACTTGAATCGATAAAACTGCTGAGAACATCATCAACTGCACTGTAGAATTCTAAATCATTTAAAGGATTCGCTGTATTTACATTGGAGTCTTTAAGGATTAGAAGGGCATGCAAAGTATAATCTAACGCAGATAATAACTGATCTGGTACAAGCCCAGAATAAAAATTGGTTAGGTTGCCCTCAAACCCTAACTCGAACTGACCATTGATAAATGAATCATTAATAATTACATTGACTGATTGATTTTGATCAAACGAGGTAAAGGAGGTGGAATATCTTCTCTGCGAGTTATTTCCAAAAACCGAAGAGGTACATATTAACAGAAGGTTAATACATACCAATAGATAGAAATTAGGGCGGAGCATGATTATCTTAATTTCACTCATACACCGAGGTAATTCAAGAAGATATTTTAACTCTTGGAGCGATCATTGAAACTCTAGAATAACATATAATGGTAATCAGAGTGAAAATAAATAACATATAATTGGCTAGTGATTTATTAGGGAGATCAATAATAGAATAAACCAAGTGCATCAGACAACCGATACAAAGTGTCCTAACATAGTAACTTCTTGAGGTTGTAAATAAACGTAAGAAGTAAAAGCATAAAGGAAATATTACTAAAGCAAAAGTGATGAATCCAAACTCAGCCAGTGATTGCAATAAATCACTATGAGCTGTTTTAATAACTGGTGTGAATTCATGATGAGCATTTTCAGTTACTAAATACCGTGAAGAAACTGTTGCCTGAGAATGAAAAATTGGATTTAGAACCTTATAAGAATTAGTGCCATAACCAAAAAAAGTTTTATCGCTTATTAGCTTAAGACAATCTGACCATAATAGTAAGCGGAGTGGTGAATTGCCATTTTTAAAGTGCTCAAATTGCATATGTGTTTGTATAAAAACATTACTTTTATATAGATCAGATTTGATCATTGAAAGCAAAGCTATCGAAAGTATTCCTACTACTATTAAAATGTTCTTACGGCTTGAAAAAAGAATATAGACACAGACAAAAAGTATTATCAAAACAAGTAGCGAAGATCTTGAACCAATAACAAAAAAAGTACTAATTATAGTAAAAGATGTTAGTGTGAAAAAAAATAAAGTCTTTTTATTTAGATCCTCATTTCGCTTGTATTTTGATAGAAAAAGAGCGATACCATGAGCGATACAAAGGATACAAAATGCTGCCCAGTGATTTTTATAGGCAAATGATGAAAAATAATTTCTTGAATCAGGTATATCAAGTAAATTCAATGTTTTGTCGATATCATAAAACCATATCACATCAAATTTCATCAATATACCAATAACTGAAAGAGTAGCACAATTGATTAAAATTAATTTTGAATATAATCTGAAATTGTATTTCCCTCTTTTCAAAAATAAAAATAAGAATATACTTAAATAAATTATAGTAAAATCTATAAAATTGGTTTTACTTAATAAAATAGAATTTGGGATAAAAGGACTGTAAATATTAGACTGATCTGCAATAAGTTTATTTGCTACTATAGTTACTGCCTCATTAATTTCATTAAATTTATATGTAATTTCATTTATCGAATTATTCAATAAATATAATGCATTTGCTTTATTTTGATTAAATTCATCATTATAATTGATAACTATTTTTTTTAAATGATTAATTTTTTCGTCGCTTGCATCTAAATCAATATTGGTAAATTCTGCTTTCGAAATCTTATTTTCTGAAACTATAATATTATTAAATAAGAGCAAAATACATAAAAAAATATAAAAAGTAATTCCTGAAAATAACTTCCATTTTTTTGCTTTAACCTCACTTCTTACTGCTATGTACAATATGCAGATTGCTATTGCACCAAATACAATGTAATTTGGATTTCCGCTAAGATTTCCTCCTCTAAGCCATGGTAATAGTAAAACAAGTGTAATTAAAAATTTCAAATTATTAGCCCAATTG
Source organism: Opitutia bacterium (assembly GCA_002713685.1). GTDB lineage: Bacteria > Verrucomicrobiota > Verrucomicrobiia > Opitutales > Seribacteraceae > Seribacter. The sequence goes on along the minus strand of PATX01000002.1, from coordinate 8,737 downwards.
GATAAACATAATTACCGAAATGTACATGAAAAGAATTGCTACTCTTATAATCGTCTTTCAATCCATTGGCTATCCATTAATCAAGGGTAAAGTAGGAAGCTTGGATTTCTCAACCAATCTCACCACCACCTATGACTCTAATCTTTTCGGATTATCGAAAGAAGAATTCAACAAAAACAAATCTAAAAATAGTGATCTGAAAAATAGAGATGATGTTATTTTGATATTACATCCTATACTTCACTACTCAAAAGATTTTTCTTTACTTTCAGTTAGTGCATCATCGGGAGTTAGAATTTCTGAACACCTTTTTAATAAAAGTAGAAGTAATTTAACTCCGGTTACTACTTTTAATCTAGATTTTGATGAAAGCTTACAAAAGCGTTTTTCAACTAATTCAAAGATTAGATTTTCTGCAAGTTTTGATCTCGGCCAATCAGTTGGAACAGATCTTATTGAAGGAGACTTAGTATCATACACCTTCTTTAATATAGGTCTCAATGCGAGATATAATCACAGTGCCAAGTTGGCGTTCGGAACTGGAACAAGCTACGAAGTTAGAGAATATCAGTCCGGTGCAGTCAATAACGACTACCAAGATCTTGAGACCTTACCTATATCTTCAGATGTTATTTACATATATTCTCCAAAATTAGATTTTTTCTTAAATCACACATACCGAAAAACTGAAACTTCGAATTCTACTTTAAGCCTAGGAAACACAATCTCTCATAGCTTTTCGCTTGGAACAAACGGTGAAATATCACCTAAATTAAATGGTTCTGCCTCTGTAGGTTATTCTAATTTGTCTTATCAAAACAATTCGATGAACGACAGAAGCTCCTTGGTAACATCAGCAAATATCAACCTAAAGCATAATTCTAAAACCACCTCTAATGTTAATTTATCAAGAAGTTTTTCACCGACCGCATCAGCCAACTCACAGTTGTCCACCTTTTTTAGGTATGGCATTAACCATTCCTTAAGTCCTACGCTACGCTCAAACATTGGCCTATCCCACTCACTGACAGAAGTTTATATGATGAATGGTTTTTCTTTTGAAACGACTCAAACTGGACTTGATGCATCGCTTACTAAATTGTTATCGAAAAACTTTACTTCTCAATTTATTTATAATGGAAATTCAATCTCTAGAAATGCATCTGATTTCAATCGACACATAATTTCTGCTTCAATTACCGGACGATTCTAAAAACATGATTTATAAATTTTTTATTTATCTGATACTTCATCAATCGTTAATACATTGTCTATTTTCACAAAGCCACTATATCTTGGAACATGAAGGCGGATACCAAATAGCTTCAGGCGATTCAATCGATTTAACCGTCTTAAATGAAGATGAGTGCAGAGTAAGCACAAAAGTTGATCCTGATGGAAGCATAAGGTTAGTTTATTTGGGCATGGTAAAACTATCAGGTTTAACCATTCAACAAGCTGAACAGAAGGTAAGCTCTCTCTACATCGAAAGGAAAATCTTTCGAAAACCTACCATCATTGCCAAAATCACTTCATATACCCCTAGATTTGTTTACATTTCCGGTTCAGTCAATAAGCAAGGCCCTTTTGTGCTGCCAGCTGAGGCTGCGGCTGTCAGTATAACAGAACTAATTAATATGTCTGGTGGGTTGAACCCAGTTGCCAACAAGTCAAAAATTTCCGTTACCCGTTCATTTCGTGACAACGATGGAAAATTATTAAAAACTAAGGTATTTGTTATTAATCTTGATGCATTGAATGCAGGGAATACCGAGGTTGAAGGTCAGAAGTGGTGGGTATATCCCGGTGATCAAATCAATGTTCCAGAAAGGCTTTTTTAAACTTGGATCAAGAACATCCAGAATCTTTTAAAAACCAAGGAGACACTATAAAAGTACGTGGTGTTTCTGATGTGCTTCTCATTCTAAGGGATAGATGGCTTATCTCTCTTTGTATCGCCTTGCCCATAGCTCTTACTATTGCCTACAAGGATCTGCAAGTCCCCGAATTTTTCAGTAGTTCTTCCTCCTTTAGGCTTATTCCTCCACCTGCAATTATAAATCTCCAAAAGGTCGATCAACAGGAACAACAATTTCAACTTCTTGTAGGCAAGCACAGGGATGGTCTGAATAGCCAAGAGCTGAGAATGCAGGTAATCACCAAAATAGAAAATTCACCTGAACTAAAAAGGGAGATGCTCAAACCCTATGTTGAATCCGGCATTCCCACAAGTGTAGGCAGTACGGTTTCCTACAGCATATCTCTCTCTGAGGAGAGCCGTCCAAGATTTACAATTACTTCAAATGCTAGATCTGCAAAATCAGCCATGATTATTGCTCGAGAGGTACAATCTGAATATGAAATTCTGCACAGGAGTAACTCCAGTCTGAAGGTTGAATCTGCTATCAAAACCCTTGAACGCCTGCTTGATAGAGAGATGAAAAAAGAAAAAGACATCCAAGCTAAAATCTCTCAATATAAGGCTGAAAAAGAAGCTCCGTTTCTTGAAGACGATAAAAAAGATATATCTGCAAAAAAAAGCCAATACCAAGCAGAGATTACTCGTTGCCGGATCGAAAGACTAAGAATCGAGTCCTTAAAATCTCAAGTCCTTGCAGTTGATAATAAAATTAAATCCCGAAAGGTTGAGTCTATCGAAGAAAGATATGCCTTGTTTGGTGAGTTTTTTAAAATAAAGGAAATTAATCAGTTTGGACGAATTGCATTTCTGAGAGAAGATCTGCAAAAACTTTATTCTACTAGGAAAAACTACCAGGAAGTAGGAACTGGCTATTTAGAAAAACATCCCAAAATGCTTGCTAATGCAAGGCAAATCCGGGACACAAATATGCAAATACTTTCAGAAATTAGAAACGCCATATCCGATTTGTATGAAAGAGAAAATCAACTCCTAGCATTAGAGGATAAATTTTCCATCGCCATGAATGATGTGCAAATTGAAGCTAAAGATGTTTCACTGATTGATGACACCCTCAGAAATTTTGAAAGAGAACTTCAAATTGTGCAAACAAGCAGTGCACAAATGCAAAAAAGATTAAATGATGTAACCATTGAGCAAGCATTCCCACAAGAACAGGACAACCCTCTACAAAAAGAACAATTTGCGTCCTTGCCCGCTTCTGCCTACTCACCAGATAAGGCTGCTATACAAAAAAAGGCAGCAACTGTTTTTTTAGCTATATTTATTCTTTTTCCGTTTTTACTGGAATTCATTGATAACAGAATTAAGTCGCCGTGGGATATACAAGTATTCCTAGGCAGAGATTTAATTTCAGGCATTCCGAAGATTTCTAATATCGATGAGCAAGAACGACCATTAATCGTTGGAAATGACTTAGATGATGGACTCGCTGAATCCTTTCGCTCTATGTTCAGCAAAATCCAAGTAAATTCACTTGTCGATTTCCCCAAAGTTATTTTGGTAACCTCTGCTATTCCCAGTGAAGGAAAAAGTTTAATTTCTACAAATCTTGCATTCACATGTGCTAACCATGGAAAGAAAACTATCCTTATTGATTTCGATTTAAGAAGACCTGGGCTTCACAAATTTGTTGGACTCGAAAACGAAGGAGGATTGATACCCATTATTAACAAATCAGCCGAGCAACCCAATTACATAAAAGAAAACTTAGACTCCGAACTTCATGATATTCATCCCAACTTAAAGATGCTCACTTCTGGAGGGAAAACTAGAAGTGTAACCGAATTAATTGAGAAAAATCAATTTCATGAATTATTAGGGAAACTAAAGAGTAGTGCCGACATTATCGTGGTGGATAGTCCACCAGTGGGGTTATTCCCTGATGCAATGGCTCTGTCAAAAATTGTGGACGATGTAATCTTTGTTACCAGATACGGAAAAGTTGCTCGACGTGCTGCGAAAGGTTTGTTGTCTAATTTAGAAGAATCCGGGAGCAACATACTAGGTGTAGTTTTAAATGATCTACCAAGTAAAAAATCCACGGGCTACTATTACTCAGGGTATTACGGATACGGGTACGGTTATTATCGATATAAGTATTACAATAAGTATTATGGAGGTTCAAAATCGAACACTGGTTAGCCTCAAGCTACAGATCATTAATCTTCGACATAACTTGTTCCGCCATTTTAGAGTATCTTTCTTTTCTTTCTAAACTCTTATCAGATTTTTCAATCAGAAACGGTGCTCCATATCTAACAGTAAGTTTCACTCCTAATTTTGGCATAATCTTACCTCTTGGCAGGATTTTATAGCTTCCGGTAATTTTTGCAGGAACAATCGGAACATTTGCCATTTCCAAAATAAAGCCTATCCCAGACTTAGCCTTTTGAATGCTTCCATCATGAGTTCTGGTTCCTTCAGGAAAAATTAACAATCCCTTGCCATCCTTAATTTTATTTAAAATTATCCTGACAGTTCTTATATTCATATTTTCTCTATGAATTGGAATTGAATTTAGTTTTTTTAAAAAACCTCCAAATGGAAACCTAAAGAGACTGTCTCTAGCAAGATAACAAATGCTGGTTGGCAAAGCACATCCGAGTGCTGGCGGATCAATAAAACTGGCGTGATTTGAAGCAAGGATGAAAGCTTGATCTTTTGGAACATTCTCCAATCCAACTACCTTAAATCTATGAAAAGATTTGAAATATGCTTTTGAAAGAATTTGGGCCGATGAATATACAATGCTCATTTCAAGCGAAGTAACTCTCGGTTTACAATACTGTATGTTTCAGTCTGATTGTGGATTGCTGTGTTTATGGATAGGGCATCTTCCGCTCTTTGAAGTGGAGAAGCTTTTCTTTGAAGGTCTTTAAGGTCTCGATTTCTGATCTCATCAAGCTCTCCATCTTTTTTCCGCCTTTTCATTCTTGTTTCAAAATCAGCGAACAAAAAAATCTTAAGATCAGCATCTGGCAATATCTTGGTTCCAATATCTCTTCCCTCCATTACAATTCCTTTAAATCCGTTCAACTTTGCGACTCCAACCTGACTTCTCTGAAATTCTATGAGGAAGCTTCTCACTGCAGGAAGTGCAGCATAATCACTTACTTGCTTATTTATTTGAGCAGTTCTTAAATCAAGTAAGCTACAATCTCTCCCTCCGACATAAAGGAAATATTTGTTTTTGATTATCTTGGAGGTGAATTCCAATTCTTTTCCTGAGATTTCACTCCCCACATCAATTGGACTTATTTTCATTTCGAGCATTAGATAGGTTATTGCTCGGTACAAACTACCAGTCTCAACATACATAAACTTATTTTCAGAACTAATTAGCTTGGAAAGAGTCGATTTTCCCGTACCCGCACCCCCATCAACTGCAAGTGTTATAAAATTGGCCATTTAGTATGAGTTTCTCCCCAGTTCTTCGAGTTTATCAAAGAAAGCTGGGAAGGTTTTGCCACAGCACATCGGGTTATTAATTTTAAGCCATGGCTGACCTTCTCCTAATAAATTATAGGAGCCAAGTATTGCAAAGCTCATTGCAACACGATGATCATTATATGTATCAACAGAAATTCCTTTTTTCGCTAAAATTTTTAGTTTCTCAAGATCGGGACTTATAAGCAGGGAATCTTCAGTCTGCTCGATTCCTTGCCCCATTTTTTTAAGTTCGGTAGCCATTGCATGAACTCGATCACATTCCTGAACTCTTGTATGGGCAATCCCTTTGATACTAATCTTTTCTGATAGAAGTGGACTCACCGCTGCAAGCGTCAAAAATGTGTCTGAAATATCATTAAAGTCGAAGATTCCGCCCGATAAAGCCTTTTGTTTTTCATTCCTTGAAGAAATGCCTCGTTCGCCCTTATTAATATCTGCCCCCATCTGCTTAAGAATATTTTGAAAACCTGCATCACCCTGCAGCATCTTCTCGTGAATCCCAATCAATTCGCATTTGCCACCAACAATCTGGGGAAGGGTAAGGAAATAACTTGCAGCAGTCGCATCAGGCTCAATTTCATAATCAAATCTTCCTGCTCTCGAATATTTTGTTCTAATATTTATCTCTTTTTCTCGAAGATTGCATTGAAAGGATTGATCACCGCTGAAATCCTGAATCATCTTTCTTGTAATTTCTAAAAATGGCCTTGAAACGGTGCCTTTCAGAAAGGAAATCTTAGAACTTAAAGATATAAGTGGCGATATCATCATCAAAGCAGATAGCATTTGACTACTTTGAGAGGCATCCACCTGCCAATCGGTCTTGGTACACTTTTGGGTCTCTATTTTTATCGGGAAAAACCCTTGATCGCCTGTATAATCAACCACGACACCTGCCTCAATGAAACTTTCAAGGAGAGGCCCGATGGGTCTTTTCCTCATTTCTGCACTACCATCGATAACGAAGGAAGCATCTTCCTGCACCGCCAACCAGGCAGTTAAAAATCTTGCAACAGTGCCAGCATTTCCAACTTTAATATTTTGATTCTTTACTGGACTCACTCCACCACATGCCTCTACTTGTAAATAATTCTGTGACCAATCTTCAGTAATATTTATCCCCAAACTTCTTAAAGCTTTGATCATAATTTCCACATCTTCACTTTTAAGTATACCCCTCAAATGTGTGGTTGTGGATCGGTTAAAGCAGGATAGTAAGAGAGCACGGTTACTTATACTTTTGGAACCTGGTACTAGCACAGAACCATTACATGGTTTTTGAAAAGGTTTTATTTCAATTTCTGACATCATTTGCTTTGAAGGGAGTGCCTGAACTCCTTTCCATCTTCCAGAAAATCTCTAAGTTTATCGATATCGCCCTCCTCCAAAGATAGCTCTACTGAATCGAGGGATCTTTTAAACTTTTGCAGTGCTGGAATAAGATTCTTTTTGTTTTCTAGTAATATGTTACTCCATAAATTTGCATCGCCCTCAGCAATTCTCGTTGTATCGGCAAGTCCTTGCCCTCCTAACTTTTGGGCTTCCTCCTGTATTTCGGCAAGCGAATGGGCCAAAATTGAGGATATTAAGTGGGGCAAATGGCTTAAATCGGCAATGATCTTATCATGGGAAGTAGGATCCAATATCTGAACAACCATCCCCATTTTTTCCCAAAATTTTCGTAAGGATAAGAGATCACTCTCCTTGACCTTATCCAAAGGAGTCAGAATGCATGCTCGGTTCATAAAAAGCATTGGGTCCGAAAACTCCATTCCGGATTTTTCAGCCCCCGCCATTGGGTGAGAGCCTATAAAGCTAGCCATAGAATCCCCAAGTGTTTCCTGAGCTATATTACAGATTGAACCTTTAATACTGCCCACATCGGTTACAAGAGAGTTTTCCCCAAGAAATGGTTTAATCTGTTTTAGAATATCGCCAATCGTCTCTACGGGTGTGCAAATAATTATAAGGTCACTACCCCGAACTGATTCCTCCAAACCTTTCTCGATTCTTGCAAATGGAAATGTTTGAGCCGCTTTGTTAACTGATTTTTCACTCCGTGCCCAGATAACCAACTCTTCCGAGAGGTCCATTTTTTTTACCGCCAACGAAAGAGAACCTCCCAGTAATCCTGGACCGATGATTGTTACTTGCCGAAACATTTGAATTATAACTGACAGAAGGCTTTAAAAGAGCTATCATTATTAATGAATTCATTCATATGATGCAAAAGCAATCTGACGACGAACATACAAAGATAGAAGATGATTGGGGAAATCCTCCTTCACCTGATACTCCCGAAAACAGGAAAAAGGCAATCAAAGCTCAAATAATTCTCGGTATCGTATGTTTAATTGGTATTTTACTTCCAGGAATCATGTATTGGCTAAAGGGAAACTGAAGCCGTTATATTAGCATAAAAGAATTCGTCTTTATCAAACCCTATTTCATTATTAAATACTACAAAGGAAGAATGTCGTTATGAAACTAGAATTTTTAATTTGGGTATTAATCCTCCTGCTTCTTTCGTTTTTACTTTTACCCGTCTACAACACATTCAAGAACAAAGGTCCTGAAACTTTTTCCGAGCCAACAACAAATGAAAGTTTTCACTATGAATCCTGGAATCAGTTTTCTGAAGAGGAGAATTCTTCCAGCGGTCCAAAATAAACGACTCTCATGCATTTATTTTCGCTGCACCTTAAAGCAGCAAACTTTTTAATATTCCTCCTTTTTGCCAATACTTTATTTGCTGAAGGTTCTATTTTAGAAGAACACAGCTTGCGGCATACCTTTACGACCATTTGGAATGATTTTTCTGAATTGCTCTTAAAAAATGGACTTTGGTTGTTTTCTGGCATCGCTATATTACCAGCATTCATCTTACCAGTATCACCTCTGCTTGCCCTTGCAGGAATCTGGGGTGAAACCCATGGTGCCTTTTACGCCGCTTTATTGGGTTCACTTGCTTTAACTCTTAACTGCTGCTGGACTTACTGGCTGGCCAGTTGGTTTGGTCCTAAATTTCTAGAATATATTAACTTCTTTTTTCGTAAAAAGAAGTTTTCGAACATCGAAAAACCGAAAAAAACTTTATGGCAATGGGCGTTGATTCTAAGACTCACCCCGGGAATCCCTTTTATTTTTGGAAATTATCTACTTGGGTCATTCAAGATGCCCTTTATCACTTATCTAATGATTTCTGTTCCGATTTTATCTGCCAATGCATTTGGCTATACCTATGCTATATCGGGACTTGCAAGTGGCGACTTCAAAGCATTGAGTGGAGGCGTTGCGATATTAATTCTAATATATTTGGTTGGAAAATATTTAATTTCTCAGAAA
>PATX01000006.1 GCA_002713685.1 Opitutia bacterium | reverse complement strand
AATTCGAGCTTCTTGACTGCTTCGATCATTTCCTTTTCTAGCTGCTTGGCGAGTTTCTTCGCATCTTTCGAAGAGACATCTTCGGCAACGGCCAAGTTATCCTCTTCATCATCTTTCTTTACCCTGAGACTTTCCTGTACAGGCCTAATGACGCTACGGGGAGTGATTCCGTGTTTTTCATTATATGCCATTTGCTTCTCCCTGCGGTACTGACAGGTCTCCCACGCTTTCGTCAAAGATTGCGTCATGACATCTGCGTAAAAGATGACTCTACCTTCTNCATGCCTAGCTGCCCGGCCCGCGGTTTGAATAAGGCTGGTTTCACTTCTTAAAAAACCTTCTTTGTCCGCATCAAGAACAATGACTAAAGCCACTTCGGGTAAATCTAGACCTTCCCGTAAGAGGTTGACCCCAACCAGAACATCGAATTCACCTGCACGCAGGTTTCGTAAAATTTCAACCCGCTCAATGGTATCGATATCCGAATGCAGGTATTCAACCCGAACATCATGATCACGGAGGAAATCGGTCAGATCTTCTGTCATTCTCTTGGTCAAAGTCGTGACTAATACCCGATAGCCCTCCGCAACTGTCTTTTTAATTTCCTGAATGGAATCTTCGACTTGTCCTTTAATGGGGCGTCTTTCCATCTTTGGATCGAGTAGACCCGTTGGGCGAATAAGCTGCTCAACCACAATCGAAGAACGATCTATTTCAAAAGCAGCGGGCGTAGCCGACACATAGACCGTTTGCTTGGTAACCTCCTCAAATTCATCTGGTTTGAGAGGGCGGTTATCAAGAGCAGATGGAAGGCGAAAACCAAAATCGACTAATCTTTTTTTGCGGGAATAATCACCATTATACATACCCCCTATTTGAGGAATGCTAACATGACTTTCATCGATAAACATAAGGAAGTCATCCGGGAAGAAATCAATTAGACACCAAGGGCGCTGACCGGGCTTTCTTTTGGACAGGTGACGGGAATAATTTTCAATCCCATTACAAAACCCAATCTCACGAAGCATTTCCAAATCATATTCGGTTCGCATACGGATACGTTGTGCTTCGAGAAGCAGGGCTTCCTTTTCAAACCATTTAACCCGTTCATCCAGTTCGTTTTCTATGGCCTTGCAGGCACCCGCAACTTTATCCTTTGTGGTTACATACTGATTTGCTGGGTAAATCCGGTAATTTTCAAAAGTTTGTAAGGTTTCACCCGAAATTGGATCAATTTCCCGGATAGCTTCGATTTCATCGCCCCAAAATTCCACACGTATGGGATGATTGGCATAGGCAGGGAAAATATCCACGATATCTCCACGCACTCTGAATTTTCCTGCTTTGAGTTCGACATCATTGCGGTTGTATAGGCTGTCGATCAAGCTTTCCAAAAGAATATCTCTTTCTAATTCCTGACCTACTGTGATTTCAATGGATAGTGCGCGGAAATCATCCGGAGANCCGAGCCCGTAGATACAGGACACGCTGGCGATGACAATTACATCATTTCGACTTATCAGGGAACCGGTAGCCGCAAGTCTTAATCTTTCAATCTCTTCATTTATGGAAGAATCTTTTTCTATGAAAGTATCAGTCGAAGGTACATATGCTTCGGGTTGGTAATAGTCATAATAACTAACGAAATATTCTACCGCATTGTCAGGAAAAAAGGATTTGAATTCAGAATATAACTGAGCGGCTAAAGTTTTATTGTGCGATATAATAAGAGCAGGCCTCTGCAACTCTTGAATCATGTTGGCCATCGTAAAAGTCTTACCTGAACCAGTTACTCCTAGCAGAGTCTGTTTTTGATTACCTTTACGAATTGAATTCACCAATTTTCGAATGGCCTCAGGCTGATCTCCCTGAGGTTGGTAGTCAGCTTGTAATTTGAAATCCAAGAACTTTACAATTTTGGTTAATTACTTGTCCTGCGACAATGACTCGTAATAACCAGATTCACCTTCGGATTTGCCAATGATCACTGCGGCACAACTGTCTCCAAAAACATTGATTGCGGTACGAGTCATATCCAAGATTCTATCGACTACATAGACAATACCAACCCCCATGGCTATACTTTCAGGCGGGAATCCGACAGCCTGAAGAATAACTATAATCGCAACCAGACTGGCTGATGGAATTCCCGCTACTCCAATCGAAGTAAGAAGAGCCATAAGCACCACGGTGAATTGAGTAACAAAACCCATTTCTACACCGAAAAGCTGAGCCAGGAAAACAACCACCACACATTCAAACAAGGCGGTGCCATCCATATTAATAGTGGCCCCCAATGGAAGGGTGAAACTAGTAATCTTGTTTGATACCCCTGCTCTTTTTCGGATACAATCCATGGTCAGAGGGAGGGTGGCAGAGGAGGATGCAGTCGAAAACGCTGTCAAAAGAGCGGGAGCCATTGCCTGGTAATGGTTTTTGAAATTAATTTTTCCAAGTATCCATAAAAGTAGGGGAAGCACGATCAAGGCATGAATTGCTAATCCAAGAAGGACGGTAACTGCGAATTTACCCATTACTCCAAGGGTTTCAAAGCCCACTTGCATAAGGGTGGGGGTTACCAGTCCAAAAACACCAATGGGTGCAAAGGAGATAATCAACTTTGTGATCGATAAAATAACCGCATTGAGGCTTTCCCAAAACGCTACTTGCGTTTCTCGTGCTTTCGGACTTAGGCGAGCCACAAAGAACCCAAAAAGTAATCCGAAAAAAATCAATCCGAGTAACTGTCCTTCACTGGCTGCCTTGAATATGTTGGAAGGTATCATCCTGTGGAAAATTTCGATTAGGCCCTGTAGTCCTTTATCTGCATGGTCGATCGCTCCCTCAATTTTGGCTGACTGGCTTTCAGTGGAGCTGGACAGCATTTTTTCCCGAATCTGATCATCTACAATCCCTGGATTCATTAAGTTTACACAGAGCAGTCCCGTACAAACGGCAAAGAAACCGGTTAAGGCATAGAAACCAATGGTTTTCAGACCTAAGCGACCGAAGCCTGATTCACTTCCGATCTTCGCAACTCCACAAATAATCGAGGTTACCACAAGGGGAATAACCACCATTTTGAGACCATTCAAAAAAAGAGTTCCAACAAATAGACAACTTTCCTTAAGACCTGTAAACCAGGCGGGGATGGCTGACTGCTGATCAACGCTAATATTAGACCACAGCCCAATAATAAAGGATAGAATAAGTGAAATGAGGATTTTCCAGTGTAGCTTCATCTGTCCCTACTCTTGATGAGATGTTCCAAAATGGAAAGATCGATTTCATCCAAGCGGTCCACAACTAATTTTGCCCCCTTTTCCATAAGTGCTTTTTTAGGATTGGTGGTGGTAATTCCAATAGGAATCATTCCAGCGTGCACGGCAGCTTCTATTCCGTGGGTGCTGTCCTCAAATACAAAGCAAACTTGTGGATCTATGTTAATCAACTGAGCCGCCTTGAGAAATACTTCAGGATCTGGCTTCCCCTTGCTGACATCTTCTGAGCAAACTGCCCCAGCAAACATTCCTCCTAATTTATTTTGCTCAATCGCCAATTCGATATTTTTTCTTTCCGTTGAAGTTCCAATAACTAAAGGAACTGAATGATTATGAATCTCTGTGATGAAATTTCTGCTTCCATCAATAAGTGGAATCCCTTCTTTTATCCCTATTTCCCGGTAAATTTCCTCTTTCCGGTTCCCCCAGTTGATAATCTCCGACTTGTCATCGCTCCAACCGAGCATGGATCCAATTATAGTTTCATTTCTCTTCCCAAAACCCTTTTCAAAATGATCTGCAGGTAGAATCCGGTTAATTTCTTTTGCAAGGATTTCCCAACTCCTTTCATGATGATATGCGGAGTCAATGACGACTCCATCCCAATCAAAAATTCCACCAATCATATGCTTTAGTTTGTGGAAAAGGCTGTGGTTTTTAGGGATTCGTCTTACTTGGTATCAGTTTTTTGAATCTGTTCAGAAAACCGCTATCGTCTTTCTCCTCGCCAAGTACTTGTTGGTTCGGTTGCGTGACATTTTCATCTTTGCCCTGGAGGTTATCAGAACTAATAATCTGAGTATGATCTGTGCTCTCTGTTATCATTTCTACTTCTAGCACTGAATGATTATCATCGATGCTTTTTGAGGAAGAATTAAGCTCCAAATTGAGAATGGTCGAATTATCTTCACTGGAAGAGTTGTTATCCTGGAAGTTATCTAAAAAGCCGGAACGTTTGGTTTCTGATTCTGTAGGAATTTCAGGAGTGCTGTTTTGGTCCAAAAAAATGACCGGGGTTGCTCTCTCCGCCAGAATTTCATTAAGGAGATCTCGAGTTCTAGTTACTTCGGAGTGATCAAAACCAAGTAATTTTTCCTGCTTGGCTAGAACATCTCCAAGCTCTTCCATTGCTTCTTCCTTCCGTTCTGCCAGATAATGGAGTTTTCCGATCCTGTATCGAGTTTGTAGGGTCATGGGGTCCAGCTCTCCCATAATTCTAAGCTCAATAATAAGAGTTTCGTTGCTTAACTGAAAAGCATCCACTTGTTTGCCAGAGTCCATGTACAAATCTGCCAGTTCATTCATGGCTCGCAAGGTTTCGGGATGTTCGAGGCCATTTTTTCTCTTTAATCGAGTATAGACCGTGAATTGAATTTCTTCCGCTTCTTCGGGTAAATCCTGCAGTCTTAGGATTCGAGCAATGGCCTTGAGTGTAGATAGGGTCTCAGGGTGCTGTTCCCCAAGCATTCTTTCCTTTGAGTCTAGAATTTGTTCATACAGGTCAAGCCCCCGAGCAAGGTCTTTTCGTGAAACAACGATTTCAGCGAGTGCATCCATCGCACCCAGGGTATCGGGGTGAGTAGGTCCAAGAATCTCTTCCATCGAAGCGACCAAGCTCATCGATAACTCTTCCGCTTCGTCGAGCTTACCCCCTTTTCGCAGTGCTTCCACTAAAACCTGCCCACGAATTAAGCTCACGGAATTTTTTTCGCCCAAGCTTAGCCTTGAGCGTTCGAAAACATTCCGACTCATGCTTTCAGCCTGTGCAATTTTATCTCGTGAAAGAAATATTTTGGCCAATTCATTCATGCACTTCAGCATACGAGGGTCTTCGGTACTCCGGTTTTGATCCCGAATCACCGTAAGGGCGGATACGCATAAATTTTCTGCTTTTTCCACTTTACCAATTCGACGATAAACGGTGGAGAGATCGATTTTGGCATCGATAACATCATCGTGAGTTTCTCCCAATTCTTTTGTCTTTCGCTCGAGAAGAACTGCCAGCATGGGTTCAGCCTGCAAATAATTGCCCAATGCCTCGTGTACTAAAGCCAGCTCTGTAAGTGCATCGCTTCTGATTTCTGACTCTCCCTCAAAAAGTTCGATCGCTCTTTCAAGTTGCTGCTGAGACTTGTCGTAGGCACGAATTGAGCGATAAGTTTTGCCCAGATAAGTTCTAATATTTGCCTCCATTTGTGGTTTCGAGGACAATTCGTCAGCACGCTTAACTCCTTGATCTAACATGGTTTTAAGCAGTTCGGTATCCATGCCCGAAGTATTTTGCGGATCGAGCGAGAAGAAGAGGCTTTGCACGAATTGTGTGACCACTTTTGTCTTTGCGAGTTCCTCGAGGGCAATCTTTCTTTCTTCAAAGGCTGTCGCCTGTGCTTCGTTTGCCTTTTGCTGTTGAAAAAAAGCATAGGTAGCCAAACCGATACCGGAAAAAGCAAAAAGTACCGAAAAAGCGGTGATAAGAGCAAGTTTTCGCTGTCTCGCAATGATGTCTCGTTGCTTGATTTCATCAAGTCCAAGTCCAAGCAGTCCGGCAATAATCTTGAGTACGGCATCTTTTTCCCCATCGCCTGAGTCACGTAAATCGGCGGCACCGGGTTCATCCATCTCATCAATCAGCTTTCCGGATTGGTCAATTTTTCTTCTGACAGCTAAGGGTAAGCACTCCTCACCTTTTGAATGGGTCAGGTCATCTGCCATGGGTTCCCCATCCAGGATCAGGCAAAGTATTCGATCTCCCTTGCCCATTTGTTTGAAAAGGCGAATTTCTTCATTTACCCACCTTGATTTCACCGCATGGGGCGAGCAAAGGACAATCAAATGGGAAGAATCTTTGAGAGCCTGTTCAATGATTGAACCTAGTTGGGCTGATCCGGGCAATTCATCTCGGTCGCGAAAAATTGGATATAGTCGCGATGGAATCTTGCCAAATTTACCTTTCTGACCAACTAGATTTTTGGGTACAGAAAAGCCCTCAAGCTTTTTTCTTAACCACCTTGCTTTTTCTTCGTCTTCGTGGGCATAAGTTATGAACGCCCTGTATTTGAAAGAATTTTCCATCAACTATGTAATCAATAAAACCAAATGATTACGGAAGCAAGGTACATAGCATACCTGGCATAAAAAAGAGTGAAAAACTCTATAATTATTTTGCTAAAGTAGGACTTATGAAAAGAAAAAAACCTACTTTTCAAAGAGTGCGTTCGCACGATCCCAATCTACAATATTCCAAAAAGCACCAATGTAGTCTGGACGGCGATTTTGGTAATTCAGATAGTAAGCGTGCTCCCATACATCAAGGCCGATAAGGGGGAGTCCGGAATCGTCTGCAACGCCTTCCATTAATGGGGAGTCCTGATTAGGGGTTGAGGTAACTTGAACAGAACCACCCGACTTAATCAACCATGCCCATCCGGACCCAAAACGGGTCAGGGCTGCCTTCGTAAATGCATCTTTAAAAGAATCAAACGAGCCAAATGCGGATGTAATTGCCTCTCCTAAAGATCCGGAAGGAATTCCTCCTCCGGATGGAGAGATAACTTCCCAGAAAAAAGTATGGTTGGAGTGACCGCCTCCGTTATTGCGTACCACGGTGCGAATATCTTCGGGCACCTGAGATAAATCAGTTATCAGTTCGTTGACGGATTTATCGGCAAGGGCTGAGTTTCCTTCGAGGGCGGCATTGAGGTTATTTACATAAGTTTGATGATGCTTGCCATGGTGAATCTCCATGGTTCTTGCGTCAATATGTGGTTCAAGAGAGTCTACTGAGTAGGAAAGATCGGGTAATTGATGTGGCATGATAAGTAAGTGTGGTTAAAACACTCCATACAAATCACCTGTCGGTAAAGGTCAAGCTTGCGAGGTGAATATGAGAAGATTATTCCACTTTTCCATATGATTCTTGTCTCCGCAGGTGAAAAAAAGCCTGAGTTAGCTGCAGGCATTGTTCTTTTAAAATGCCCTGGTGGACAATAGGTTTATGATTCGATCGGGGTAGTTCATGAAGCGATATGGCTCCTCCCATAGCTCCCATCTTGGGATCATCGAAAGCGTAAAAAACCTCCCTGACTCTACCAATAATTGTGGCACCTGCACACATTGGGCAAGGCTCCTTAGTGACATAAAGCTTACATTCATTGAGTCGCCAGTCGCCGATCTTTTGTGCAGCCATGGTAATGGCAAGCATTTCAGCATGAGCGGTCGGATCCTTGCATTTTCTAGTTTGATTATGAGAAGAGGCGATCACTTCTCCTACGGAGTCAACAATGACTGCTCCTACAGGGACTTCGTCATTTTCCCAGGCAGTGATTGATTCATTATACGCCAGTTGCATGTAGAATTCGTCATTCTTTTCCAACTGGGATGGGAAAAGGCGGGGAAATGGGCATTCTGTTAATTTATTCATTTTAGGAATTTAGTCTCTGCTTTAAGCAAGGAATCTTGACTTGAACGAACAACATGGTGTGATGGTTGGTTTATATAAATTATGTCAGAAGAAGAAATTGTAGAAGTAGAAGGTAAGATAACAGCAGTATTACCAAGTACTATGTTTAGAGCCGAGCTAGAAAATGGTCATAAAGTACTTGCCCATATATCTGGAAAGTTGAGAAAGCATTTTATCAAAATTACGGTTGGAGATATCGTAAAGATGGAAATGAGCACTCAGGATCTCGAGAAAGCTCGTATAGTTTATCGCTTAAAGAACGCAGAAGTAAATCGGAACGCTCCAATCCGTAGCTTTGGTCCAAAAAGTAAAAGAAAGTAACCACATGAATATTATTGAATCAATTGGAAAGACACCCTTGGTTGAATTACGTAAAATTACTAAGGGGCTCGACGCACAAATATTTTTAAAATCAGAATTTTTCAATCCTCTGGCCAGTGTCAAAGACAGAATTGGTGCAGCGATGATAGAGGCAGCGGAAAAAGACGGTTCTTTGACTCCAGAAAGTGTGGTGATTGAGCCGACTTCTGGTAATACAGGGATTGCCTTGGCATTTGTTTGTGCAGCAAAAGGCTACAAGTGTATTTTGACTATGCCAGAGACGATGTCAAAGGAACGGCGTCTTTTGTTACGCTTGCTTGGTGCTGAGATCGTGCTGACCCGGGGTCCCAAAGGAATGGGTGGAGCGATATCAAAGGCTTCTCAGTTAATGGAGAAATACGGAGAGAAAGCCTACATGCCTCAGCAATTTAATAACCCAGCAAATCCCGAAATTCACCGTAAAACAACCGCGGAAGAAATTTGGTCAGGTATGGAAGGTAAAGTGGATTGCTTGGTTGCGGGAGTAGGTACAGGAGGTACGATCACCGGTGTTTCCGAAGTGATTAAGCAGAGAAACCCCGATATGAAATCAATCGCGGTTGAACCAGCTGAAAGCCCAGTTATCACACAAACTCGAAACGGGGAAGAGGTTCAACCAGGACCCCATAAAATCCAGGGAATTGGTGCGGGATTTGTGCCCAAGAATTTAAATTTGGATATTGTCGACGATGTTGAACAGGTTACCAGTGAAGATGCCTTTGAGATGGCCAGGAAATTAAGCTTAGATGAAGGTGTCCTTGGTGGTATTTCCACTGGGGCAACTGTTACCGCGGCTCTCCGTATCGCTGCAAAGCCTGAGATGGCTGGCAAACGAATCGTAGTGATCGGAGCAAGTTGTGGAGAGCGTTATCTATCCACGCCTCTTGCGGCCAAGGCCGCGGCCGAAGTCATGGATGCGGTTGCAGAAGAAGATTAACTTTTCTAATTAATTATCCCTCTGCAGCAGGGAAGAGGTTCATTTTGAGATTGCTTGTAAGAAGAGTGGAATCTGCGAGCGTTGAGGTGGCAGGTTCAGTGACAGGTCAGATAAATCATGGTTTACTGGTTTACATTGGAATTGAAAAAATGGATCAGGTGGCGGATTTGGAGTGGGGTAGTAAAAAAGTCCTTGGCCTCCGAATATTTGACGATCATGAGGGAAAGATGAACTTACCGATCATAGACGAAATGGGAATTCTCGTGGTCAGCCAATTTACACTTTGTGGGAATCTAAAAAAAGGGTTCCGTCCATCTTTCAATAAGGCGGCACCGCCATCTATTGCAATTTCACTTTACGAAAAGTTTCTGGAGATTTTAGGTAATTCATTTTGTGGGGATTTAGAGACGGGGGAATTTGGGGCTCATATGAACATCGAAATAAAAGAAGATGGTCCAGTGACGATCTGGCTTGATTCTCAAAATAAGTCTTATTGAAAAATGGATAATACTGTGCTCGGAAAAGATTTTTTTAACCGACCGGTTCAACGGGTTGCACGGGAACTTTTAGGGAATGATTTGTGCGTGGTTCAAGAAAATGGACGAATTATCAAGATGACAGTTAATGAGACGGAAGCTTACGATGGTGAAAAGGATCTAGCTTGCCATGCGTCAATGGGCAAGACGCCAAGGAATGAGGTAATGTATGGTGAGGCTGGAGTGATTTATCTATATCTATGCTATGGAATGCATTGGTTATTGAATATTGTATGCGGCGATAATGGCTACCCGGCTGCGGTGCTTTTGCGGGGAACCCATGAGGTGAAAGGACCAGGTCGCCTTACCAAGAGGTTGGGTATAGATGGAAGATTAAATAGGAAAACAGCGATCCGGAGTAATGGGCTTTGGTTTGAGCAGAAAAAATCAGCTTGTTTCGATATTAAAACGGGACCACGTGTAGGGGTAACATATGCGGGAGAGTATTGGGCCAAAAAACCATACAGATTTTGGTTTTCAAAACCTGAATCAAGTGCTTAATTACATATATGCTCGCCTCTACTTACCCCTGGATATTTGTCATTGCAATAAGTCTAGCTTGTTTTGGATGTAACCAGACGGTTTCGCAACGGAGTCTTCCCAAGCTAAGTCTCCCTAAGCAATTGTCTTCCCAGGAGGGCACTCCCAGGCAAAATGTTACAAGNCAAAATGGATATCCGGNCATTTATGACGCGTGGAATNCNAGATANAAATATGANCCACTTACAAGAGAAATGAATGCAGTTTCAAATAACAAACCGGTTGGCTTATCCTGGTCTCGTGATCAACAAGGAAGATTGGATTTTATGTATTATTACTCAGGGGGACTTGGCCGAGATGAAAATTTGCTAATCGATCATCGTGAAAATCTTGATAAGAAAAGGGATATGCAATGGGAGCAGGAGAGAGAATCCTGGTTCTTGCAAGTGGAAGATAGGTTGGCCAGGTTAGATTCGAATCAAACGGAGGTTGTTAATGAAGAGGTAGTCAATCAGGAAGAGGAGGTGATGGATCAAAATTTCCAGACATTTACACCATTGATAACGATACCTTCCAATACAGATGATTCCAAGGGTGAGTTAAGCCAAGAAAATCAATCGGGTTTTCTTCCTCTTCCATCTATTGATAATCAAAATACTGGGAACTCAGAAACTCAAGAAATGTCGCCTTTTGCTCCTTTGCCAAGTATAGAATGATAAAGATTTTTTCTCTTTTCCTAAATATAAGTGCACTAGTTTTGTGCTTCTACGGCCTATTTTTTATTTTAGGAAGAGTGAATTCATTCGAAAGCGGAAACGACAGAATCGCTGAGATACAAAAAGAGGCGGTAACTATCTCTCAGCAAAAAGAAAAGGTAAAAAAAGACCATGCAATGAAGTTCTCAAAAGAGCGTCTTAAGAATCAATTGCTAGAAGAAGAAAAATTTGAGGCCGAAAGGGAATTTTCCAATCAAAATAACACTCTCGAAAAAATCAAAAATCAAATTCAGGCTCTCGAGCAAAAATCTGAAGCCTTTAAGGAGGAAATTTCGGATGCAAAACTTAAGTTACTAACAGGGGCTAAAAGTTATGAAAAACTAAGTACCGATTTTGAAAGTGCTAAGCTTCGAATTCCAGGTATCGAAGATCTTAAAATAAATAGTCTTCGCAACATCGAAGAAGTAATCTTTGAAATGAACAATCTTGCTGAGATTAAAAGTTCCTATGCAAACGAAACTGAAATTCTAAGAAGTCATTATGACCGGATTCTAGATTCTTTAATGGAAGATAGGGCGTCGAGGGATTGGTTGGAGGAAGGTGAGAAAATTACAGTTCCATTGCTGTCTTTGGATCTAGAAAACGGATTTTTGGGAATTCTTGGTGGTAAAGAACAGGGAATATACGAATCAAAACTTTTCGCAGTTGTTTTAGATGGCGAACAAATATGCAAACTGAGAATTGTTAAATCCGAATTAGATAAATCGGTTGCGGCCATTTTGCCACTTATCGGAGAACCCTCAAAACTTATGAAATTAGATGAAATTGTTCTTTATCATTTGTAGGGTTGTTTCACTTCTGCTGATCTGTATTGCAGGTGTATTCTTTTTTCTGAATCAAGATAAACTAATTTCAGTCAAATCCAAAATTGACGCGGCACTAGACAAAAAAGCAATTGCGTCCCGAGAGTTAGAGAGTGACCAAAATGAATCCAGCAAACTTTTGAATGGGCTTTTCCGTCAACGCGGAGATTTAAGAATGAAGGCTCGTGATCTTGTTTCATCGACTGAAACCTTGGTGCAGGAAATAGATTTTTTGACTACTAAAACCCCTGAGTTGGAAGAAAAATCAGCAGCTTTTGAGGTTGATTTAGGGAAATTAAAAAAAGAATTGAGCGAGCAGCAAAAAAAAATTGATAGTAGAAACGCTGAAATTGATCCTACACTTCAAAAAGTTGAGTCCTTGGAAGCGGAATTGGAAAAACTGCAAGGGTCTTTGTCAGAAAAAACGAAAGAGAAAAATTTTCTTTCCACTGAAATTGCCGCACTGGAGACGAAAAGAAGAGTTGCGGAAGAATCTTTTTTTGAAAGAAAAAAAAATCTTTTGAGTGATATCCAAAAACCACCTTTTATTTATTATGGTGACGAGGTTGAAGTAACTATTGAAAATATTTCACCATCTGGAAACGGTATATTCATTTCTTCTGGCAGGCAGGAAGGCTTTCGTGAATCGATGGTCTTCTTGGCATCACTAGGTAGCGGATCCAATCGAAAGATTTTTTTTATGAATGCCTCTCTTGTTCAAGATAATCTAACATTTCTTGAATTGATGGATTCTGACAAAAATGTGGAAAATAACTTGTTTGACGATTTTGAAAAAGTTCTCTTATCTAGATCAGGAAAGCTTTCAAAAGAGTAAATTAAGTAATACCTACCCACTTATGAGTTCTAACCCCGATAACAACTTGGATGACGAATTGTCCAATATAATTGACGATTCTGAAGGTGATTCAGTTGATCAATTAAAAGAAGGTATTGTGGAGGCAGGAATTCCACCTGAAATTTCTGAACAAACTACAGATTCTGTAGATGAATCATTTAGTATAGACGATTTTGAATCCGAACCACAAGTCTCTGACAAATCGGAGCAAAATGGGCATTCAATCCCTCAATCTACTGAAACTGAGGCACCGGCTATTACTGAAGTTGAGCCAGTTTCTACCAGTAATCCACAAAGCCTTGGAGGTGTTAGTGAATTCAGGGAAAGTTTATCCGAATTATCCAGGCAAGTAGAACTCGATCGCTTAACATTTTTGCATGGAAAAGTTTCTGAAAGTGGAAAGACAATTCCTAGTTTGAATGAAATTGCGTCTGATATCAAAGGGTCCAGTCCCATGTTTCCTGAAGGGGATTGTGATGTTTATAACAAACGCCCATCTTCCAGATTGGATGGTTGGATTGCAGGTTTAAGTTTTGGCTCTAATCGTAGAGCAAAGAAATTTCAAAAATAGTTCTTATGGAAATTAAAGCAGGAGATAATTCTCCCTGTTGTGACCTTTCCATTATCATTCCTGCCTACAACGAAGAATTTTATCTACCTACTACATTAAAGCATCTAAAAACTGCTTTATCGGACTGCCAGGTAATCGGAGATTATGAGATTATTGTAGTAAATAATGATTCGACAGATGATACTGAAATAGTCGCACAAGAAATGGGGAGCAGGGTAGTCTTTGAACGGGAGCGCAAAATTTCTAAAGTCCGAAATACGGGAGTTTCCTTTTCAAAAGGTAGGTTTCTAATGTTTATTGATGCGGATACGATCGTTCCTGTTTCAACAATAGAACAATCCTATAACTCTCTTCTTTCTGGAATTGCTTATGGAGGAGGAGCCTTAATTGAGTTTGATAAAAAGCGAGAAAACTTTTTTTTAGGGAGACTTGTTCCTTCTTTTTGGAATTGGTTATCGAAGACTTTTAAAATGGCCGCAGGTAGTTTTATTTTTTGTCGCAAACAGGATTTTGTTGATTGCGGAGGATTTCCTGAGTCCATTTATGCTGGTGAGGAACTAGTCTTTGTGAGGAACCTGAAAAGAATTAAACGAAAATCTGAAGCAAAATTCCTTATGATTACTGATTTTCCTGTTACCACTTCTTCGAGAAAACTTGATTGGTATGGAAATTGGCAGATGTTTTTTTACTTACTAATGTTCTTTCTTTTCCCTTTTGCCGTACGTTTTAGAAAACTATGCGGCTTTTGGTACAAGAGACCTTAACTTCGAATCACCTTGTGTCCATGGGGTAAGACAAGGGCCATTCTTTTCGAATTTCATCCATTTGCTGCATGATTTGTAGACTTTCATCCAATGGCATAATAGGACTCTCTTTCTTCCCTTCTAGCAAAAGGGACGCAAAGGATTCTGCTTCATAATTAAAGCCATTCCCCTCGAAAGGCATCTCTACGGTCTCTGACTTTTCACTATTTGTTTCAGTAAAAGTCATCTTTTGAGGTTTCCAACATTGTTTATGAATACGGACATTACCAATTGAGCCGGCAATAAATGCTTCCTGTCTCGTTTCACATTCGAGGGATGAAAGAAGAACCGCTAAAGCACCGTTTGAATACCTGAAGATCCAGGCGGCCTGCTCATCGACTCCGGTATTTCCCATATTCGCTAGTGTTTGTAGATCAGTAGGTTTACCTAAAACCATCGATGCGAGAGAAACCGGATAAATTCCTAAATCAAGAAGGGAGCCTCCGGCTAATTCGAGATTAAATAACCGTCCATCAGGATCTTTTATTTTAGGCAAAAAGCCAAAGTCTGCGTGCAGAGTTCTTATTTCACCTAACTTCCCTTCCTTAAGCCAATCCCTCAATTTATTCATCAGGGGTGGGAAGCGGGACCACATTCCTTCCATCAGGAGCACATTCTCTTCTTTGGAAACCCTAATCATGATCTCGACTTCTTTGGCGTTCACCGCAAAAGGCTTTTCACATAGGACCGCTTTTTGGTTCCTCATGCAGAGTATTGCGTTTTCAGCGTGGGCAGAGTGGGGCGTAGCAATATAAACCGCATCCACCTCATCAGATTGAGCTAATTCCTCATAAGTTCCGAAAGTATATGGAATATTCCATTCCTCTGCAAAAACTCGTGCTTTTTCGAGATTCCTGGAAGCAGTAGCACAAAGTTTGCCGTTCTGCGTATACCCAAGTCCATCAGCAAACGCTCCTGCAATTCGACCGGTGCCAATAATTCCCCATCTGATAATTTGATTATTCATTGCTATATGTATACTTAATTCTAATATTTTGGCTTTTCTGATGAGTTGACGAAGAATTATTTATAAACGATAATACCACACTATTATGCGATTACTTCGGAGTAAAAGAAGATTTTATGCTTTAGGTTTATTTGTTTGTTTGTGGTCTTTTTTATCAAGTTGCGAATTAAATCCTCTATCTTTCGAGCAAACGAACTCGATTGGAGAAAAAAATTCAACAGAAGTTTTACCCGTGCTGTCAGAAATTGCCCAAGTAACCCCTCTGCCTGCTCTCGAATCAAAAGAATTGGAAGCTTTTATTTTGCAACAAATGGGAATTCTTAAACAGCAGCTTTCTGAAAAACTTGCCAAGATTGATCCGGCAGATGCTGATCAAATTCAGCAGATTGTTCAAAAGGAATTGGTTGTTTTTCTCAAAGATAAACAAGATTTAAAGTACCAGTTTCTTTGTGATGAAAATGAAAGGTGGATTTATCGTTGTAATCGTATGACTGGAGCAATTGAATGTTTTAGTATGTCCTCTAATAAGTTGCGCTTGCTTTCAAGCACACGTTAATTTGTTATTTTGTGATGAATGTAAAACCTAGATCTACAAGCTTAGTCTATATATCCCTTGGATATCTTATAGTTTTGTTTTTTCAATCCTGTTCGAGCTCAACTAATAGTCAGGTAATAAGCGTTCAGCAACCAACGATGAACAATACTCCCTCCATGGTTGAAAAACTTTGGTTAGCCAGACATCAATATGACGATCAAAGAAGATTGATCATTCCAAAAGTAGGAGCATCCAGATGGGGAGCGGTCCAGGAATACACTGCAGATGGAAATCTGGTTTATCGTGATTGGTGGTTACACAATTTGAAAGTGGAGGACCTGGATGCTGCTCCTTCCACTGAAATAGAAGTGATAAATGAAGAAGATCTTAGTGCAAGACCTCCAGTCTTGGGTGCTTCAGGGATTGATTTAGATCAGGGGGAATCTGATCCAAGTGCCCCGGGCATAGAAGTAATCACAGAGGAAAATTCGGTTGATCCTGGTTCCCCAATCACTGACCCTTTTGGTGCAGATGCAGCATCTGCAGATCCATTTGCCCCCGATCCTTCAAATCAGGAAAGTGTGCCTGAAATGACAGATCCATTTGCTCCTGCACCAAATTCTGGTGGCTTAGATCCTGTCATACCTGATTCGGATCCTTTTGCCCCGCTTCCTCCTTTGTAATAAATCTTGCTAATAATTCTGAACCCCTACATCTGAAGCGAAAAGTGGGGGAGGTTCATAGTCGTCTTCATCGGATTCAATTTTATCCGTAATATTGGTAATAACCTGTTTTTCAGGGATTTCCTTTTCCTTTTTAACAGTTTTAGGAACCGGGACTGGCTCAATATATTGGGGCTTAACCTTTGGAGGTTGTAGTTCAAATTGCCGGGCATGTTCTTGCTTTTCAGCTTGTGCATTACGAAGCCAAACTCGACTTACCGAAATCTCCGTATTCTCATTCACAAGTTTACGGAGCTCGCGAAGAGAAATATCCTCATAGCATCCAGCACCTTTGGTTTTTCCGCTACCAACTTTCCTCGGTGTCCCGTCTTTGTTTAAAGTCACTCCCATATTTTCTATATTCAACGATTTATCTGTTTTCGATCAACTCATATTTTCTTTGAAATTGGTTGTCAAAATTGGATGATATTATTTTATGAGTAAAAATCCCAAGGTTAAGTCCAAAATTCCGGCCAAAGCCAAAGCCCGGGCAGTTCAGGTAAATCGTATGCAGAGAAGTTCCGATGAAATGGGGAAATTTGATAATGCTTCGGCCACTTCCGTACCTATGGCGATCGCTGCGTTGGTTGGCCTTGGCATTGAAATTTTATTTTACCTTTTTCTTTTTGTATTTCTTCTGTCTGACAGCACCCAAATAATCTATGATTATTTTTATGAACGTGGATGGGTACCTTATGTTTTGACCTATTTGGCTTCTTGGTCATTTGCCATCTTATTTTTCAAACATAGAAAACTTAAAAGTCAGCAAAATGTAATGCAGTTTAAGCTCCTTCCTGAGGATATATCACAGGATATTAGGGAGGATAATATGGGAGAATTTTATGCTCATATCAAGCGGTTGGGTTTTGATACGCAACAAAGCTTTCTTCTCACACGGATCCTTCGTGGAATTGAACATTTTAGTGTTCGCAAGAATCACACAGAGACCGCTGATATGCTGAAATCCCAGTCTGAGATTGATGCCACTATGGTCGATTCAAGTTATGTTCTGATTAAGGTCTTTATTTGGGCGATTCCTATACTTGGTTTTATTGGTACTGTACTTGGAATTAGTGAGGCTGTATCCAGTTTTGGTGGGGAGATGGGAGCGGCAGCAGACATCGAAAAGATTAAAGAACAGTTAGGTCAGGTCACTGGCGGATTAAGTGAGGCTTTTGACACAACCTTGGTTTCATTGATTTTCAGTCTCTTTGTTATGTTTCCAACCAGTGTAATGCAAAAGAATGAGGAGGATTTACTGAACAAGGTTGATGAGTATTGTAATGAGTATTTTCTCAAGCGTTTACGTGAACCTCACCAGTTGCATAAACAAAACATAAACGGTCAAGGGGAGGAAGACACCATCAGCCGCATTGAACATTTACAGGCATATCTTCTGCAGTTGCAGGAATCCCAGGCAATGGTAGCACAGCAAATGTCAGAAGTGGCCAATCATTATCAACAACTTGTTTACCCGCCGAATTCTTCCCCTGCTGAATAGATTCATTTTTCGTCATCGAAAATGAAAAAGAAAAAGGCAGACTTGGAGATTTCTCTCTTTCCGTTTTTGAGTATCTTGGCCTGCGTTATTGGAATTTTAACGCTGATGATTACTGCAATCGTAATTGCACAGATTGATCCTGAGGCTGTAAATGAAAAGATCGAAACTGCCCTTGAGGACGATCAGGAATTCCAAAAGAAAATTGACGATAGAAAAAAAGAATTAGACGAACTTCGGAAAGAGATAGAAGAGATTAAAAAAGATCCCTTCAAAAAAATTGACCCCAAGAAAAAAGACCAATTACTACAGCAAATTGTTGCAGCAACTGCTCAGCTACAGAAGGCACAGGTAGTAGATAAGCAAAGTAAGGCAATTCAGGGTGAGGTTGTAAAAATGAAAGCCGATTTAGCCCGAAGAATGAAGGATTTAGGAGAGGCTGAGGAGGAATGGGAATTAATGAAAGATCCCGATAAATTTGCCACCATGGTGGTTAAACAAAGTGGTTCCGGTACGGGAGGAGAGCTGGAACCTACTTTCATTGAATGCAATGAGAAAGGGATCCGGGTATATGAACAAAGCAATAATTATTTTGAAGTGCCTACTGCCCAAATTGCTGGTCACGCGAAGCTGAAAACATTGATTCAGAAAGTGGCCAAAGAAGGACCTTACCGCATATGGAGAAGTGCAAAGGGTAGTAAGATAGAAGCCCGTTTTATAAAACGGGAAGGAATCATTGTTACTCTCAAGGATAAAAAAGGGAAAGAGATTAAAGTTAGTACGATTCAACTCGCTCGAGGCTCGCAAAGTATTGTCAGGAAATACGAAGAAGCGAGAAAGGCAAAGCGACCTGACCCAGAAGCAAGATACATCATTTTTCTTCTTCGCACTAAAGGCTTTATCGCATGGACACGAACTGTTCAGTTATGTAACAGCCTAGGATGTAGATATGGGCAGCTTCCACTAGATGGGGAAGGGGAGATTGATCTCTCTCTTTTTCTTGGTTCATGAAACGGAGAAAAAAAGATTCCGGAGGTAGTTTAGACTCCCTGCTTGATACAATCACTACGGTGGTTGGCATTCTGATTATTCTTTTGATTGTCGTGCAATTGGGTGCGGATTCAGCGGTTCAAAGAATTGTGGAAGAGAAAAAAGAAGAAGATGCGAAAGAACTAATGGATATGGCGATGAAACAGTTTGATGAGCAGCAGAGGGCACTTCAGCAGGAAAAAGAGCGGTTGCAACTTAAGCAGGCATCTCAGAATAAGGATCAACAAAAACTTATTGGGGAAATAGCACAGCTTGAAAAAAAATTGGCAGCCAAGAAAAAAGAAATCCCGACTGCGTCTCCAAGTCTTCAGAAATTAAGTCAGGAAAAAAATAAGCTTCAAAAAGATCAACAGGCAGTGGAAATTAAAGTCAGAAAAGTAAAGGGACTGCTAGCCAAGGCATCCAAGCCCCCAAGCCAGAGCCTAAGTAAGGAGGTAAGTCTGCCTGATCCCAAGCCTGCGATTCCAGGGTCGAAGCCATATCGTTTTCTTTGCCGAAATGGGAAGATTTTTCCTCTCAACGACGAGGCCTTAAAAAAAATGGTTTCTACAAGTTTAGAAATATCTGCATTAAAGCCTAATAAGGATAAAGAATATGATGGGAAGAAGTTTCTTTCGGTTATTAATGGTAAGAAACCAAGCACCACTTTTTTTACTCTCATTGCTCGTGAAGATAAAGATAAGGTAATCCGTTTTACCATGNNCAGAAAGGATCAGGCTGGAGAGGACGANNCTCGGGTAAGTAANCCTGGTTCCTTGTACTCTAAAATTCTAGCTGGTTTGAGTCCGCAANAAAACTATCTTTTATACGAGGTTTTTCCTGACAGTTTTGGAGTTTATCTGGCCGCCCGAGACTTGGCTAACCGAAGAAGATTTCCCGCCGGATGGAAGCCTGCTCATCGGGGTGCCGACTGGTGGAGTTATGACTGGGGCTANCGAACTCTAGGAAGAAAAGAGTATTTGGCTTCACGGCCGAAACCTNCCCCCAAGCCAAATACTGGCAAACCCGCTCCTCCGAGGAAGCCTGCGAATATATTGGACTAGCGNGCGAGGAATTGATCCTCCAGAGNTCTGTCGTTTGAGATTCTTTCGTAGGAAGNGGNCTGATTTACAGCNAGGTTCTCGAGAATTTTAAATATCCATGTTCTCTTNTCGGGTTGTCCAATTGCTTCTGCAACTTGGTAAGCCNTTTGGGCACTTCCTTGAGTAGCCTTTAGGTGATCAATCACAGCTTTGCGTACGGCAAGTATGGCAGAAGCAGCTTTTTTGCCGGCTTCCACACCGGGCTGGTGATAGGCATTGATGCCAACCAGTGAGGCATNCAGCCCGACTGCTCGTTCAAAGAGGGCAATAAGTCCTCCCACTGCTGAGGGAGTGACTTCGGAAATGGTAAGGGTTACTGACTTACGGTCTTTTTCGTAAAGGGCATCGCGGGTACCAAGAAAGAATCCATGCAGATAATCACCACTATCCATACCTTCGTCATCCACGGAAATGGAGTCCCCATCTCTGTGCTTCAGTACCTCAATAAAAGTGGCAAAGAAATTGGGTACCCCTTCACGGAGTTGCTGGACATAGGCATGCTGATCGGTCGATCCCTTGTTACCATAAACGGAAATTCCCTGAAGTACGAGATTCCCACCCAAATCCTTTTCTTTGCCCAAGGATTCCATGATCAATTGTTGGAGATACTTGGCGAATAGTTCGAGTCTGTCCTTGTAGGGCAGGATGACCATATCTTTGGCACCTTTACCATCTGTCAGATAGTGCCAGGAGAGGGCAAGCATGGCGGCTGGATTCTTCCTGAAATCAGAATTGCGGGTCAGATCATCCATCTGCTTGGCACCGGAAAGCAAGTGATCGATATCAATTCCCTGCAGGGCAGCAGGTAAAAGGCCCACTGCTGCAGTCTCACTGGTACGGCCACCCACCCAGTCCCACATCGGGAGAAAATCGAGCCATCCTTTTTCCTGTGAGTATTGATGAAGCTTGCTTCCGTCACCGGTTATGGCGATCGCATGCTTGGGAAAATCCAATCCTTTCTGCGTAAAAGCATTTTCGGCTTCGAGCATACCGTTGCGTGTCTCGGGTGTCCCCCCAGACTTGGAAATAACCAGAGCTAGGGTGGTACTGAGAGAATCACCAATTTCGGAGAGAGTATGATCGATTCCGTCAGGGTCGGTGTTGTCGAAGAAGTGTACCTTTAGTTTGTCTGTGTTTGGATGTCCAAGTGCCTTACCCACAAACTGTGGTCCCAACGCGGAACCGCCGATACCAATGACGAGCAGATCAGTAAACGCACCCTGTGGGGACTGGAGAGAGCCGGAATGAACGGCGTTAGCTACATCCTTAACTTTGGCCAGTGTTTCACGAATAGCCGTGGTCAGTTCTTCGCTTGGGGCAAGATCGGCATTTCTAAGCCAATAGTGCCCAACCATACGGTTCTCATCCGGATTGGCGATGGCTCCACCTTCCAGTTGTTGCATTGCTTGCAGGGCAGATGAGATGTTGCTCTCCATGGATGATAAATAATCATCAGGGAAATCAACAAATGAAAAATCTGCCCAGAAATCAGCTTCGGGATGGGATAAATAAAGTTCAGGTTTCATGTTTAGATTAATCTCCGTCAGTAATCGCACCCAGGGATGCGGAACTTACGAGTTTGGCATATTTGGATAAGACCCCGCGCTTTTCTTTTGGCTCGGGCTGGGTCCATGATGATTTTCTTTGTTCGATTTCATCTTCGGGTAAATCGAGGGTCAATTGATTGTTTTCAGCATCAATCGTGATTGGGTCTCCGTTTTGTACGAGTCCGATCAATCCGCCCACTGCTGCCTCCGGGGTGACATGTCCGACCACAAATCCATGGCTTCCACCGGAGAATCGTCCGTCGGTGATCAGGGCTACTTCCTTACCCAGACCCTTACCCATAATTGCACCGGTGGGGGAAAGCATTTCGCGCATGCCGGGACCGCCGACGGGTCCTTCATTGCGTATNACCACGACATGTCCAGCTTCCACTTCACCCCCAAGAATTCCCTTAAGAGAGGCTTCCTCTGATTCATANACGATCGCCTTACCGGAAAATTTTAATCCTTCCTTACCGGTTATCTTGGCGACCGCACCATCNGCNGCNAGNTTNCCGTAAAGNATGCGGAGGNGNCTNTCCGGCTTGATGGGATCATTGAATGGACGAACCAAATCCTGCCCGCTGGGGTAGGGGGCATAGGGTTCAGCATCAGTCACATTTTCCGCAAGTGTCCTACCGGTCACGGTCATACAGTCCCCATGTAAGAGACCCTCTTCCAAAAGAGTTTTGAGAAGCGGGCGTAATCCACCGATTCTCACAAAGTGGGACATATTGTATTTTCCGCTCGGTTTAAGATCGCAAAGCACGGGCACGCGTTTTCCAATCTCCGTAAAGTCATCGAGGGAAAGTTCCACATCGGCGGCATGNGCCATTGCCAGCAGGTGGAGCACGGCATTGGTTGAACCTCCCAAAGTAATAACCACGGTGATGGCATTTTCAAAAGCCTTACGGGTCATGATATCGCGTGGCTTGATATCCTTTTCGATCAGGTTGACGACCGCAGCACCAGCATCCTTGGCATCAATTTTCTTATCATCGGAAACAGCGAGCTGAGCGGAACTGTCCGGAAGGCTCATTCCAAGCGCCTCGATGGCGGAGGACATAGTATTGGCGGTGTACATACCTCCACAGGATCCTGGACCAGGAATTGCCTTCTTTTCGATATGGGTGAGTTCCTCCTCATCGATCTGACCGGATGCATGGGCACCGACCGCTTCAAAAACCGATACGATATCGAGATTATTCTCCTTATGAATGCCTGGAAGAATCGTTCCTCCGTAGACAAAAATTCCCGGACGGTTCATCCGGGCAAGAGCCATCACACAGGCGGGCATATTTTTATCACACCCACCAATCGCGACCAATCCGTCCATCCCCTCCGCTCCCACCACAGTTTCAATC
This sequence comes from Opitutia bacterium, assembly GCA_002713685.1. GTDB lineage: Bacteria > Verrucomicrobiota > Verrucomicrobiia > Opitutales > Seribacteraceae > Seribacter. Next base: position 2,425 of record PATX01000006.1, on the reverse strand, counting down.
GAGTCTGCAATCACTTCGCGGGAGACGAGTGAATAGCGCATCCCCGGAGTTCCCATACTTATGCCGTCGGACACGGTGATGGTACCAAAGGGTACGGCCTTGCCACCAGCTCCATCCACACCCTCGACTGATGCCTTGCCCAGCTCGTCCAAATGGGAATTGCAGGGGGTCACCATACTCCAGGCGGAACATACGGCAACCTGTGGTTTTTCAAAGTCTTCATCCTCGAAACCAACGGCCCGAAGCATGGAACGATTAGGGGCCCGGTCCTTACCGTCGACCACAATGGATGAAAAGTTACGATTACAGCTACTCATGTTAAATTTGAATTAGGATTGAAGCGGAGAACAATATCGGGTTGTATATTAGTAGGCGAACACAAACCTTTCCCGTTCTGCCTAAATGTAATCTATTTATTTTGGAAAAACCCGAATTAGAGTCCTTGCGCGACGAGATCGATCAGATCGATGAGCAGGTGGTCCGCCTGCTCAATAAGCGTGTGCGTGCGGCTGCCGAGATCGGTAAGATTAAGCATGAGATGGGGGTTGATCCGTATGATCCATCCCGTGAGGAGCAGGTATTTGAAAAAATTGAGGGTCTCAATGAAGGCTCCGTGCCCAATGATTCCCTCCGAGCCATCTACCGGGAAGTCATTTCCTCCTCCATTGCCCTGGAAAAGGATTTAACTATTGGATATCTAGGACCGGAAGCGACATTTACTCATCAGGCGGCCATGCTTAATTTTGGATCCGCCCTCAGCTATCGTTCCCTTCCTGATATTCCTGATGTTTTTCAGGCTGTGGAAAAAGGCGAGTGCGACTACGGGGTCGTACCCATTGAAAATTCCACGGAAGGAGCGGTCAATCGATCCTTGGATTTATTGGTCGATACAGAACTCACGATTATCGCTCAGGTTTATTTAAAGATCGAACATTGTCTCTTCAGCCCAAGTTCGCTCGAGAAAATTGTCGAAGTCCGTTCCAAGGATCAAGCACTCGCTCAGTGTGGGGAATGGCTACGGCGTAACCTTCCCAATGCCCGGCTCATTCCTGTGACAAGCACAGCGGAAGCAGTCCGTGAATCGGCCGAAGGGGAGGGAATTGCCGCGATTGCAGGGAAGCTTGCCGGTGAAGCCCATGGCGTACCCATGCTCGATAGTGGGATTCAGGATCGTAAGGACAATGTCACCCGCTTTTTGGTGGTCAGTCGCAACCCTTCCGGAAAAAGGGAGGGTGTTTCTTATCGTACGAGTCTTGTTCTTTCCCTGCCCGATCAGGTGGGGGCGTTGCAGTCTTCCCTCAATCCATTTTCCTCACGAGGGATCAACCTATGTAAGATCGAGTCGCGTCCGAGTAGGCGGAAGACCTGGGATTATTTCTTCTTTGTCGATTTCCTTGGTCATGCGGAGGACGATGATATCCGCGAGGCATTGAATGAAGTTTCGGATGCCTGTCCATACCATCGGATTTTGGGTAGCTATCCCGAGACCCAACCTTAGTTTATAAGAAACTACAAACCTAATAAATAAAGTGCCAGGACTTCTGAGTCCGTAAGCATGCGATCGTAGATGTGGATATTATCCATTAGACCTTCAAAGTAATTCGATCCGTTATGAGTTTTACCAATGTGTAGTATAGCACCGTCTGAAAATCTTGTGTTATCCTTTTGACTGGATGAATCTAATGAACCATTTAAATACATCTTAAAATTACCTATTTGGGATCCTCCTGAATATGCTTGTGTTCGAGAAGCTGCTAAATGTATCCATGAACTGTTATTTACAAAATTTTTAGAGGTCATTCTGCAAGCTGAAGATGTACCTGACCAAATCCTAAATTTACCTTGAGAGAGCATCATTGCATGCTGGTTCAGGCTAGAAGTTATAAGTCCCACCTGACCATCCCAGTTGGAAGAATTTGAATCTCCAAGATTCGACGATGTATTAATCCAAAAAGAAAATGTGAAATTAATACCAAGGGCATTGGGAAGCATCACATAATCGTTGGTACCGTCAAATTTGATAGCATTACCTATTTTCCCTTCAACAAAAGTTGTTTGATTAGCTTCAAATCCATAAAGTGTTGAATGTTTGTTGTTTCCTGAGGAATCGTAAGCAATGGTTCCATTGGTCTCATCAAACTTTAAGTGTACTTGCAGACCACTTTTCAAAGATTTGCTCATAGTATTTTCTGCTGGATCTGTGGGAGAAGTGCCGGCACTTATTTCTGCACTGTCCGAATCGCCGTCCCCATCGGTGTCAGCTACATTTGGATCGGTACCCAGTTCAGCTTCGCGTATATCGGTAAGTCCGTCTTCATCCAGATCTCCGCAAATATTCTTAATTTCAGCATCCGTTAGTGACCGGGAATAGATACGAAGGTCATCAATCTTAATAGTAGGAGAGGAGGCAAGAATAATACTTTCA
>PATX01000001.1 GCA_002713685.1 Opitutia bacterium | reverse complement strand
CATGCTCGGCTAACTCTCCACCGTAGGCACCCGAGTGCCAACCTATGCCCTTGTTGTCGGAGAGCAGGATCTGTCCGTTTGGGAATTCACGGAAGCGGTTATTTTCTACGAGATGTTTCCAGGTGAGAACATTCCCGTAGGCAAACCTTGGCTTATCCCGAGCCCATGCCCCCACTTTTATTTGAAAGCAGGCATCATACCGGTGAATACCGAGGAAGTTATTCACTGCTGACTGGGTATGATTTTCCATTTCCCATCCCTTTTGTACATCGATGTAGTACATCAGGTAAATCGACCAGAGAAAGTAGTAGATGTCTTCAAGCTTTGGATCACTGCAACGAAACTGCGGAATTTGCTCACTGAGCAGTTGATTCATTTCAGTCGTTTTATCGAGCAGCATCTGCGAATTCTTATTGATGATGTCTTGAGCACCCTTTAATGCGGTATTTTCATTATCGTGCATAGCCCACGACACTGTGACTCCGTTTTGATCGCAGGGAATTTCAAAAAAATACTTTTTTTCACCCTTATCCCCGGTGCTTAAGAGAAGGGTTTTGGAAAAGTCTCTCGAAGAGGACAGGGCGGTCGTCATGCCTTGGTATACGCACGGGCCCACTCGATCTGGCCCATCTGGATCGGGCTTAGAGGTTACGGTACCACCTTCATTGATCAATAAAACATTCCTGTCTGTATTATACTTAATCTTGGCCGATGAAGAGACACTATGGCGTACATAAAAACTGTGCCCCGTAAATTGAAGAATTACGGGTTCAGAAGATGTGATGATGGAAGCAGCTGCGTCATTGGCTCCGATAAATTTTTCTTCTCGGATTTTCACTCCTTCAATTTGGTATTCGCAAATCATTTTGTCGGGTCTCCAAATCATTTTTGTAGGTGCGGGATGCTTGTGCACTTTGTCTCCGATACGGACACTGCCATACAGAACGCGAGTATCTTTATAGAATTCCCACCCTCGATAGTCATTCCCTACACCCGTGTGCTCCGTTCCATCAATCTGACTTTCAACCAAACCCACTCCGCGACTTCTTAGATCATGATAAAAAGGATGAGTAAGCCCTATAGTCTCATCCTCGATTGGCTTCCAACTTGCATGAAAGCCACCAACATAATATGTAAGATTGCCGGCTAGAAATCCGTGCTTTTTACCCTGAATGGATTGCTCGAGCCTCTTGCAAAAGTCATTATTTTGCGGTGCAGAATTTGCAGTGTCTCGTGATGGATTGAGCCAAAACAGTAATAGACAAATAAGGAATCTTTCCATAATGAATTAATGAAAATTCCTATTCAAATGCGACTTTTACTTCCAATATTCCAACTGCCGCATTTTCCTGTGCTTGCATGTTAACCCGAATAGCATCGCAGGTTAGGGGAGAAGCCGGGTGCACCACATTATATTGGTTTGCCCTGTTGTCATATCGATCGGTGACATAGAGTTCGAACGGTTGCCACTTTCCATTTTTGCGAATGTCAAGAGACCATGCTTTTGGAAATTTAACATTCTGTTGGTCTTGCATCCAGTACACTCCAATATCGCGAATTTTCTTTGGTTCAGAAAATTTAGCTTCGACCCACTGACTGGTTCCAAGTTGGGGCCTACTCGTCCAGCGGGGAACATCCTTGCCACTGGACCATCTTGGTTCTTTGCCGTCACCTATCGCAGATACGGTATCGAGATCTGAAGTATGAGAAGCTTTGATGTCAGAAAAAATACTTTCTTTGGGAAGTTGATGGGGATCAAAAATGGCCAGTTCTGGGGTTGTGGGAAACCAAATGGTCATTGAACCGGGGGAACGATTGTTCCATGCATAATAAGGAACGAGAGAAAGTTTTCTTTTTTCGGTTTTTCCTGATTGGGTAAGTGCATTTGACTGCGTGGAAGCCTTGAGGAAGGATCCTGCAGGAAGACTGACTTTTGATAAATTTACTTTTTGAACGGATGGTTTTGCTTCAAGATAAAAGCGTTGGGTGGACCCGCCATTATCTGCTTCTTCGGCACATAGCACAAATGGTCCACGGGTAAAAGCCACGCGTTGTTTGTTTTCTTCCACCCGTTTGTCACAGTGATTTAGGCGCAGGAGCATAGGTAATTCGAGTACAACTTTGTCCCCTTTTTTCCACTGACGGTCTATGGTTGCAAACCCACGCTCAGTCCGGGTTGAGACTTTTTTGCCGTTGACTGAAAGCTTCCACATGTGGGTTGACTTATTTTGGTAGTGATAGAGCTTTCCTGGTACAAACTGATCTCCTGCCCAGGTGGGAATCCTGAGGTGGAGTTTGAAGGAAGCGTTTTTTTGCGGATTAAGGGAAACTTCAATTTTTCCATCGTTGGGGTATTCAGTGGTTTGAGAAATCGCAAGCTTGGTTCCTCCAATGTCCAGTTCAGTTGAGGTTTCGGCATACATGGCGAGATAAAGATTTTTATCATCATGTGCGTAAGTCATGCCCTGAACCTGAGGGAGCAATCGAGCCATGTTGCTTGGACAACAAGCGGTTCCAAACCATGGGGCTCGTCCCATGGTACCATGGTTAAACGGATACTTTCCATCCGCTTCAAGTGGATTTACATAAAAGAATTTGTTACCTTCCAGATTAACCGCTGCCAAAACATTGTTGAGTAGTGAAACTTCAGCAACATCCAGATACTTTGCATCTTTATGGGCAAGAAACATTCTAAAATTAAAGAGAACATTACCTACGGCAGCACAGGTCTCATTGAATGCATCGGCGTTTGGAAGAAGGAACTGTGGTCCGAAACCTTCAATACCATGAACCGCCCCCAGACCTCCTGTGATGTGCATTCGAGTATCTGTTATATCGGCCCAAATTCGATGTAATGCTTTGGTGTATGAGTTTTTTTGTTTCAATCCTGCTATATCGGCCATTGCTGAGTATAAATAAGTTGCCCGTACGGCATGACCTACAGCTTCAGACTGATTTTCAACCGCTTTATGTTGTTGTGCATAAGTCGGGGACATCACGCCCTCGCCGTTGGGGACATAGGTTTTTCCTCGGATTTCAAGAAACTTCTCTGCCATATTAAGGTACAATTCTTTTCCGGTAACCTGGTATAGTTTCACCAGAGCCAATTCCATTTCCTGATGCCCGGGTGCCTGACGTATGGGCTTACCTCCGTTGTATTTTGGATCACCCTTGAAAAATACTTTATTTACATGCGCGGCATTTTTCTCTGCAACTTTGAGTAGCTTATCTTTGCCTGTAGCCAAATAGTAGGCAATGGCTGCTTCATAGAGATGGCCCATATTATAAAGCTCGTGGCTATGCACGATAAAGGTGTAGGGCTTGTTTCCCATCATGTTTTTATCTGAGCCAACCTTGGTGGTGTGAGAAGGGTAGAGGTATCCATCAGGTTCCTGTGCAGCAGCGATAACTTCTACGATTTGGTCAAATTGAGCTTCAAGCTCGGGGTCATCTTGTAGTTGTGCTAGGTAGGCAGCACCTTCCATTACTTTATATAAATCAGAATCAATAAACCGATGGGGACGATGATCTGGAACTTCCTTCCCTGCCAAGAAATCGGCGGCTGCCTGGAGGTGGGCAACCCCTGGCTCAGTTTTTTCAAAGGCAAAGGGAACAAGTACTTTCCTTTGGGTTATTAAACGGGGTCTCCAAAAATCGCTTGTCATTTCTACTTTGTGAAAGGGAACCGGCTTAATTGCCGAACTCAGGTCAAGAGAAGGTGTGCACCCTAAAAGAAGTAGAATAACAGATGGTAATATTTTCATAGTATGATGATTATTGCTTAAATTTTATATATCAACTTTAATTGATATATAAAAAATTATTTATGGGCGAGGCTTACTGAAATCGTAAAGTTGGTCCGACAGGTAATCTATAAAGTGAATAATCTGGGTGGAGGTCGGCAAAGGATGGTATGGGAAAAATTTGATTCGGATTATTCTCCTTGAGCATCACGCTTCGCACAATGGTAATCAGGGGATTGACTAAAGGCGATAATCCGTCAAATGCCACATCGTTATGAAAATGGTCTCCATCCCCTGCTTGGGTAGTCAATGTTAACATGTAGTGAAAATCATTTGAAAGCTGAATGGGTGTTTCCAGTTCAAAATACCTGAATTCTCCATCGAGTGAGCCTTGTTTACCTTGGCTTATTTGAACAGAGCTAATTCCTTTTGTAAAATTTTGGGTCATTTCCCAAAGCGTGATTTCATGTTCACTCTTTATAGATCTTGGTGTTTTTCCAGAGCGGCTTGGTTGATCTGAGTTTTGTTCGGCAGGAACTCCCCTCGCATCGCGTACTGGAGTTTCGCGGTCGTGATCGTCCCACATACCGAGATGGGTTACCTTTTGATCTTCTTTGATCTTAAATTGAAAGCCGACCGATCCCGTTATGTCGTTTCTTAAGTTATGCCACCCATCATCTAAAATTAAGTTTTTACTTTTTGGGTGAATAAGATTCCGAGAGTAGCCTTGATTGTTGATTCGGAGGAGTCGGTTAACTATTGAATCACTAGAAATGCTGGTTTTTGAAAAATTAAGTTTCTCAAACGGGTCGTTCTTAAGATCGTAAACAACAGATGCAATTGATGAACCTGAAGATCCTCTTTCTGTCCAGGGTCGTGCAAGTCCACCCTTGATGATTACCTTTTCTGATCTCTGCCTAATGGCGATTGCATCGTTTTCATAAGGAGGCCCCAAATGACAGAAAAAATAACGGGGTCGTGAGTCCTCCATAGTAGGATTTTGCCAGTAGGTAAGAGAATCTAAACTATCCTGTGCCTCAGAAGGCTTTAAAGTGTCGTCGACTATGTTAGCAATGGTTGCAAAGAGGTCGGTTAGGGAAAATAGGCTTCTATTTATAGTTCCACCCTCGAAATGCTGTTTTCTGAAAAGAATAAAAGGAACCCGATGACCACCTTCCCAAATTTTAGCTTTTTTTCCTCTAAGCCCTCCGCTCTCCTGGTTTGTTCCTTCGTTATCCCCCACATTAGGTCCGTTGTCGCTGGTGAAAATGATTAAGGTGTTGTCGATAAGTTTGTGACCGGGATTCCTCGGGTCGTCTGTTTCTTCGAGCATTTTTAGTAATGAACCAAAAGCTATGTCATTTTCAATTACCATGTCTTCACGCTCGGTTCCTTTGATTCCATCGGTATACCTGCTAGTTCCCTTAACAGGCTTTCCATCCAAAAATTTAGGTACTGCATAATCCCCGCTTTGGTTTCTCTGGAAATGATTTGCGGCGGGAACATAATATAAAAAGAACGGCTTTTGTTTCCGGGATGCTGATTGAATGAACTGAAGTCCTTCTTTAAGGAAATCAGGGCCGAGTTGGGATAGGTCCCAATTAGGTCCGCTTAGAATTTGACCGACTCTGTGCGTCATTCCCGTCCAATGCATTTTCGGACGGTCCGTGAAGGTCCACTTATCGTTACGGATATATATTCTTGGTTCCGTATCCAAGGAATCCTCGGTATTTCCAGGAACGCCAAAGAATTCGTTAAATCCATGATGAGTTGGCCCGTCAAGTAACGGCTTGGTGAAATCGACATCTTTGTAGTCAAATTCATCGGCTGGCTGACCTTGTCCATCATCGAAATCCATACCCACATGGTATTTTCCAATAGCTCCGGTATGGTATCCATTCCGCTTGAGCATTTCAGGGAGGGTGGTCAATGATCTTTGAATCATCGGACGATTTGGTCCATGCGGAAGCCAGCCTTGTTTTTTGAGATAGGATCGATGAGAGAGTCGACCTGTTAGGAGGGAGTATCGGGTGGAACTGCACATGGAGGCAGGTGCATGTGCGTCTGTAAAAGTAATTCCTTGTTTTGAAAACTTTTCGATATTTGGAGTCTTCAGAGTTTTTGAAATTGGTATTGAGTTCTTAATTAACGATACACCCAGATAAGCACTGGTATCTCCAATCCCCATGTCGTCTGCCATAAAAAGAACGATATTAGGCTTATTTTTTGGTTCTGAGAGGAGGAGAGAAATCCAAAAATTAAAACAAATGAAATAAATATTTTTAGTGAAATGTAACATTTTCATTCCCTAAGTTACGATAGGGCTAAAATTTGCCATTTTTACCCCTAATGAACTTTCTTCAATAACATTGACGGTTTAAAAAACCGAAATCACAAACTTTTATTTTTTTTGTGAATAGAGCCAGGTCCACATTTCTTGGGATTTCCAGCAATCCACCCATGAATTATGTCCTCTTCCTTTAATATCAGAATATTTGGGAGTCCCTCCAATTTTCTTAATCGCATCGATCATATCTCTCGACCGCGAAGGCTTGATCACTCTGTCCTGATCCCCATGCCATGCCCATATGGGTAGTTTTGTAAGACTAGGAGCAAGCGATGTATCACCTCCGCCACAAATCGGAACAGCGGCAGCGAAGAAATTGGGCCTTCTTTGAATTGCATCCCAGGTACCGTAGCCACCCATGGATAGGCCCATTACATATATTCTTTTTGAATCAACCTGATTTTCAGGGTATTCAATATATGCATCAACAGCCTCGAAAGCCATTCGCATAGAATCGGATATTTTGGGCATTTTATGGCCGAGGAGAGACCAGTGTACATCGACCCACCTTTCACCTTTGGGCACCTGTCCTGCAAAAATATGCGATTGAAGGGTTGTTCGCAGGCCCGCTTTTTCAAAGGCTTGAAGTCCCCCGGCATCCAGAAGCTGTCCCCTGTTGTCTGAGCCGCGTCCACCGGCTCCGTGAAAGAAAACCAACAAGGGGTAGGTCTTTTCTTTTTTCATCTTTTCTGGGGATGCAGTCCGATAAAGAAAACTTTTGGACTCAGTATCTTGCCATTCATGTGCTTGGTAAGATTTCAGATTTAATTCGCTTGTTTCTGCATAGAGGGCTTTACAGATAAAGGCATAGATGGTGAGTGAAAATAAAGTTAATCTCATTAATGTGAGCTTGTTGTTCAGCGGGATCGAATCAATGGGAAAATCTTAATGAATTCTTCTTTCAAATATTGTTGATCTCCCTTGGCGACTTTATTGGATGAAGGTAATGTCCAAGTTGGTAGAGCAAGCAATTACTCTTTTACGCAAAGAGGGGTTCCGGATTACGGAGCAAAGGAAAGCAATTTTGGGTGTACTGGCCAAAGCAGAATCACCTATGTCTGCAGATGAGTGTTTTGCCGGATTGACTAAAGGTAAGTGCGATCTGGTAACCATATATCGTTGTTTGGAACAATTTGAAAAGGCGGGCATAGTTGAACTTGGGGTTCGTGAGAATGGAACGAGGGTTTATTGCCTGGGACATGGACATGAGGGAGGGCATCACCATCATTTGACCTGCAGGAACTGCGGGCATGCCGAGCGTGTTGATATTTGTATGGGAAATGAGCTAGAGGATCTTGCCATGGGTCACGGTTTCACGAAGGTCACCCATGTTATGGAGGTTTTCGGTCTATGTCCCTCCTGTAGTTAGATTTGCTTCCCTGTCTTACCTAAAATAAATTTTGTTATTATAGCTTACATATTCCTTGCAAGGGAGTAATTATCTTGTTCGTCTTTCGTTCCTCATGAAAACCCTAAATGTAATAATATTAACCCTTATTATNGGGTCTGTCTCAACAGTTTGCTTTGGTGACGAAGAAGAAACCAAAATAAAAAAGGCTATGCCATCCCCACCAAGTGTCCAACCAGACAAGATCCGCAAAGCATTAGTATATTCGCACGCAAGTGGCTTCAAGCATTCATCGATCCCCACGGGTGCCAAAGCATTACGTATTATGGCCCAAGAGACAGGTGCATTTGAAGCAACTTTTACCGTTAAAACGGATGAATTCACCGAAGAAGGGTTGTCCAAGTACGACTTAATCATTTTTAATAACTGCACGCATGTACAAAAAGCCTTCACTGAAGATTCTCAGCGCAAAGCGATTCTTGATTTCATTAAAAACGGCAAGGCGTTTGTGGGATTTCATTCAGCGTCCGATGGTGGCATGCCACAATGGCAGGAATACACGGATATGATTGGCGGATGCTTTGCTGGTCACCCATGGAATGCCGGTGGAACCTGGCCTTTTTCCATCGAAGACCTAAAGCATCCGGTGAATGCCGCTTTTAAGGAAAAGGAGTTCACTTTTTCCGATGAAATTTATCAGTACAAATCCTACGATCGCTCTAAGCTACGCGTACTAATTGGCTTGGACGCAGTAAAATCCGGGAAAAAAGGAAATTCGAAAACAAATGATTATCCTGTGTCATGGGTTAAGTCATATGGAAAAGGACGGGTTTTTTACTCCAATTTTGGTCATAATAAAGCGACTTGGTGGACACCCTTTATGTTGCAACATTTTCTCGACGGGATACAATGGTCATTAGGTGATCTTCTTGGACCATCTGCAAGNCTTCCTCTCAAGAAATAGCTTAACCTATCTATTGCATTAACTAATAAAATTAAAAACTATGATCGAAAAAGAAATCGTAACCCGTAGAAAATTTATAGGAACTTCGGCACTTGCCGGTGCAGCAGCCAGCTTCCCTTATGTCGCTCGTGGAGAAGACCTTAAGAGTGATACTATTCGTGTGGCAGCCATTGGCTTGGGCGGAAGAGGTTCCGGAGCCGTTACTCAGATTCTTGATGCCCCTAAAGATCTGGAAAAAGAAAAAGGAATCCGTTGNAACACAAAGCTNGTTGCCGTGGCTGATGCATTTCCTGAAAAAGCCACACGAAAGATAGATGGCTTTAAGAAGAAATACGGAGAAGACCGTATTGATGTAGAGGGAAAAATCTTTGGAGGTATCGATGGGTACAAACAGGCAATCAATGAAGATGTAGATATGGTGGTTATTGCGACCCCTCCAGGGTTTAAACCTCAGCAGTTTGAATACGCGATTAATCAGGGTAAGAAAGTTTTTATGGAGAAGCCTGTTGCCAGTGATGTGGCGGGTGTGCGTCGTGTTCTTGAAGCTTCCAAGAAGGCCAAAGAAAAAGGTTTAAATGTGGGGATTGGCTTACAGAGAAGGCACGAGGAACGCTATATCAATTGCATAAAGCAACTCCAGGATGGTGTGATTGGTGACATCAATCTGCTTCGTGTTTATTGGAACGGTGGCGGTATCTGGCACCGGGGTAAGCAGGAGGGCATGACAGAAATGGAATATCAGGTAAATAACTGGTACCACTTCACTTGGGCATCTGGAGATCAAATTTGTGAACAGCACATTCATAACCTCGACATAGGTTGTTGGATCAAAGGAATGTACCCTGTGAAAGCCAATGGAATGGGTGGCAGCGAGATGCGTATGGGAGGAGACCGTAAACTTTCCCAGATTTTTGACCACACTTTCGTCGAATATACCTTTGAGGATGGAACCAAGATGTATAGCCAAGGCCGTCATTTGAAGGGCGGCTGGAGCAATGTATCCGAATCCGTTCATGGATCCAAAGGAACCTGTGATGTTGCTCGGGGAATTTATCCATTTGAAGGTGATCCAATCCGTTGTACGGGTGCTGGGGGAGGGCATTACCAGGAGCAAAAAGATCTGGTGGAAGCACTCCACAAAGGAGAGTACTACAACGAAGCAGATTATGGTGCTATGAGTACATTCACAGCAGTCCTGGGAAGAGAAGCCTGCTACTCCGGCAAGGAAATCACTGCGGACGAACTTATGAAAAAAGGGCGGGATTACGCGCCAGGTATTGATGACTATACTTTCAGTTCCACACCACCCGTGGTACCTGATGAACATGGAGAATACCCTGTACCTGCACCCGGAGTGTACAGACCTTTTGCCTAAATCGGTAAACTTTAAAGATTATAAAAAGCCTCTCATGTAAAATGAGAGGCTTTTTTTTGCATCTATTAAAAGGGAAATTGCCATCCTTTGTTGGTAAATTTAAAGCTTACCATCTATGATTTTATCAGACCGTTCTATTTTGGAAGCTATTACCACGCATGACATAGTGATTGATCCCTATGATCGTGACTGCCTTGGGACCAACAGTTATGATGTTCATTTGTCCAAGTTTTTGGCTTGTTACACCGACGAAATCATAGACGCAAAAAAACATAACGAAGTGGAGCACTTTGAGATCCCGCAGGAAGGTATCGTTCTAAATCCTGGAAAGACTTATCTTGGTTCCACTGAAGAGTATACTGAAACTCGCAAGTATGTTCCTTTTCTCGAAGGCAAATCGAGTGTCGGAAGGCTAGGTATTGATATCCATGCCACAGCCGGCAAGGGAGATGTCGGGTTTTGTAATCATTGGACTCTTGAGATCTCAGTATCCCAACCGGTAAGAGTTTACGCGGGTATGCCCATTGGACAGTTGATTTATTTCAAGGTGGATGGTGAGGTTGAGGTAGATTATGCCTCGAAGTCATCTGCGAAATATAATCAGCGAACGCCGAAACCCGTGGAATCAATGATGTGGAAAAATAGTTTTTAGGGTGAAGGAAGATCCTCTGCATCGAGAAATTTTGGAGGAACATGCAAGGAATCCAAAATTTGATAATCAACTCGCAACCCTCACTCATGAGGGAACATTTCAAAGCTCTAAAACTGGAAATACCTGTAGTATACAACTTAGGGTGGAAGATAATCAGATCAAGGAACTAGCCTTAACTATCCAGGGTTCCGCTCTGGCGATTGCCGTGGCGTCCATTCTTTCTTGTGAGATTGTTGGACTCACACGCAGTACCGCCGAGAATATTAGACAGCAATTGATTAACCTTCTTGAGGGTGATAAAATAGCAGACTTGCCGGGTGAGCTTTGTGTTTATGAATCGCTCAAGAGATTCCCGGAAAGACACGATTGCGCCCTTCTTGCCTGGCGGGCCATGGAAGTTGCTCTTGCTAGCTAGTAAGAGCGTCGCCCATATCCACCGCCATATCCACCGCCGGAACCGTACTGGTTCCAGCCAGGAGACCTTGATGAGCCTCGGCCGAAAGATGTATGCGTATTTAAGCGCTCGTATTTGGTTTCGGGAAGTTCTTTGAGAAAACGACTTTGCATCAGGCGTACAGGAGTGCCTTTTTGGGAAGAAAGCATGGGGTAAATCATATGAAGTGATTTTTCAGCCCGGGTGGTCGCAACATAGAAAAGTCTGCGTTCTTCTTCCAAATCGCTTTCTCCATCAATGGCCCGTTTCCCGGGAAAAAGTCCATCAGCTAATCCGATAATGAATACATGCGGGTATTCAAGACCCTTTGATTGATGGATCGTAGAGAGGCGCAGGCACTTCTCGCCTTCACGGACAACCCGGTCACCAGACTCGGAACTTAAAAGAACAAGCTGCGAGAGCATTTCTGCTAAATTCTGATGTTTCGTTGCAAAATCAACCAAGCTTTCAAGGTCTTCTTCCCTCCGGGGCCAATTTTCATAGGTTCTTCTTAAATAATCCTGATACCATCCACATATGGCTCCTTCCACCACTTGTGCAGGGGTGGCACTTTGTGAGAGAACATGAATGTTTTGGAGGGTTTCTGCGACAGATAGCCAGTCGTCTTTTGCATCAGCAGGCACTTTCGAAAAAATACTTGGGTCTGCAAACACATCAAAAATATTTTTTTGCAGACTGTCTGCCTGCTTCTCCACGAGCTTGAGGAGTTTAGCGGCTGTTTTTTCTCCAATTTTAGGAAGGAGGCAGATGAAACGGTAAAACGCGGTTCGGTCCTTGGGGTTGATCACGAATCTTAATTGAGCGACCAGGTCTTTAACATGTGCTTGTTCGAAGAATCGCAGTCCGCTCGTAATCACAAAAGGCATGCCTCGGCGGGAAAGTTCGATTTGTAACTCCATCGCATGAAAATGGGCACGGTATAAAATAGCGATTTGATCGTAATCGACACCTTGGTCATAAAGCTGCTCGACCTTGGAAAGTATAAAGTCAGCCTGTTGATAGGTATCCATCGTCGGAACCAAGACGGGTAGGTCCTGATGTGGACGAGATGGTTTGAGTTCCTTGGAGTAACTTGTCTCCACCGCACGACTCTCAAGAATTCCGTTTGCCAGCTCGAGAATTTCCGGAGAACTCCGATAATTTGTCTCAATTTTGAAAATCTTGGTGCCAGGATGCCGGTCCGGGAAACTCATAATTTGATCGAGGTCGGCTCCTCGCCAGGTGTAGATACACTGGGCGTCGTCTCCTACGGCCATAACCTGATGATTGGCTGCAATCTTATCGACAATGCGGGCCTGCAGTGAATTCACGTCCTGATACTCATCAACTAAAACATAAGAGAACCGATTTTGGTAATATTCAGCGGCATCTTTATTATTTTCCAATACTTCAAGCCAGTAAACCAGCAGGTCATCATAATCAGCGAGTCCTCGTTCGAGTTTGGTCTGCTGGTAAACCTTGGCAAAAGATTGAATCTTGGCACAGAGTTCAGAGTTACCCGGATAGCGTCCTTTGGCGACCTCTTCGAACGAGGCATCAATATTCCTCGCAAAGCTAATCAACCCCTTGATTGGTTTTGCCTTGGGATTTTCTTTTGATTTGAAAAAATCAGGATCCAGATCGCGGATTACTTCATTGAGAAGGGAGTCAGAATCTCCATCGTCGAGAATGGTAAAACTTTTTGCTAAGCCTATGCTGTCACCAAATAACCTTAAAACTTGACCACCAACATGGTGAAAAGTACCGCCAAGAAAACGGTGTGCTCCAATACCGGTAAGTTCTTCAACCCTTTCAAGCATCTGCTTGGATGCTTTGTTGGTAAAGGTAAGAAGGAGAATTGCTTCGGGGCTCACTCCATTTTGTAAAAGATAGGCCACTCGGTAGGTTAGCGTCCTTGTTTTTCCGGAACCTGCACCGGCCAATACCAAGGCGGGCCCGTCTTCTGCAGTTACCGCAGCCAATTGATCGGCATTGAGTTCTTTGGTGAAATCAATTGCCGATTGGCTATTTGGGGAAACCGATGGGGGAGGCCCAAACACGTCGTCTTCATCATCTTCATAATCGTACACGGAACTAGCTTTCGCGAAATTAATCCTTCCGTTCAAGCGTATTCAATTCACATCCTAAAGATGGGGAGCGAGATGATCGCGGTGAATTACTTCAGCCTTTGTCTTCCCGGGAAATTTTTCAAAAATTTCTTGGTTATTCATTCCTTTGATTGAGTGAAGTTCGTCGGAATCAAACCTAGACACGCCCCTTGCAATTGTTTCACTTTGTAAGTTGATTAAAGAAACAACATCTGCCTTTTTGAAGGAACCATCTATTCGCGTAATGCCGCTGGCAAGTAGGCTTCCACCGTTATCCAGGATCGCAACCGAAGCCCCGTCATCGATGTGAATGTTGCCTTTGGGCTTCGGGAAAAAAGCCAGCCATTTTTTTCGCTGGTTCAAGTCCAATCCATGCGGGGGAAAAAAAGTCCCTTCTGCATCATTTGCGATTATGGATGACAAATCGGTTTTGCTTTCACCGCTACCAATAAAAACCGCACAACCTGATTTAGTGGCAATTTTAGCTGCTTCTATTTTTGTGCTCATTCCACCGACTGCGGTCACACTGGTGGTGCCCTTAGCCATTTCTTCTATGGCTGGGGTGATCTCTGCAACAAATGGTATAAGTTCGCCTTCGGTAGGGTGTGTCATCAAACCTTTGGCGGTTGAAAGAATTACTAGCAATTGGGCATTAGTTAGGGATGAGAGGAGGGCAGACAAAACATCGTTGTCACCAAACTTGATCTCCTCATCACTTACCGAGTCATTTTCATTCACCACAGGAATGATTTGATTGCGGGATAAGCTATTTAAAGTTTCTTTAACCTTTTGGGATCGTAGATTATCGTCAAAATCCTCTCTTGTAAGAAGAACTTGGCCAGGCAAAAATCCGACTCGTTCAAAAGCGTTTGTCCAGGCATTCATCAGGCAGCATTGGCCGATGGCCGCACATGCCCTGAGGTCTGACAACTCGGTGGGCCTTTCGCTTAATCCAAGTTTTCCCATTCCCAGCCCAACTGCTCCTGAACTCACAATAATGGTTTGGGTATCCTCTTTTTCGCGGAGGATTTGGATTCCCTCAGCAATCGCATTTAATCTTTCTTGATGAATTCTTCCTGATCCCGCAGAAAGAATTCCGGTTCCAAGTTTTAAAACAATGATTCGAGAATTCATGCAAAATCACAACCGGTTTGTAAAATAAATCCTCAAAAACGAGAGGACTGATCTAAACTTGACGAAGATCCTTTTCTTTGGCGGATAACGCTTGGTTGATCTGCTCTACTGAATCGTCAGTTTCTTTTTGCACATCCTTCTCTGCCCTTTTGAAGTCGTCTTCGGGAAGACCGTCTTTTTGCGCATCCTTGAGGGCATCCATTGCATCTTTACGAGAGGCTCTAATTCCGATTTTGCCTTGTTCGGCAAAGCCCTGTGCCATTTTGCATAATTCTTCGCGCCTCTCTCCGCTCAATTCCGGGATGGGAAGTCTGATAAGTTCTCCTGTTACAACGGGGCTAATTCCAAGCTTCGCTTCAATTAAAGCCTTTTCAATCGGAGCACTAGTTGACTTATCCCAGGGTTGAATCTGAATGGTTCTCGCATCAGGGGTGGTGATCGCCGCCACATCCCTAAGTTTCATATTCGAGCCGTAAACATCAACCGTCACGCTTTCGACCATTGAAGTGTTCGCTTTACCTGTATGTAAGGTATTAAATTCATTGGTGACATGCTCCACGGACTTTTTCATGTCCTGCTTCATGATGGAGAAGATTTCTTCAGTTTCCATGATAATTATTGTAATTAAGTGGTTTGGTTAAACGGGATGATGGTCAGGCTGGTGAGTTATGAAACAATTGTTCCAATAGTTTCTCCACAGACCGCCTGGCGAATGGATTGTTTCTGTTGCAAATCAAAAACTAAAATAGGCATACGATTGTCCATACATAATGAAAAAGCAGTCGAATCCATTACAGATAATCGTTTTTCAAGACAGTCCATGTAAGTTAATGACTCAAACTTTTCTGCGTCATCGAATTTGTGCGGATCCTTGTCGTAAATCCCATCGACTTTAGTGGCTTTCAAGATGACTTCTGCCGATATTTCGCTCGCCCGTAAAGCAGCCGTTGTATCAGTGGAAAAATATGGATTCCCGGTGCCCGAGACAAAAATTACAATTCGGCCTCGTTCCAAGTGACGAATAGCCCGCCTTTGAATGTAAGGCTCGGCCAGTTTATCCATGGGGATCGCACTTTGCACACGAACCACAGCGCCAATTTTTTCAAGGCGGTCCATGAGTGCCAAACCATTAATAACCGTTGCGAGCATGCCCATGGAGTCCCCGGTAGTCCGATCAATACCCTTATCGCTACCCTGTAATCCCCGAAAGATATTTCCTCCACCTACGACTAACCCTATTTCAACTCCCATATCCGCGACGGCTTTAATTTCTGCACAGATGTTTTCTAAAGACTTTGCATGAATGGGTTCGCCCTCTTCTCGACTTCCAAGAATTTCACCACTGATTTTAAGAATGATTCGTTTGTATTTAGTTTGATTCATTAATGATTGAGGAGACCCAACTCACTTGACTTTATCGGTCTCTTTTTCATACTAGGATTCGTAGCCTGGTGGTGTAATGGTAGCACAGAGGTTTTTGGTACCTTCAGTCGGGGTTCGAGTCCCTGCCGGGCTGCCACTTTAAAATTTGAATTTTAAATGTGGCCATTGCTTTAGTTATCTGCAGGAAGATCGAATGGATTAAAATTATCGTCCGTTGCAGATTCCGGAGGAGAATTAAAAATATTTTCCAATGGAACAGATGACTGATTATTTTCAGATTTTACTGATTCGAAAGGATTGCTATTTTGCTTAAGGGTGCCATTGGAGAGCTTTTGTTCAGATGACGGCGACGGATCATTTTCAAAAGGATCAAATGTGGGTGCAGGAAGTGGTGGAGGCACATCCAGTGGTAGAATGGTCGGTGCAGCATCCTCGGGAACCTGGGGAGTGCTATCGGAAGATTGTGGAAGTGGATCATTTTCAAAAGGATTAAAAGTGGGTGCAGGAGGTGGTGGAGGCACATCCAGTGGTGGAATGGTCGGTGCAGCATCCTCGGGAAC
>PATX01000025.1 GCA_002713685.1 Opitutia bacterium | reverse complement strand
TCAATCGGGCAAGCCACCACGCCGCTGTTGCCCCTTAACCTCGAAGATCTAGATACATTCTGCGTTAAAAATAGTATCATCTTTATTTTGAAACTTCATCCATTTGTCATGCAGTTTCAAAAAGACTTCGATTCTCCAAAGGGATTTACAAATGTTTACTTCCACAGCACTCAAGGAGATATCTACCCTANCCTCAAGTATACAGACTTACTGGTTACGGACTACTCATCCATTTACTTTGATTTTCTCTTATTGGACAGACCAATCGTTTATTACAACTACGATTTTGAGGAATATAGCAGNAACATGGACGGTTTTTTCTATGACTATGAAGAAAATGCTCCAGGTATTAAAGTGAAAACACAAGAAGAAATGCATGATGCAGTGCTTCAATCACTTAATTGTGAGGATTCTTTTGCAGAGCAGAGAAAACTAGTTTCCAATCGTTTTCACACTTACCAAGATGCGCATTCATCAAATCGGATTATCGAATCCATTCTGAGGTGAATTCCTTCTTTTCGCTTTATTTATTCACAAAAATAATTAGTTTATTTAGACATGAGTCCTGAAGTTGAAAAAGTAAAATCTCTTCAATGGGCAATTGAAGAATTGTCCAAACAGAAAGAAGAATTGGATGGTAAACTTAAGATTGCCCTCAAAAGGGAAGANACTGGTTCNTTAATNNNNGANGTNAATGCNCAAAAGGANGCNTTAGATCAACGAATCTCTGCATTAGAAGATGGATTNAAAGTTTCTTCNGAACTTGTTGATACACCTGTNCATAGCTTGGAGGAAGATATTTCTGCGGTTAACGAGAAACTCGAAATTGCTCAGGAAAGGTTAGCCAGTCTCGAACAGGAGCAATACCTTGAAGAGCTAGGCAGAAAACTTAATCGTTCTCATGGTGAAGAATTTATGGAAGACGAAGTGTTGAGTTCTGCAACACTTCCCAAAGAAGAATTACCCAATATTTTGGATCCAGACCAAACTTCGTCGAATGAAACTGCAAGTAAAGAAATTTCAACAACAACCCAGACCATGACTACTCCAACTAGCCGAATCGAAATCGAAGAAGAAACAACCGCATCCAGAATATCTGATGAAGAAGCAAATACGNTTCAGCAATCAATGATTACGAAAAACGCTCTGCCAGTTCCAGTTGAGGGCTTAGAGGAGACGGCTCTAAAATTGGGAGTTGAACCTGAGTTCTTAGTTGAAAAAGGGACAAAAGCCCTTCTTCGCATGATAGCCCGCAATGGGGGACAGTTAAAATTCCCTCTTGAAATCGATCAAATCGACTAACTCAATCATACAGAATTTTAAAGTGACCCACTCGGGTCACTTTTTTTTTGTAAACATCCCCAAATGATAGTCGTGAATGATAGAAGATAACAATTTCTTTAGTCTTGCTACCNTATATTTATTAATCAGATAATATACACTTATGAACAAAAAAATATCCCTCTCCCTTAGCTATTTGTGGATTTTAAATTTAGGGATTTCATTCGCTTTCGCGGAATCAAATTCGTCTAAAAAAGCTAAAACTCTCCAAAATGAAAATTCAGCTCAAGAGGATCTCTCCGTAAGGAACAACTCAGGAAAAGAAGAGCCTCATACAATTTNCCCAANCAAAAAGACCATTCGAAATACAATCACGCTGAATGGCTTNATTGAAGATCCGGATGCAATCCCAATTTCAATTAATACCCACAACTGGACTGATCTGCGGGTAAGCACACCTCCCACTCACGGTAAGGAGATAAAAAAAGGTGAAGTGGTCCTGGAGCTAGATATGGAAAAAATTCGTAATCACCTGCAATTCCTTTCTCACGACCTAAATATCCTAGATATTAACAAAGAAATTCTACTTGCAGAAATCAAACTGGCCGAAGAACTCGCTCCATTAGAAAAAGAAGAAATGGATCGCTTCGAAAAGTATGTGAAAGAAGACTATAATCGATACAATAGTATCTACCTTCCTTTCGATAAGAAATCTGCTGCCATGACTTTAAAGTCATCAGAGCAATACCTGGCCTACGCTGCGGAAGAGTTGAACCAGCTTAAGAAAATGTACGAGGCTGACGATCTTACCGAGGAGACGGAAGAAATCATTCTGCAACGAGCTCAGTATCNATACGAACGAGCAAAATTCTCCTATGAAGCAGCTAAAATNAGAAACNAAGAGGCCTNAAAGTTCCAACTTCCCCGAGGAAAACAAGCAACAGACTCAAATTTTGATCGGGAAAAGTTATCTCTGCAAACACTCCGAAAAATAAAACCTGCTGAACTGAATAGAAAAAAGTTAGAGGGAAGGAAAATGACGGAAGAGAGAAAACAATTTGCCACCAAAAAATCGAAAATAGAAAAAGACCTTAAAGCCATGCACCCAATTAAAAGTCCTGTGCACGGTATTCTATTTTGGGGAACATTTGACCGCGGGAAGTGGAGCGGCACCAACTCACTCAAATCAAAACTTAGAAAGGGTGGTATTCTAAAGCCAAATGAAGATTTTGTCACCATTTCTCCAAGCAAAAGGATTCGTGCTAGGCTCAATCTCCCTGAAAAAAACTTCCACCAAGTTAAAATTGGGAACGAAGCTAAACTTACACTGACATCAGCAGATGAAAGTAAAATACAAAGCTCAATCAAATCTATTAGTAAAACTCCCGTACAACCAGGAATTTATGACCTGACGGCTGATATTATAATCCCCAAAGGGTTTCTTCCTCCAGTGCCAGGTTCAGCATGCTCTCTAGAATGTGTAACCTATTATCGTAAAGAGGCGATTACACTCCCCTCCTCTGTCATTCATTCCGAGAGCGATGATCCAGATTCTAAATATATTTACTTCCTTAACAAAACAGGAAAGCATCAAAAGAAAACAATTGAAATTGGTAAAAAATCTGGAGATGCCGTGGAGATCCTTTCAGGAATTCGAATGAGTATGAAGGTTCTCAAGGACAAACCAGAAAGTTGAACCCTTTAAAACATTTTCGCCAAA
Source organism: Opitutia bacterium (assembly GCA_002713685.1). Taxonomy (GTDB): domain Bacteria; phylum Verrucomicrobiota; class Verrucomicrobiia; order Opitutales; family Seribacteraceae; genus Seribacter. The sequence goes on along the minus strand of PATX01000025.1, from coordinate 13,169 downwards.
GAAGATTTTTTCTCTTTCTGCACTTTGCAGGATTTATTTTAGTCTCATTTCCTTTTGCTGCCTTACATGGCTCTGACAGCAACAAGAGTGCTCAATCTTCCCGCCTAAATTTTTCTCCTTCCGAGATTCAAGGCAGCTTGGATAAAGGCTGTAATTTTCTTTTAGAAAGACAAAACCCAGACGGTTCTTGGGGTTCAGCACGGCAAACCAAAGGCCTAAATATTTTCGCCCCTGTCCCCGGTTCCCATAGGGCATTTCGCCTGGCAGTAACCGCACTTTCGCTTTCTGCCTTACTCGAAATCAAAGACAGTGACAAAAATTATTCTAAATGTATTAAGAAAGCCGAAAAATATCTTCTCGATAAATTACCCCAATTAAGAAGAGCCAGTCCGATGGCACTCTACAATGTCTGGTCTCATTCTTATGGGTTGCAGGCACTTCACCGCATGCACGAATTATCTTCCAGTAAACAATATAAGGAGAAGATTAGAGAAGTAATGGTTCAGCAAATCAAAATGCTTCAAACCTACGAATCGATTGATGGTGGTTGGGGGTACTATGATTTCAATGCCCAGACGAAACAGCCATCCGGTTCCTCCATTTCATTTGTAAATGCAACCGGATTGGTTGCTCTGAAAGATGCACAATCCTCAGGGGTAGAGGTACCTGATAAGTTGGTCTCCCGGGCGTTAAGTGCGATCAAACGGCAAAGACTCCCTGATCACAGCTATCTGTATGGGGAATACTTAAAGTATAGACCAAGGTCAGGGATCAATCGACCCGCTGGTAGCCTGGGCAGATCCCATGCATGTAATTATGCTTTGCAGATTTGGGGCGAGGAATCAGTCACGGATGATATTCATAAACTTTGCCTCGATAGACTTATCAAGCGAAATGGATGGCTCGATGTTGCGCGCAAAAGACCCGTTCCTCACGAATCATGGTTCGCTGTGGCTGGATATTTCTTTTACTATGGACATCTTTATGCTGCTTTTTGCGTGGAAAACCTCTCTCCGAAAGACCAGCCTAAGTACCAAAGGTCGTTGGCAAAGATTCTAGTACCATTACAGGAAAAAGACGGCTCTTGGTGGGACTTTCCATTTTACGATTACCACCAACAATATGGTACAGCCATGGCCCTCCTCAGTTTAAGGAGGTGCATACCTCAATAGTGGATTTTAAATTCTTGCCAATGATCATCACCCGGCAATTCATAACTTTCTTTTTCTGTCCAATACCCTCGCATTCTTTCCTCTATTGCCTTCTCTGCTTTCAATACCTCTCCGCTATTTCCTTCCAGTAACAACTCGACTGAACCATTAGGCAGATTTTTTACATAACCGGTCACATTTAAACTTTGTACTGCCTTTTCAGTATTCCATCTAAAACCGACTCCTTGTACCCTGCCCTTGTAATTAATTTTTTTCCTCATTTTTTTTAATTTCGAAATAAGTTTTCACATAAATAATTTGACCTTTCAAGATCGGGGCATGAAAACATTTGCAAGTTCATAGAATCTGTTTCAACTTTATGATTATTATATGAGTCAGTACGAATTCGAAGGCAGCAACGAAGGCGATTGGGATGATGGGGGTGACCTCGCATGGAATGAATCTGATTGGCAGGCTTTCCTTCGGAATTCGGATAAAGAGGTTGCTCGATTTATTACTTCATATAATCAAGTTAAGCATCAAGATGATCGCCTCGATGCTGCAGCAAGTCTAATGGGTTGGCAAAGAGACGATTGGTCATCCGCTGATGAAATAGATTTTGATGAGAATGATCTGCCTATGGTCAAACCTATGGAGATGGAAGAAATCAACAGTATGGATCCCTACACGATCCATCGACATCCCATTTACATAACCTCAAATGCACTTTTTTCTTATTTGCGAGCATCATGGGAACAGTTGATGCGAAAGAACAATGAAAATAATTCCGTTGAATTGGCATGGGGATTTAGTGTGAGTCTAGCCGATGCAGAGAAACACTGCATCATGGCAGCAAACTCTCTAGATTTGGGAGATTTCCTCTTAGCAGTTTGTCACTTCAAAAAAGCGCATTCAGCCCTTAATGAGTCGATGAGAATTAATCGTCTTTTCACGCATCATAACCCCAAGAAAATTAAAAACTATCATGAAGAAACTATCATGCGGATGCATGATCTTCGGGAAATTTGGCTTCGGGTGATGAGTGACTGTAGGAAGTAATTTTAACTCAAGTCGATAAACTTTCTTCGTTAGGATTTAAATTTTCGTTGTTTTTCAGCAAAAACTATAAACGGTTCATTTCTATGAGATTAATTAATTTGTTGTATTTTTCTTTCGTACCATCTGTTTGCCTTCTTTTGGCAAAGCCTGTGAAGCCAAATATTCTTTTCATCTTTGCAGATGATCAATGTTACGAAACGATTCGCGAACTCGGACTTACTGACATTGATACACCAAACCTCGATCGCCTGATGAGTTCCGGAACTAGTTTTACCCGAGCTTACAATATGGGTTCGTGGAGTGGTGCTGTCTGCGTTGCAAGTAGACATATGCTGAATACTGGAAGGTTTCTCTGGGAAGCAGAGAAAGCTTCTATAAAAGCAGAGGAAGAGAGAATTGCAGGACGTTGGTGGTCTGAATACATGAAGAAAGCTGGATACAAAACTTACATGACAGGCAAATGGCACGTGAGAGCAAAAGCGGAAGAAAGTTTTGATGTGGTTCGCAATGTTAGAGGAGGGATGCCCAACCAAACTCCAGAAGGATATAATCGCCCCCTTCCTAACAAACCTGACCCTTGGAGTCCCTACGATAGAAAATTCGAAGGCTTTTGGAAAGGAGGGAAACACTGGAGCGAAGTGATTGCAGAGGACGCTTTGTTCTTTTTTGAAGAAACAAAAAAACATCAAAAAAAGACTCCATTTTTTGCTTATGTCGCATTTAATGCACCCCATGACCCAAGACAAGCCCCGAAAGAATTCATTGCTCGTTATCCGTTAAAACGAATCCAAATCCCTAAGAGTTTTCTGCCTGAATATCCCTATAAAGATGAGATTAAATGCCCTCACAAACTTCGAGATGAACGGTTGGCTCCAATGCCCAGAACTAAACATTCAATCAAAGTTAACCGCCAGGAGTATTATGCGATTATAACCCATATGGATGAACAAATTGGTCGAATCCTCGATGGGCTTAAATCTTCCGGAATGGAAAAAGATACTTACATCTTTTTTACCGCTGATCACGGATTGGGAGTGGGCCATCATGGACTATTGGGAAAACAAAATTTGTACGAACATAGTACGAGGGTGCCTTTCATAGTAAGTGGCCCTGGAGTCCCAAGAAACAAAAAGATTTCAGCACCAATCTATCTTCAAGACGTCATGCCAAGCACACTTGCAATTGCAGGAGTGGAAAAGCCAAAACATGTCCAATTTAACGACATCATGCCTTTGGTGATGAGCAAGAAACCCAAACCTCTTTACAAAGAAATATATGGAGCATATTTAGACGCACAACGATCAATCACAGTGGGAAATGAAAAGATCCTAGTTTACCCGAATGTCCCCACTATTCGAGTGTATGACATTGAAAGCGACCCTCTTGAAACGAATGACATCGCCACATCAAAAAAAGGAAAAGCTATAATATCAAAATTATTTCCACGCTTGATCGAACTACAAAAAAGCATGGAAGATTCTTTGGACCTAACGGTTACCTTCCCCCAATTTGCCTCTAAAAAATAACTGATGCTACAGGCATTTAGATAAAGGACTCAGGACCTTTTGCCTATTTCCTTACCCTAGCGGAAACTATATCCAAGCATCTCATTCTACGCTTATCTCGTGCTATAATTTTGCCATTGGAGTAAGCAAAATGGGCTCGTCCTGAACCTAAAATCTGTTGGCGCAAAATCGGTGTGAATGAATCACTAGAAGCTGAAAAAACTACAAACTCACCGTTTTCAGAAATAGATAAAATTCGTTCGCCAACACGAATTAAGTGGCCGATTGCGACCGAATCATCACTCCATTCCACCTTGCCATCTGATAACTTTATACATCGTAAATTAGCCCCACGCTCCTGCCTGCCATGGAAACCAAATAAATAGTCCCCGTAAGCAACAGGAGTCGAATAATGACAATCCATTCTATCATGATTTTTCCAGACAGGTTTAAAACCTACTTCACCTTTTTTACCCGTTTTAAGAAAACTCCAGTAACCAGCTCCCACTTCATAACAAGATGACAAAAATATCCCGTTTTTGAGTATCAAGGGACTTGCTGCATTTACCGACGCATTAATCGGAGATTGAAAACTATCAAAAAACACCACTTTTCCATTAATCGAATCCACTACAACCAATCCTTGACGCATAAATGCTGCAACTAGTTGGAAAGACCCAAACTCCAAAGGCACTACAGAGGCATAGTCATTCCCATAAGCTTTACTTTTCCAAAGCGTCTCTCCAGTTTCAACTAAGAGGGCAACCAAACCGACGCCACTACCCCCTACATCAAAAATGACTTTTTCATCAAGGATTAAGGGGGAGGAGCATCTTCCAAAAAATCCTTTAGCAGAATTAAAATCGCTTGATAAATCCCTTGACCATATGGTCTCACCGGTTCTTACAGACAATGCATGGACAAGGCCATCTGGACTATGAATAAGAATCGTGTCCTTGTAAACAGAGGGGGTTGATCGCGGGCCGTTTTCCATCCCAAAATCATCCCTAAACTGTGAGTCAAAGGATGATCGCCAAACTTGCTTACCTGAATCCAAATCATAGGCAGTCAAATTCTCCTTATTTCCGCTTCGGTCATGAAGGAAAACTTTTTGGTTAGAAATAATGGGAGATGACCACCCTACACCAACAGGCACTTCCCATTTTTCTTCCAATTCGATTTGAGCACTCTCGATACTGATATTTTCTTCAATTGCACCATTGTAATTTGGGCCCAACCAATTTGGCCAGTCAGTCCCATTTAAGTCATTGAAAACTAAGGATGAAGTAAGAATACAAATAAAAGATAAAATCTTAAATACTTTCATCTTTGCTCTACCTGATTCTTTTGGCATTGAATTTAGCTGTATCCCCGAGCCCGAGTTCATTAGCGTATTTAAATAGCAAAGAATCGTCAATGAAGCGCTCTTGTAAACCATGCTTCAGTTTGCGTTCTTTATTGATAATTTTCCAGGCGTAGTAATCCAATACAATGGGATTTCTACCAATGAAAATCGCATTTTGATTTGACGCATAGAAAGAGTCATACCGCTGCCCGTTCGCAACCTGAAATGTGGAAAAGTCCAATATTGAAAAAAGTTTCTTTTCCCAGATTTCCGGTATAGCCAACACTTCAGTAACAGTTGCAGCAGACAGAGTGGTCTTGTTTGAAAATCTTTCATAATTTGACATAGCCCCCAATGTCATATTTGCGGAAGCTCCATCAATTCCTAAAAAAGGATCATCCATCGGAACAGCCAAATTTATCCAAAATACATCACCCAAAACTCTTGCAGGAAGGTAACTCCTCCTTTCTTCCTGAGTTCGTAGAAATAGATTATCCGGAAATTTTAAGACAAATTTCGCACGATCGAAAGAAGTTGGAGGCAGGGGACTTTCGTGGAACCAATCACTCTGAAAGTATTCTTTTGTGGATGAATCGAAAACCCTCACACCTTCAAAAAAGTGATCATTTGGATCTTCTGTTAAAAATCCTGCCGCCACCAACCCCTGACGTTCATGATCAAATATAGTAATTTTATCCCTGGAGTACCCCTTGCTCCGAAGCCAAACCACAAGCTCCCTGACAAGATTTACAGAAGTACAAATTCCGGGAGCAAACTGGGTTTCGACCTTAATTGATATCTCTGGATAAAAAGTGGGCTTGATATCAAGTGCATTTTCTCTTTCAAATAGAGGAAGGATCTTGTCCCAATGATAAGATTTCCCATTGTTATCAACGGCAGCCAAGAACACCTCATTTATACCCACATCATCAATTGACGAATTTACATCAACACCGACATCAGAATCTATGGGATTCGAAATTAAAAGCATCAGGGGTATGGCTAAGTTTGTCAGCATTTCTTCAGAAAACTCCACCTAATCTCCAAAAGCTATTCTTTGCAACTCTTTGCCGTTCTTCAAAAGCACTTCTGTGGACCGGACTTCTGTTTTGTATACATTGCTCAAACGAAGTCGAAAAAGAGCCCAATGCCCCAAAGCCCCAAGCGATTCCAACAACAGAAAGCCCTGATCTGGCCAAAGCTATTGAAAAAAGAATCGAAGGAAACTCAGACGAGGCTATCCGACTCTTGAGACAATTTAATCAAACTTATCCGAATACGCCTGAAGTACTCCTCCAATTAGCCAGAGCACTCTTTGAATCAAAACAATTCGAACTCGCGGCTTTTCGCTTCGATCAAGTTAATTCCATTAAAAGTAGTAGTTCTGTATACCGAGAGTCCGGACTTGCTTATGAATATGCAGGCGACTTTAAGTCTGCAATCTCCAGATATAACAGCTACTTATCCGACAATTCAGTAGACGAGGAGATTTGGCTTAGAATCGCACGGCTCTATGCTTTGAATGGAGAAGATACGGAGGCATTGAATGCCTTTTCCAAAGGCTCTGAGAAGTCAACTTATGATGACTGCATCATGATGGCAGATCTTTTTTATTCCAAGAAACTCACTCAACAGGCAGAATTCTGGTACCAAGAAGCTTCCCGTAAAATAGAGGGCGTACAACCGGAGCCTCTACTTGGTCTTCTTCGAATAAGATTGATGGAAAAAGAGAACCAAAAGGCAGAGTCATTGATTCTTGCCATTGAGAAAAGTCATCCAGGCACTATCGAAGAAACTGATCTCGACAAAGAAGCTGCCGTAATTCTTAAGCAAAGAAGGTTGGCGGATTTTATTAGCGGGGGAGTTCGAACTGAAGGTCTCAATATTACAGAACTGGCCGCTTTCCTTTTGACTCCGGTTGTTCCCGTCAATGAACCAGTCATAGCCTTATCTAAAATACCACCCAGTGCCCTGCTTACTAGTTCAGAGGAAACAATCGAAAATGATCAAGTCACAAGCTTAGCATCCGCATTTGCAACCCAACCAAATACCTACACTCAAGAGCAAGATAATCTTGGGCTGGCCAGGCAGTCATTTTTAAACCGCCAATATAATGAAACTATTCAATTTGCCAGATCTGCAATTAAAAATAATCCCAAAGACGCTCAAGCATGGAGGCTTTGCTCACAGGCACACTTTCAACTAGGAGAAACGAAGGAAGCTGAAATGACCATTCTCGAAGCATTGAGACACGATCAGGAAAATATTGATATTAGAATGGATTATCTACGGGTTGCCAGGGAAACACTCGATCCGAAAAGATATCTGGAAGAACTTGAGAAAGCACGCGAGCAGTTCCCCGATACAATTGATTTGGTGTGGGAACTCGCCAGAAGATATCATCTAATTGAGAGAATGCCCGTAACAGCGGGGATTTTATACCGCCAGGTCATGGATCTTACATCGGAGAGCAGTGCCATTCACAAACGTGCCAAATTAGAATTGTTAAAACTGGGAGAACCCTGAACCCAGATGCCTAGACTAGCAGATGGTTTTGTCTCTGAGTTAAAGGACAGGATTGACCTCTATGATCTTATCAGTCGCTATGTGCAACTAAAGAAAAGTGGATCAAGTTGGGTGGGGCTAAGTCCTTTCAATCAAGAAAAAACTCCCTCTTTTTATGTTCATCCTCAAAAAGGTTTTTTTAATTGTTTTAGTTCTGGAGAAAAAGGGGATGGCATAACATTTATTCAAAAAATGGAAAATTTGGAGTTTTATGAGACAATTGAATACCTGTCTCGTGAATTCAACATTCCTCTCCGTTTCCAAGAAGGTTCATCCCATCATCAATCGGGGAGTCAGTCTCTGAGAAAAGGACTCTTCGAGATTCATGAAGTCACCAAAAACTGGTTCCGAGAACAATTTAAAAAAAATGAAACAGATAATCGAAAAGCTTTAGAATATTGGATTAAGGAAAGAGGATTTTCAGAAGACGATGCTGCGGAATTTGGAGTGGGGTTTGCTCCTGTCGACCGATTCGTACTGGGAAATTATCTAAGTCGAAAGGGTTTCCCGGAAGTGCTGCTCGAAAAATCCGGATTATTTTATTCAAGGAAAGGTAATAAGAACTGGGTATCTATTTTCTGTGGTAGACTAATGATTCCAATCAGAGAGAAATTGGGCAGGATCTGTGGCTTCACCGGAAGAAAGCTACTTGTTACTCCAGAATGGGGAGATAAAAAAGCACCAAAATACATCAACTCTCCCGAAACTCCAATTTTCTCAAAAGGACAACTACTTTTTAACTTTCATTTGGCTAACAAAGAAATTAATGAGCAAAAGGACTTTATTCTGGTAGAAGGACAACTTGATGCCATACGCTGCTATTTAAAGGGATTCAAAACTGCAGTAGCCCCGCAGGGCACCGCCTTCAAACAAAGCCAAGCTGAACTACTGAGAAAGGCCAATCCCCGAAGAGTCGTTTGCTTACTTGATGGAGATGAAGCTGGTCAAAAAGCAGCAATGTCTTATGTCCCCATTTTTCTTCAGACTGGGCTGGATGCCCATTTCGCAACCTTACCTGAAGGATCAGACCCTGATCAGATTTTAGTAAAACAAGGCAAAGACGCCCTTTCTGAAATCATCCAACAAGGTCAGCCTGCGATTAATTATGTTTGCAGCAAGATGCTGGGTAAAACTCCCACTCCTCTTGAAAAGCGACGGGCAAGCGATTTCTTTTTCCCGTCTCTTGCCGACATGGAATCGCTGGTCATGCGTGATTCATATCTGAATGAATTATCCCGGGTTCTTGAAATTTCCCCGCAATCAGTAAAAACTGATTTTCAAAAGTTTATTAAAACAAGAAGACCAGCCTACCAGCAAAAGTCAGCAACACCGTCCACGGAAAAGATTTCAGTTAGTGGTACAGAACGATTGACAACCGCGGAAGATGACTTACTTTATTGTCTTTTGCATGATGTTCGCCTCGGTAACTCGCTTGCACAAGTTATTGAACCTTCGTGGCTTGACACTAAGGTCATTGCTGGGCACATACTCGCTAAATTACTCGCTGAAATTACTGCAGACGGTCCGCTTAATGTTCCTGAGATGGAAGAACTTCTTGAAGATGATCAAGAGCGATTCCTTTTCCAAAACCTTCTCTACCAAAATTCGGATGACGAGACCGATCTCGTTGATCTGGCTAACCAATGCATTTCTGCTTTCGTTAAAAGGAGTTCTCGGAAAACAGAAAAAAAGCTTCTCCATGCCATGCAGGATGAGTCCAGTAACTCGTCAGAATTACGCATTAAATTAAAAGAAATTAGATCCTCTCAAACAAATCCCCCACAAATTTTAGAAACTGAGCTAGAGTCCTCATATTAAAATGCCTACCACCAAAAAGAAACCTACCGCTACAAAATCCAAAAGCCCCAAGGCGACCAAAAGTGCCCCAAAGCCAAGCAAGAAAACGCCGGTGCCGAAAGCTACTGCCCGAAAAACCGCCAGTGCCAAGAGTGGCTCAGCTAAATCAGTCAGCAAAACCACCCCGAAGTCCACTAAGCCCAAAATAACGGCCTCCAAAAAAAGCACTGCATCACCTGCGAAGAAAACCAATTCCAAAGTCTCTTCATCCAAAATTGCAGCAAGCAAAGTGAGCAATAATGCTGAACCACATGCTTTGGATGATGAAGTTACAGAAAAAGTACGCGAACTCATTCATCTATCAAGTGAACAAGGCTTCCTTACCTACAAAGATGTAGATAAAGCTCTCCCAAAAATCGCGGACAAACCAGAAGAACTCCAGAATGTAATCTCAATTTTCAACAACCTTGAGATTAAGTTGATGGACTCCAAGGATGTTGAGAAATTTAAGAAAAACAAAGAGGAATCTGAGGAAGAAACTGCAAAATCTAATCAAAGCGACATGCTTGACGATCCTGTCCGGATGTATCTCAAGCAAATGGGAAAGGTACCCCTCCTATCGAGAGAAGAAGAAGTTGATATTTCCAAAAGAATAGAATCTGCCGAAACCGCTGCCCTTAAGATTATTTACTCTGTCTCGTTGACCAATGATTTTCAGCTAGAAATCTGTAAAAAGCTCCTCGAAAGAGAAGAACGATTTGACCGCGTTGTTTTGGATAAAAAAATTGACAGCAGAGAAGCTTATTTCAGATCGCTCAACAAACAGGTAATTGCACTAGAAGACCTGAATCAGAAAATTAAAAAAGCTTGGATATCGATCGAAAACGCATCCAATGCAACCCAAAGAAAAAGATCAACTACCCGGTTTCTTAAATACGAAAGCGAATTGGCCCCGGTTTTCAAGAAATGTTGTCTTAAATTGAAAGTCTTTGAAGATTACCTACATCAGACAAATCCAGAATTAAAAGCCATCGCCAGAAACTTGCATAATCTAGAACTTTCCAAAAAAGATTTAGCAAAACTCAAGAGAAAAGGAGTAAAATTAGAGCAAGTTAAAAATGATTTAAAGCTCGCCCGTTCCAAGTTCCGGATGGATCCCGAGGAACTCGTGACTCTCATAAAAGATTTGCGCAAAAACATGAGGCTAGCCCACCAGGCAAAGACTGAAATGGTTGAGGCTAATCTTCGTCTTGTCATATCAATCGCGAAAAAATACACCAACCGTGGTCTTTCTTTTCTTGATTTGATTCAAGAAGGAAACATGGGGCTAATGAAAGCCGTTGAAAAATTTGAATATCGTAGAGGCTATAAGTTTTCCACATATGCCACTTGGTGGATACGACAAGCAATCACTCGATCCATTGCCGATCAGGCACGAACCATTCGTATTCCTGTCCATATGATCGAGACTCTGAACAAGGTCATGCAGGTTCAAAAGCAACTCCTTCAGGAACTTGGTCACGAACCTACCCCCGATGAAGTTGCAAGAGAAATGAAATTACCTTTAGATAAAGTCCAGAGCATCATGAAAATGGCACAGCAGCCAATTTCTCTCCAAAGCCCAGTGGGTGACAGTGATGATACAAATTTTGGTGATTTCATAGAGGACAAAGGGGCTGAAAACCCCTACGACATGACGGCTTATTCTTTACTAAGAGAAAAAATCATTGATGTCCTTGACTCACTCACCGAAAGGGAAAGGAATGTATTATCCCTACGATTTGGTTTAAAAGACGGATACAGCCGCACTCTTGAAGAAGTTGGTCGTCAATTTAAAGTAACTCGGGAACGAATTCGTCAGATTGAAGCCAAAGCACTTCGTAAGATGCGACATCCGACACGTATAAGACAATTGCATGGGTTCTTTGAGGCCGATCAGAGTTCTGTAAATAAACCAAAACCTGAAGCTCTTCGACAATTGGGACTATAAGCTCCCGTACTTATTCTTCGAAGAGTTTGACAAAAAAGTTGCTTAGAAATAGTCACTGAAGTAGAATTTTATTATGATTACAAACACTCCAATCACTTTGGCATTCATCGGAAATTTCGGTGGTGGTGAGATAATTCTGATTTTCCTGATTGTTCTTCTCCTTTTTGGTGCCAAGAAAGTTCCTGAACTTTTTCGTTCACTAGGTAAAGGAGTAAATGAATTCCGCAAAGCCAAAAACGAGTGGGAACAAGATATTCAGGATGTAATGAGCCAAGAACCCTTAGAAGATCATGACTTTGATCAAAAAGCATCTTCCGATAAGGAAACTGAAAAAGTTAACTCTGAAGAGGAAAAGCAGGCTACTTCTTAAATAGCCCTCAACCTCCTGCCAAGACCGGTCTAAATCCCAAGGCTGTCAACCACTCGCAGATAACTTCGCGCTGGTCACCTTGAATTTCCATTTGGTTATCACGCCAACCCCCTCCAGTACCAAGTCTAGACTTTAATCCTTTGAGCATTCGTTTGAAGTCATCTTGCGAAATCCTTGATGGGAATCCTCGGACTGTGGTTACCGTCTTACCCCCGCGCCCGCTTTTTTCGCGCCTTACCTCTAGGCGCTCTCCACTGCCTAACTTTTCTGTAGAAGCAACCTTTACCCGAGGCAATTCATCAGAAGAAGGGGTGATGGGTAGCGAATCGAGACCATCTGAATCCAACGATCCAAAGGGATTGGAACCAAATTCTTTCAAGGATTCAGTAGGCAGTCTTTCTTTTTTTCTACTCACTTCTGGCAAATCCCTTTTTCAGGAGTTCCCCCTTCGATCCAAAGTAAGGCTTTTTCATAACTTCTATTTTGAAGGAAATGACGAAGCCTTGCGTCCAAATCAACCCCCTTTTCCTCAAGTATGTCATCCAATTGCTTTAGGGCTGAAATCAAATCTCCTTGACCAGCCTTGCCTGAAGAAACAATCGTACGCAAAGATTCCGTGATTATATCGATCATATGAATCTTTCAACCCAACTAATCCAATTGCTCAAGCATAAAGATAAATCCTAAGCTCAATGAGTAGAAAAAAAGTATGCATCTTGGGCGCCGGACTGTCCGGTATTTCGCTTGCCTTGTCTCAAGAAAGTAAAGGTAATCAGGTATCACTTTTTGAAAAAGACTTACAGGTAGGTGGTGTACTACAGTCCATAAAATCTGAGGGCTATCTTTTGGATTATGGTGCAAATACTTTGAGTATTCGTACGAAAAAAACTGAAGACTTCCTTAAACAATACAAAATCCTGAAATATACTTTAGATGCAAACCAGGAATGCACAAAGAGATTTATTGTCAAAAAAAACCAAGTAATCTCATTACCCCAAGGTCCACTTTCATTTCTTTCATCCTCTTTCCTTAGTCCTATTGGCAAGATGAGGCTCTGCCTCGAGCCCTTTATTCCCCGTAAAAAGGACAACACTCCCGATGAGACTATGGCCAACTTCGTCAAAAGAAGATTAGGAAAACAGGCACTTGATTATGGAGCTAACCCTTTTATCGGGGGTGTTTATGCCTCTCGCCCCGAAAGCTTAATTTTGAAACATGCATTTCCCAGCTTATACGAGACCGAGCGCAAATTTGGTTCGATTTTTTGGGGAATGATACGGGGAGGGATTCAACCATCAGAAAAACTTCCGCATTCTCGCCTGGTATCTTTCAAAGAAGGAATGCAGGAATTGCCCAAAAGGTTAGCAGAGAAACTCGGTATCCCTCC
>PATX01000024.1 GCA_002713685.1 Opitutia bacterium | reverse complement strand
CCATCAAAACCCGGGTCGTATCCGTTATTAGATGAGAATGCTCCGAAGTAAGTGGGAGCGGGAACGGAGGCAACTGAATTAGAAGAAATTACTGGAGTTCCAATTTTAGGAAGAAGAAAATTTGGGTCGAATATTCCGTCAGCAGCGAAAGGATAAACTGCAGTCTCGGAGGCATTTTGATCGATTGGAAAAGAAATCGATTGAGATGTGTTGTCTGAACTCTGTACAACTCCACTGTATGCAATATCACCAGACAATCCCGCACTTAGTACTCGATAAGTGGGCGCGGTAGTATTACCCTCCGGGATCGTCACCTGCGTGGAACCTCCATATCCAGCACTATGATTAGATGCCCATAAAGAATGGAATAATGAATACGAAAAGAGGAAAACAAACTTAAGATTTTTCATGGGCTTTACTTTCTTACACAGGCGTTAGCAAAATATTAATAAATATTACATGGCGTAGGTAGGTTTTTTCAAAGAAAATATCACAATTCTTATTAAAAATATTCATTTAAAGGCTTTTTCAGCTACTTTACTCATCTATTTCCCTGCTTTAGGAGTATAAAAAAGATATAAAATAAACATAAAAAATTGGGAATCCACCATCCTATCCACCCATAATCAGCCATTGCCAACAAATTTTGCCCGGTGGATCCGATAATAAAATAACCAGCACAGATTACAATCCCCACGACCAGTCCCAAGGATGGATCATTTTTACCAAATCTCGTGGCTGTCGGAATTAAAAACAGACAGATAAAAAGGGGAGAAAACCCAAGTGCGATATTTTTGCCAATAATGTCACGGGCTTTCTTGCTTTGATTACCCAATACAGGGTTTATCGCTATTTGGTATAGTCTGGCAAAACCCATCCTCTTGATACTTTCGGATTGGCCCGAAGATAAATTGAAAACGAGAGGTTCTTTGAGTTTTTTAACTTTCACAAAAATGGATTCTGCACCCGAAAAGAAATCCTCCCCGCGGTATGAGGGTTCGAGATCAATATCGAATAAATGGAAAAAAATCTTACCTAACTTTTCTTCTCTTTCAACTCTAGCCTTCCCTGCATTAATAACTGCTAAAACTTGTTGTTTAGAATTATGCAGGCACATGCGTATATCCCTCCAGTTGTGCTTTTCCAGATCCATAGCTGAAACTGTTATCATGGATATCTCCTCACTTGGTAATCCTGCAAGCGAACCTAAGGATTCTTTTCCTGAAAATCCCTCATCTGTTGCAGTTGAAAATGAAATCTCTCCTTCCTGTGCCATTAGTTTTGAAAGATTACTCCATGCAAGATCATGACGAAAATCATCAAATTTCTTTCGATTAACCGGCCCCCACTGGAGAGATGCATATAAAACTACAATACACAAGGGGGCAGAAAAACTCAGAATTGGTAGACTTAACCTCCAGGAACTTATCCCGAGGGATTTCAACGCATCAATTTCTCGGAAATTTGCCCACTTTGCTAACAGCCAAGAAAGTGCCAGGGAGAAACCGAAAGGAATAGACATCGATAATACATATGGAAGAAGCAAGCTAATCAGCTTACAAAATGATAATGGAGAATGCTCCAGTGCGATGAGTAGTGATTCTTCATATTTAGTTAAATTTCCAAATATCAGAATACAGGTTAAACCGATCACACACATCAAGGTGGAGGTGAACAACTCCCTTAATGTTTGTAGAAATACAATATTGGACCGCCTCAAACTGTATTTTCAATTTGCGCTGAAATCTTCAGCAAATCCTCAGGTAAATCGACCCCAATAGTATCTTCTGCCACGATTGATACTTTTATTGAATGGCCCATTTCCAGTGCCCTTAGTTGTTCGAGTTTCTCTACCTTCTCTAACTTGCCTGGAGTTGAATTTGAAAATTCTCTGAGAAAATTTTGTTCATATCCATACATCCCCAGATGCTTTAGCGGAGTAGGATCGAGTTCAGAGAAATCATCACCAGTCCGACTATCCCGGACATAAGGAATAGGCAGTCGAGAGAAATAAAGAGCACAACTTTGCTGGTTCAAGACTACTTTTACTTTGTTGGGATCCTGATAATCTTGAAAATTATCAAAAGGAGTAGCCAGGGTCGCCATGGGACTGGATGAATCTTGAAGGGAGGCTACCAGGGACATTATGTGCTCCCTTTGTACCATGGGCTCGTCAGCCTGCACATTTAAAATAAATTTCCTTCCCAAAGTTTCATTTGCAAAGGCTATACGATCAGTACCAGAGGAAAGGTGAGGATCGGTAAGAATCACCTGATGTCCGTCATCGCGTAGAACATTGCCAATTTTTTCTCCGTCCACAGCAAAAATCACCTCGAACTCAGGAACTTCTCTTTTCAAATTTCGTGCCGTGTGAAGAATAAGAGGGAAACCCTGTACCGGTGCCAATAGCTTTTCAGGGAATCGATAAGATGCAAGCCTTGCGGGTACAATAATACTTGGAAGTGTGGACATAACTAGGATTTACCGATATTGGTAAAATTTCTGTGGTTGTCGCAAGCTTTTCGTGTGAATATAATGAAATCCATATGCTAACTTCTGAAAATACAAAGGAAAACTTGAAAGATCCCCGGTTTCAGATCCCAGACAATCAGGGGCGATTTGGTCCTTACGGTGGATCTTTCGTACCAGAAACGCTGTGCTATCCCCTTCAGGAACTTAATGAAGCATATGAAGCCGCAAAAGCAGATCCTTCATTTCACGCTGAACTTAATCGACTTTTAAAGGAATTTGCAGGTAGACCCACTGAACTTTACCATGCGGAGCGATTAAGCAATAAAATTGGTGGAGCCCAGGTTTTTCTCAAAAGAGAAGATCTCCTACACACGGGTGCCCACAAAATTAATAATGCGTTGGGACAGGCCCTCCTTGCCAAACGGATGGGAAAAAAAAGGATCATTGCAGAAACAGGTGCCGGTCAGCATGGTATTGCCACAGCTTCCGTATGTGCAAGGTTTGGCTTAGAATGTAAAATTTACATGGGAGCAGAAGACATGAGGAGGCAGGCTCTTAATGTTTTTAAGATGCGACTAAGCGGAGCTGAGGTACATGGTGTTGAAACCGGAAGTAAAACCTTAAAAGAAGCCATCAATGAGGCAATGAGAGATTGGGTTACCCATGTAAGAAGTACCCATTATATTCTGGGGTCAGCACTCGGAGCACACCCCTACCCTCTAATGGTCCGAGACTTCCACAGAATAATAGGGAGAGAAACAAAAAAACAATTCAGGGATAAAACGGGGCAACTTCCCAATGAATTGATTGCCTGTGTGGGCGGCGGAAGCAATGCGATCGGCTTTTTCTTTGACTTTCTGGATGAATCCGGTGTTCAGCTAACAGGAGTGGAAGCAGGTGGGCGCTCGTTAAAGGAAGGCGAACATGCTGCAAGGTTTGAGGGGGGTAAGCTGGGAATTCTTCAAGGCTGCAAGACATGGATTCTGCAAAATAGTGATGGACAGATCAACCCGACTCATTCCGTTTCTGCAGGACTCGACTACGCGGCTATTGGTCCAGAACATGCCTACTACAGGGATAAAAATAGAATAGATTTTGGATGGGCAAGCGATGAACAGGCATTAGAAGCCTTCAAAACTCTTTCCTCGGAAGAGGGAATTCTGCCTGCCCTGGAAACATCTCATGGTTTGGCCTATGCTTTCGAACGTGCAGCTCAATTGGATAAAGACCAAATAATTTGTGTAAACCTCAGTGGTCGTGGAGACAAAGATGCCATGGAAGCTGCCAGAATTATGGGAGTAGAAGGGCTACCCAAAATGTCATTTGGATGAGAAGCATGACTGGCTTCGGCCGTGCCATCATCCAAATTGATTCCCTTTCTGTTAGCATAGAATTATCTTCTGTAAACAAAAGAAATATCGAAGTCGTGCTTCAAGGGCCCAGGGAATGGCAAATTTTTGAAATACAGGCTTCTAAAATCATTTCTGAAGAAATTGAGCGTGGAAGGGTCAGGATAAGCATTTCAGCTCAGATTAGTGACATC
This sequence comes from Opitutia bacterium, assembly GCA_002713685.1. GTDB lineage: Bacteria > Verrucomicrobiota > Verrucomicrobiia > Opitutales > Seribacteraceae > Seribacter. The sequence goes on along the minus strand of PATX01000024.1, from coordinate 8,150 downwards.
CAGTCTAATCAAAGCATAGATTTTTCTTCAGTTGAAAAAGATGCAACATCCCTCCTTTCCACAATGGTAAAGCTGGGTCAAGAGGAAAAAATTAGCCCTACATCCATTATTGAATTATACAAGATAAAACAACTGCAAGACACTTCGCTCCCCTCTTTCGATACAGTTACTACTGATCTTCAAAAGGCGATGAAAGACGCTCTTCATGAACTGATAGAGATGAAAAAAACAGAAGGGGCAAAGCTTTTGGAAGATATGACCGATCGAGTCAGTTCCCTACGCAAGTACTCGAAAGATATAAAGGAAAAGGCAAATGACATGCCTAAACTTTGGAAAAATCGGTTAATTCAAAGGCTAAAGCAAAATGATCTTGGTTTAGATCTTAATGACGAGAGAGTTCTAAAAGAAATGAGTATCTTTTCAGAAAAGTGCGATATTTCAGAGGAAATCACAAGAATTGACAGCCATTTGATTCAATTGGACAATACTCTTATATCGCATGGTAGTATTGGTAGGAAAATTGAATTCCTGCTGCAGGAAGTTGGACGTGAACTCAATACAATCTGCTCAAAATCAACCGAATCAAAATGCACTAACATAGCCTTGAATGCAAAAGCTGAAGTGGAAAAACTTCGTGAGCAAGCAATGAATGTGGAGTGATCCAGTTTTTTATTTTTGTAAATTGACTGCCTGCCCCCTGTCTTCAATCTTTTGGTTTTTAAGATCCCAAAAAGACCAAAAGAAGTAGTAACTGGCACCCAAAAAAATTCCAGAATCCGCTACATTAAAGATTGGGTAATCATACCCCACGATTGGAATGTAAACATCTATAAAATCGACCACTTCAGCTGGATTACGAAAAATCCGGTCGGTTAAATTGCCTGCGATACCACCGCAAATACTACCAAAAATGAACTGTTGGGGAATTGATTTTAGTTCTAGTTGATTACGAAAAAGGAAAATTGTCAGCAATGCGGCTGTTGCTAGGACAGTAAGGAACTCCGGATAATCGGAGAGCATACTCCAAGCAGCGCCGGGGTTGGTTATATAGGTGATTTCAAGAAAAGACTGAATCCCAGCAACGCCATCGACCAAGATAATTGGATTTTCCCTAAGTTCTGAAGATCGGGCAACAACCCAGCCTTTCGTACAGAGATCAAGAAAGTAAATTACAAAAAAAACACTCCAAAACCTCTTATAAATCGACATCTAGAACTTATAGAGGATTATTCTTCAGTACCCAATGTAGAATCCGCAATAGTAGCAAAAGCACCTGTAGTGCTACCACCCTCGCGAAATTTTCTCTTTTCGTATAAATCCTGACCTTCTAATGAAAATCGAGTGAATGGTACCGCCTTGAGACGATTTTTCTTAATTGGTTTTTGTGTTTCCTGACAAACTCCAAAGCTTCCATCAAAAATTCGGTCGATTGCTTCCTCAATTTCATTCAAAGCTTCCTGCTCGTTTGCAACCATAGACAATGCCACATCACGATCAAAAGTTTCCGTTCCCGCGTCACTTGAATTCAATGATAATTCACCTGAAGACTCTCTTGCAGATGAACCGATGGTTTCACTCGAACGTTCTCCAAGAGCACCTTTTAACGAGGCACGAAGAGACATAAGGTCGTCATAGAATGATTGCCATTCTTTGGGGACTTTCTTCGGATCCCTAATCGGTTTCGTAGCAGGTGTTATAAAACTAGATCCGAATCCTAAAATATCATCGACTGAAGCGGTAGTAAGTTTCTTAACTTTACTGGAACCCTTCTTTTCTTTGGCTTTTGTAACCTTCCCTACCTTTGAAGTTGATTCACTTTTCGACTGTTCTTTCTTCGATTCTTTTTTCTTTTTTGATAAGATGTTTCTGACATCTTCTAAAGAGAACCCCTTGCTTTCTTTTTTGGAGGAAGGCTTACTATCAATCTTATTAGAATTCTTGGAAATAATTTCGCGAACCTTCATTTCACCATCTTTCCCCTTTTTCAACTTTTTTTTATCACCTGTTGTTTTTGGGCTTTTAGCACGACTCATTGATTTTGGCTTGGTGGAAGTAGTTTTCTTGGTAACAGTTACCTTTTTAGAAGCAGGTTTAGCAGCGGGCGTCTTAGTTTTCTTTGAAGAAATGGTACTGTTTTTCTTTGTTGCAGGCTTTTTTTTCGCAGTCATAGACAATTAATCAATTATTAAATTTTATTTAGAACTTGAGCACATCGTGGAGAAACTTGGCCCCAACCATCCACTTCAACTAGTTCTGGTACCCACCTCCAACTTCTTGGGCAACGGACACCAGGTGCATGATGAGCAGAAATAGTCAATTCGGAGTTTGCTTCACTTGATTTCACAATTACTGAAGAAACGATAAATAATTCGGCTAGTTGATCTTGCCGTCTATCCAAGATCCCAAACAAATCGTCTTCATGAGAACAAGTTATAACTAACTCTGCTTCCAATGATTGCCCAATTTCCTTAGAGGACCGTAAAGATTCTAAAACTTCATTGATTTTGGATTCTTTAAGATTCAATAATTTCCCTGCGTCCTCTACTTCTAAACTTTCTTTCCATGAATGGTCTGATTCGGGCCATTTTTGCAGTGTAAGGAAATCATTGCTAAGTTTCTGATTCGTCTTGTGGAAGGACCATGCCTCATCAGCAGTAAAAGGAAGGATTGGTCCGATAAGGGCGACAAAAGTTTCAAAAATCTTAAAAATTGCCGTTTGGGTTGATCTTCTTTTAGGGTCGTCTCGGTGCAATGTATACAACCGGTCTTTTATAATGTCGTGGTAAGTAGATGATAGCACTCCTGAACAAAACCGGTTTATGAGCTGTACTGCTCTATGAAGTTCATAAGATTCCAACGCATCAGTTAATTCCGTCGCAAGGTCAGCAGTCTTGGATAACGCCCACCTGTCAATCATATCTAACTTATCTAAAGGCAAGCAATGATCCGCCTCGTTAAAATCACTTAAATTTCCAAGTTGGAAACGAATTGTATTCCGTAGAGTACGGTATGAGCGAACAACTTGATCTAAAATTTCTTCGGAAAGAGGAATGTCCCTTCTAAAGTCTTCTGAACAAACCCATAAACGAAGCACATCTGCTCCATATTTAGTAACATAGGAATCAGCAGTCTGTGGTTTTCCATCACTTTTGGAAATTTTTCGTCCATCTCCATCGACCACAAATCCGTGAGTTAAGATTCGCTTGTAAGGAGCAGATCCATATGAGGTCATGCTTGTCCAAAGCGAACTTTGAAACCATCCTCTATGCTGATCGCTCCCCTCTAAATATAAATCTGCAGGCCAGTTGAGGCCCTTTTCTTGGCGAAGCACGGATCGATGACTACACCCAGAATCAATCCATACATCTAAAGTATCTTTTCCCTTGGTTAATTTCTTATTTTTCCAGTCATCATCCAATTCAAATCCCTCAAGTAAGGATTTCTCATCAGAAGAAAACCATAAATCTGAACCATGATGCTGAACTTTAGAGGCTAGAAAACGAATAAGCTTTGCATCTAGCAAAGGATTTCCCTCGTCGTCGAAAAAGACTGGAATAGGTACTCCCCAAGAGCGCTGCCTTGAAATACACCAATCGGGTCTAGACTCGAGAAAACCCTTTATCCTATTTGCACCCCAATCGGGAGTAAAATCAACATCCTGAAGTTTATCTATACAATTTTTCCTTAGCTCATCCTTATCCAGGGAAACAAACCACTGATCCATCGCACGAAAAATAACCGGCGTTTTACTTCTCCAACAGTGTGGGTACTGGTGATGATGATTTTCCTGGGCAAGCAATCTGTTCTCTCTCCTGAGAATTTCTAGAACTTTTTGATTGGCTACGCATCCAGTAGACTTCTCCAAAACTGAAATACCGACCAGATCATCCGGCATTGAATTGTCCTGAGTGTAGCAACCGTTATCATCGATTGGACAGTAAACATCCAGCCCATGCTGCAACCCCGTAAGATAATCATCCAAGCCATGACCTGGAGCAATATGAACACAACCTGTACCGGAATCCATCGTGACATATTCTGCCTCAAGAATAGGACTTAGACGCTCGACAAAAGGATGTTTGCAATTTTGTCCGGCAAGATCACTGCCGCTGCAAGTTGCAACGATCTCAAATTCGTCAAACTTACAAACCTTGGCAAAACTATCCACGAGTGATTCTCCTATCCAATAAAAAGTGTCTGCCACTTGAACCTTCGCGTATTTCTCTCTTGGATGAACGGCTACAGCTAGGTTAGCTGGTAAGGTCCAAGGCGTAGTCGTCCAGATGACAATGGAAGTATCCGGGTCATCCGCCAACTGAAAAGGCACATAGATGGAAGGGCTAACATGATCCTTATATTCAATCTCTGCTTCTGCTAATGCGGTCGAGCATGGAATCGACCAATAAATGGGTTTTTTACTTCTGTATATGAGGTCTTTTTCAACAAAATCTGCGAATGTTCTGAGAATTTCAGCTTCATATGCGGGATTCATTGTTCGGTATTCTTTTTCCCAATCGGCCAAGACTCCTAGACGCTTAAATTGAGAGCGCTGTGTTTCAATAAAGTTTCTTGAAAACTCAGCACAAGATTCACGAAGACTTAAATTATCATACTCTTGTTTTTTATCCCGCAACTTCTTAGTAACTTTAAATTCAATGGGCAAACCATGACAATCCCACCCTGGAATATAGGGGGTGTAATAACCTTGTGCATTTTTGAAACGCAGAATGGTGTCTTTGAGGATTTTATTCAAAGCGGTCCCAACATGCACATCCCCATTTGTGAAAGGGGGCCCATCATGCAAAATGAAAGGTTGAGCGCCTGATTTTTTTTCAAGGGATTGTTTATAGAGATTGGAATCTTCCCAATGCTTTAATCTTTGTGGTTCACTCTCCACGGCATTTGCTCGCATGGGAAACTCGGTTTGCGGCAAATTGAGGGTATCTTTAAGCTTCTTAGCTTGATTCATGGGAAACGACTACAAAAGTATTTGAAGGAGAGCAAGATGTTGGAATAAGGGCCCAAGTCAAGGATGGATTCAAGACTTTCGATTGTCCTTGCAATTAATATAAGCAAAGAATACCAAACTTCCGTTCATTTGTGTACGAATTAATTGACATTTGGGGTGCAGCTCTGTGGGAAATTTCATTTCTTGGTTTTATAGCATTATTAGCTGGATCGACGATAATTGGACTTTTCCTTTTGACCAAGGGTGGTGATCTTCTTTCTGACAATTGTTCAGTCTTAGCTAGAGAACTTGGTGTGCCTCCAGTCATTGTTGGCCTGACCATCGTATCGGTGGCCACTTCAGCTCCAGAATTATTCACTTCAATATCTGCAATCAACTCTGGAGCGGGTGGCCTAGTTTTAGGGAATATCATCGGTTCAAATGTGGCTAATATCGGACTCATATTAGGTATATCTCTGCTCATTAAACCAATAAGCACTTATCATGCCGTCAAACCATTGCAGTTAGTATTACTTGTAATTGCTACAATTGGCTTCAGTTGCTCAATTATCTTTAGTCAAACTGCTGCACTAGGCTTTAATGCAGGAGTTATTTTGATCGTTTTTATTCTCGGTTACCTTACCAGCCTCTGCTTTGTTGCATTGCGAAATAGAAATATTGAAACTGAATCGAAGGAAGAAATAAAAGATGACAAACAACCTCTGCTTATGGTTGTTTTTATGATTTTAGTTGGTGGTTTGCTTCTTTGGCTTGGATCAGAATCTCTTGTTTATGGCTCCAAAAATCTTGCTGAAATTGTTGGTATACCCAACGAATTGATTGGGTTTACCTTGATTGCGATCGGAACAAGTCTCCCCGAATTAGCCGCCTCGATTGCTTTGCTGAAAAAAAACGANACTCACATGNTGCTGGGAAATATAATCGGTTCGAATCTNTTNAATATAGGCTTAGTTGGAGGAGTTGCGGGNATTCTNGGACCAATATTTTGCGAAACTCCTTATCCTTGGCTTGATCACCTATCCATGCTTCTTTTCACAGTCCTGCTAATTGTTTGGATGGGCGGAAAAGATCTAAAAAGAAAACATGGAATAATGCTTCTTATCCTTTATGTACTGACATCCGCAACCACATGGGTCGCAAACAGCTAAAAGCTAGTTTTTTTCTCCGACTTGGAACCTCAAAAAAGTACCAACGGACAAGTCCGACCCAACTTCAGCGGAAGTTTTAGCAAGAAGATCTTTAACCGAAGAATCAGGATCTTTAACAAAAGGTTGTTCAACAAGACAAGATGCTGCAAAGTATTTCTCTAGTTTTCCTGATACAATTTTTTCGATAGCTTGTGGGGGTTTACCCTCTGCTTGAGCCATTGCAATATCTTTCTCTTTCAAAACAAGTTCTTCTGCAATATCATCTCTAGATATGCAGACAGGGGAAGTTGCCGCAATGTGCATGCAAAGGTCCTTAGCCAAAGTAATTAGACTCTCATTTGAGCTTAAATCTTGTTGGTCACTCGAAATGATAGATATCATAACGGCGACCTTAGCACCTGTATGGACATAACTTTCAACTATTCCATTTGAATCGATTTCGACAGTTTCTGTACGTGAAATCTTTATATTTTCACCAATTTTCCCAACCTGCTCAGTTCTTTTGTTTTCAAGATCTGTGTCGGGTTCGGTTAGCAAAGTTTCTGCGACCTCTTTGGAGAAATTTATGAAATCCTCATTCTTAGCAACGAAATCTGTTTCGCAGTTGACTTCGACAAGAATACCTTTTTTTCGGTCAGCACTAACCGCATTGGAAATAATTCCTTCACCAGCTTCTCGACCGGCTTTTTTGGCAGCAGAGGCAACCCCTTTCTTACGGAGAATAGAAATAGCCTCCTCCAAGTCTCCATTGGTTTCTGCTAATGCACGCTTACAATCTATAAGACCTGCTCCGGTTTTCTCGCGCAAGTCCATAACCGCTTCTTTTGTTATATTTGACATTTCTATTTTTTGCCTAGGTGAATTATTTCTTATCAGAGTCAGATGCAGGTTCTTCAGTCTCGGAAGGCTTTCCCTCTGTTTCTGCTGTGGAGTCTTTAGCAACCTCAGTCACTTTAGGCTCGGATTCAGCGGATTCTTTGGTCTGCTCTTTACGATCATCAAAGTCATTCTCGTCATAACCTTCGGGTAAGGTAACTTCAGGTTCATCCTCTTGATCCACAAAATCTGGCTCCTGTGTTATTGGTGTAATATCCTTCCTCTTAGTAGGAGCTTCAACTCTTTTAGAGGACCCGTTCTGGATCGCGTCAAGAATCACATCGACAATTATGCGAATAGATTTAGCTGAATCATCATTGCCGGGAATGGGATGGGATAAAACACTCGGATCGGAATTACTATCAACTAACGCAATAACGGGAATTTTGAGTCTATTCGCTTCTGCAACAGCAATGGCTTCGTTGTGAGAATCAATTACAAAGAGAGCTCCAGGAATACCCTGAAGGTTAAGCAATCCTTCAAAATTACGTTGCATTCTAGACATTTGTCTTTTGATAGCGGCAACTTCTTTACCATGCATTTTGTCAAGACTGCCATCCTCTTCCATCCGAAGGAAGCCCTTGTATTTTGTAAGGCTTGTGGAGACTGTCTCAAAATTAGTTAAGGTACCACCCATCCAGCGGTTCACACAAAATGGCATGCTCGTCGCAGCAGCTAATTCGCGAATAGGCTCTTCTGCCTGTCTTTTAGTCCCAACAAGTAGAATTTGTTTTCCCTGAGAGACAATCTCCTCAACTGCTTTGGCAGCGTTTTCGAGAAGATCATATGTTTTCTCCAGATCAATAATTGATATGCCATGACGGTTGTCGAAAACATATGGCTTGGACTTGGGGTTCCATCTGCGCAATTGATGTCCGAAATGGACTCCAGCGTCCAAGAGATCTTTAACTGTTATGTTCATAGATATTTTTAAAGCCCACGTCGAACGAACGGGGAGAAATAATTTTCTTTTGGTTGGGTTAGATTAAGTTTGGGAGCAGGGGCAGGATTTGAACCTGCGACCTTCAGGTTATGAGCCTGACGAGCTACCAGACTGCTCCACCCTGCGGTAAAATTTAAATTCTATTCCTTAACTTATTTAATTTTTTAACTCTTTTAATGTTTTCTTGAAGAATTCTTTTTTTCTTTTCTGATGG
>PATX01000023.1 GCA_002713685.1 Opitutia bacterium | reverse complement strand
CAAACCAAAAGCCTTGGGCCAAGAAATAATTAGATCAACATCACCTGGCGAGATGGTGATCAAAATTGTTTAGTTCGGGATCATGCTGATGCCCAATATCGACCACCGCAACCTCAGGATCCTCCAATTCCTGCTCAGTGGGGTCTCGCCTAAAAATGGAAGCGGGATGATTCGATAGTAAGACTGAACAGGCAAGGAAATCATCTTTATGAGCTCCTCCGGGATGAGTAATGATGGTTTTTATCATGAATCTCTAGGTTGATGGATCGTATGTCCAAGTCGAACCCAAAAAAGAATCCCAAGAGATCTGCTTGTTCAAAAAACAAATCTAGTCTACTATTCAATCTTTGTGCTCATTTTGCACAGGTGCTGAGTGGTTTAAAAATTAGGGAACTTCTTTTCTTGATTCATCGATTGCTTGGTGCCTCGTTTTTCACCCAAAATCATCCATACCGTGTTCAAATTAATTTATCGAAAGTTTGGTAACCGTATCCAGACCAAAGACGATCTTCTCTCGGGTCTGACCGTAGCCTTGGCTTTGGTTCCCGAAGCCGTGGCCTTTGCCATCATTGCCGGAGTATCTCCAATCATCGGATTGTACGCCGCCTTTATGATCTGTCTGATCACGGCCGTTTTGGGGGGGAGACCAGGCATGATCTCTGGAGCTACCGGAGCTCTTGCCGTGATTATGGTATCTCTGGTTATCCTAGGAAATGAAAGAGGAGAAGCTCTGGGGCTTGGAAGCGACATGGGAGTACAATATCTCTTTGCCACGGTCATTCTAATGGGAATCATACAGATCGGATGTGGATGCCTAAAACTGGGTCGCTTTGTGCGCCTGATCCCACAGCCGGTGATGTTTGGATTTGTCAATGGACTGGCTATCGTAATTTTCGAGGCACAGTTCCCGATGTTTACAGAAAGCCCGACCACCCCCGGATCTGCCTGGTTGGTCGGCAACGACCTTTATTTGATGGGAGGGCTGATCGCCCTGACCATGGCGATCATTTTTCTACTCCCTAAAATCACAACCCAGTTCCCCTCCTCGCTTGCCGCCATTGGCACGGTCAGTTTAATCGTGATTGGGCTCGACCTGGACACTTTGGTAGTAAGAGATATGGCTTCGATTGGAGGTGAGCTTCCTTCTCTGGTGAGTTTCAGTATCCCCTTTACCTGGGATACGCTCGTTTTCATCGCTCCGTTTGCATTTATTTTAGCAGCTGTCGGCCTTATCGAATCCCTGATGACTTTAACCCTGATTGATGAATTAACGGAAACTCGAGGTAACAGCACCCGTGAATGCCTCGGACAGGGGATTGCCAATGTCGTCACCGGTTTTTTTGGCGGAATGGGAGGCTGTGCGATGATCGGCCAGAGTATCATCAACATCCGCTCAGGAGGACGCGGACGCCTATCCGGCATTGCCGCCGGCCTTTTCCTCCTCGCCTTCATTCTTTTTGCCAGCTCCTTGATTGAAAAAATTCCCCTGGCCGCCTTGACCGGGGTTATGTTCATGGTGGTGATTGGTACCTTCGAGTGGTCGAGTTTGCGGATTCTTCGTAAAATCCCCAAGACGGATGCATTCGTAATCATCCTGGTATCCGGAATTACTGTGATCACTCACAACCTGGCCCTCGCGGTCATCAGTGGGGTGATTGTTTCAGCCCTGGGCTTTGCCTGGCAGTCAGCCATGCATATCCACAAGGAATCCGAGATAAAGGAGGACGGAACCAAAGTTTACTACTTGCATGGCCCGCTTTTCTTTGGATCGGTCACTGATTTCAATCTTGGGTTTTCCCCCGCAGAAGACCCTGAATCTGTCATCGTTGACATGAAAGACTCCAGGGTGTGGGATCATTCCGGATTGGAAGCAATTCATAAACTGGGTGAGCGTTACCATAAAAATGGAAAAAATGTTAAGTTAAGACATATCAGCTCAAATTGCCGAGCCCTCCTTAAAAAAGCAGGCACTATGGTAGATATCCAGGTACTACCCGATGATCCGACTTATCAGGTAGCTCAACTTAAAGATGGAATCCCAACTGATTAGAAAAAGGATTTAGCATGTCCCTCATCTAAAAGAATTTGGGCACCTACTTTACCCACTCATAAGCATATTCGAAGCGACAATGTAGAGAAAAACGCTTCACTCACTTCCAGACAAAAGAATTGTTAACCAGTTCTCGGTAGTGCATTTCCATGGTCTTTTGTAGCTCCTTTAATTTGGATGGATTGGTTTCCGCGAGGTTTTTGCTCTCATCAATATCCTGCGAAAGGTCAAAGATCTGGAAGTCAGACAATTGGGCACTATTGGCTTGTGAGACATTTTTCTGATTAATTGTTTTAGTCTTGGGAAAGTTCATCCTGGCCAGGACCTTCCATTTGCCATCACGCATCGCAACCCGTCTCTCATTCAGGGCACTGTAATAGACCCAAAGCAATGGCTTCTCTCGCTTTACCCCCCTACCTTCCAGTGCGGGGAGAAAACTGGCTCCGTCCAATTTCAGAGTCTTTGGAACCTTCGCATCCGCGAGATCGCAAAAAGTGGGCAGAAAGTCCAAAGCTGATACAACTTCCCCACTCACCTGACCGGGCTTGATCCTTGCAGGCCAATGCATAATACCTGCGACCCGAAATCCGGCTTCCGTCGTCCAGAGTTTCATTCCCCGCAAGGGATCAGCCACCCCGAAGGATCTTCCCGAGCTGGGTCCATATCGCAGCAAAGTTTCCGGTCCATTGTCCGAGGTAAAGATCACCAATGTGTTTTGGTCCAAATTCATGGATTGCAGAGACTTCAATAATTTACCCACCGCCGCGTCCAGGTTTGTGACATTGGCAAAGTACTGGGCCTCATCATGATTTCTCGCAATCCCGTCATACTGATCCACCATATTCTTGGGCGAGGCCACCGGTTCGTGCGGCTCATGAAAAGCCACATACATAAAGAAAGGCTTTTCATTCTTCTTTGCCTGGTTTCCTTTCAACCAGTCCAAAGCTTCATCCACCACCAACTGACAACTGTATCCCTTGAGTTCTCCGACCGGCTCGCCATTGCGAACAAAATTATTTGGGTTTTCATGAGATGGACTGGCATTGTTCTGGGTGGCAAACCAATGATCAAACCCGGCATCATTAGGTTGCGGTTGTTGAGGGGAATTAAATTTTCCATTACAGTGCCATTTCCCACTCATACAGGTGGCATATCCAGCTTTTTTCAAAAGTTGAGGAATGGTAACTTCGGACTCCCGCATATGAACATCCCTACCGCCGGGGATCCAGTCGTACACACCTGCACGGTTGGGACTTCGGCCGGTAAGCAAGCCTACACGGGAAGGAGAACAAACCGGAGCAGTGGAATAAAAATCGGTAAACCGAATTCCATCTTTCGCCATTTGATCAAGAAAAGGTGTTTTGATTTTGGGATGCCCATAACACGCCAAGTCCCCGTAGCCCAGATCATCGCAAAGAATCACCACAATATTGGGCCGATCAACTTTTTCTGCCTGAAGAGAGCAAAGAAAAAGGAATAAAGAGATCAAAAGAACCGATAAATTTCTTGCATAACATTTCATATAAACAGGAAAAAACAGAGGATTGAAAAAGTCGCTATAAAAGTTTCAATCTCTACAATTTCCTTGATTCAATCTTGGATTTATCAATGAATTGAATTCTCCACTCAATTACCCTCAACCTCAAAACCTTTTTAAATAGTCATGGAAATCAAAAACAAATCCAAAGTAAAAATCGGGGTCGTCCCCACTCATCTTATGTTTGTCGGTGCACTCGCTCCGGATGAATCCGGCAAACTGCCCCGTACCCGTTCCGGGGATCTCAAGATCGTGTCCGGCATGCGCCTACTCTGCCGTACATCCCCGGTCAAACTCAATACCGTTCAAGTGACTCTTTTTCCCGGTACCGATGCCAAGGATTTACAGGATATGTTTAAGGGGCTCAAGGCTCTCAAGCTCGAAGTTCATTTGATCATGATGGTTGGCGGTGCCAACCCTCTCAACCCGAAGGACGAGGACGCCGTCGTTGGCATGCTCAACGCAGGGCTTGAAGTGGCCAAGAAGTATAAGGTCAAGCATGTGTCCTCCACTTCCTTTGAGGAGTGGCTCGCCGGAAAGAAATTGAAGGGGAAAGCATTCGATGCCGCTGTTAAACAAGTGATCAATATTCATGCCCGTTGCTACAAAGAATGTGGCTTAGATAAGAGCTCGGTCGAAGCCTGGCATCTCGAATTCCTGCGTGGGGTCGAATTCCAAAACTTCACCAACGCGGCCAAGGCGGCCAAGGTGGTGAATGGAATAAACAAGAAGATCAAAAAGAAATTCTTCAAGGTGATGATCGATGCCGCCCATTGCGGAGATTCCGATCTTTCCATTGCGGAAAATGAAAAGGTGATCAAGGACCTGGCCAAGACCGATGCCCTCGGTATCTTCCATGCCTCTGCCAAGACCACCCGTGGATGTCTCTCCACCGATGATGGCTGGATCGGTGCCCTTCTCGCCGCTTATGCCCCTACCGGTAAATTAAAACATGTCTTTGTTGAGCTTTTTCATCACCAGGATCCTGCCCTTGAGCCTTTGCGTAAGGCGGTCAAGGGACATGGAGTGGATACCACCGACGGACGGACTTACAACAAAACCGTCACCGATGGCGTGATTGAAGTCACTCACCGCCTAAACAACCTGGCTGCCCGTAAACTGATCAAGTAAACTTTTTCAGGAATCCTTTTTGGGGTTCCATCGGGAAGGATTTTTGACTGACTGATTTGTCTGCCACATTTTTGTGGATAGACATCGAAATATGATCAAGTTTATAAGCTACCTCGCAATCGCGACGATTGCCTTAACCTCTCACGCCGCTCAAAAAGTTACTATCACCGGTAACGACACCATGCAGTTTGATAAGCGGGAATTTACGGTTAATTCCGGAGAGAAAGTAGAGCTTGAATTTAAGAACATTGGCAAACTCCCCAAAATAGCAATGGGTCATAACCTAGTGATTTTGAAAAAAGGAATCAGCTCTTTAAAATTTGGACAGAAAGTCATGAGCCTGGGTGCAAGCGCAACCAACGCGTTACCTGAAGGTAGCATGGAGGATGTGATTGCAGCCACCGAACTACTTGGCCCGGGTGAAATTGAAACCTTAACTTTTACCGCACCCGAGCCGGGCGATTATCAGTTTGTCTGTTCCTTCCCTGGCCATTTCGCCATGATGAGAGGTATCATGGTGGTAAAATAAATCACCTTCTCACCTCTAATTTAATTAAGTAATTTAAAATTCAGCCTCTGTCCAAGGACTGACTCTCACAGCTTCTTTCTTACGGTAATCGGCTACATCCTCTGTTGATATCATTTTTCCCTGATTGCCCCATGCATTTCGGACATATGTAAGGATGGACGCTAATTGCTCATCCTTCATAAAACCATGTGGAGGCATGATCGGTGGCACTCCTTCAATGGGCTTTCCGTTTACTTTGATTGGTCCCATGAGACCATGCACAGCAACACCGATCAGGCGCTTAGCATCTCCAGTAACCCAATCGCTCTTTGCCAATGTCGGGGCCATATTCGGTAGTCCTTTTCCATCCGCCTGATGACAGGCTCCGCAACTAACAACATACTGGTCTCTTCCCTTGCGATAAGCAGAGAGCAGGTTTTTGTCTCTTTTGACCCAGTCAGCTTCCTTATCCTTGTAAACCTTGACTGAGCGAAGGGGGTAACCTGATTTACCGAGCAAGCCAGCATAGGAGGAAAGCACCGCAGGTATTTGTTGACGAGAAGCAACCTTTTCAGCTGATGGCTTAAATTCATCCGGAAAGAAATCCGCAACTCCCTTGCTCTCACCCGCCAGGCGTAAACCTGTCATAGATACAAACCAGTCCTTGTCTTTCATTGCCTGAGCAACGATCTTTTCATTCAGTCTTCCCAACCCGGCAAGAGTCCACAACGCATGAACACGCGCATGAGAGTTTGGAGTTTGAGAAGTGGCCAGCTTTTGAATCTCTTCAGCGAGATCCTGTCGATCCCCCTCCACAATTCTTTTCTGCGAACGCAGCCGCCACCACAGGTGGGGATGCGAAAGACCTGCAACCAATCCATCGGGTGCTTTTACTTTCTGATGCTTTTCAGGAACGATCCGATAGATTCGGCCCAGTCCAATCGGTTTATCCAACTGACGCTCGGCCGATTGACGCCGAAGATAGGAAGTGAGGAATCGCTTGTGCTGAATCACTCCCCGGTAAAAATCAACCACATAGAGACAACCATCGGGTCCCATCGATGCATTGACCGGACGGAAACGCTCATCCGTACTGGCAAGAAATTCCCGCTCTTTCCAAATCGCATCGGGATAGAGTTGATGAACATATTTATCAGATGCAGGGAATGGTTTTTCCGGAACAAAAGCTCCCACGGTGTTGGTACCGGGAGACATCGAGAAAATGGCACCTTCCCATTCCTCGCCATACGCTCCATGACTGTGCACCGCCAGACCACTTATGGTCGTAACGCTGGCAACCCGGCCATCTTCCAAAATACGCCCGGGCCGGTAATTCCGATTAAGGGCAGTATTTGGACGGATACCGAACACACGATTGGTCGGAGGTTTCACACTGGAACCTTTGCTCGGCCATTGACGGTCATATGTCGCCCAGTCCACTTCGAACCAGTTACTATTTGCGTTAAAATACAGGCGACCATAAGCATCACTGGCCATACCCCACTGGCCCCTGGCTTTTGCCGGCATCTCGATCAGTTTTCCTTTCCGCAAAGCGAGCTTACGGGAAGACTTCGAATTGTACATCCAGTTATCCAGGGTATAATGAAGGGCGTTCTCTGCATGCTCAATATTACTGTGGGCAGCGGTGGCAAAATCGATGAGCTTTTCCCGCTCATCACATCGCAAGTCTCCGTCCTTATCCTTGCACAACCATAAAGCACCCGACTCAACCACCAGTACTCCACCTTCAACGAAAGCAATACATCGAACATTAACCATATCATCAACGAAGGGAGTCGCCTTGTCCATAACCCCGTCCTTGTCCGTATCTTCCAATACCATCACCCGGCTCATACGCTCGTTTTCTCCGGTTCCATCCAGATCGCGCATGTAGGTTCTTAATTCTCCAACCCACATCCTACCCTCGTCATCCCAGTCGACGAAAACAGGATCCTTGACCATGGGCTCTGCTGCGACCAGTTCAACTTTGAAACCTGGAGCCACTTTAAATTGGGCAAGGGACTCCTCAGCGGAAAAGACTGGCACCACATCAGGAGACCATTTTTTCCAATTAAGAGAAGAGATTATGTCTTTCTCATTCGCCTTGTCTCCTTGTTGGGCAATAACAAGAGAACCTGCAAACAATGAGCTTAAGAAAGTGATAAACCTTAAAGAATTCATGCTAAAATAATTTACGAGTGTCCAAGCAAATGCCAACCCTAGAACATAGAACTGAAAAAAATCACAGATCAATCCACTTACGCTCCCCCCATGATCGTAATCCAAGTTCCGCAAGCTCAACTCCTTTCGCACCTGATCTCAAATCGTATGGGAAAGGTTCATCCAAAGCCACATGGCGTAGAAAAAGTTCCCATTGGATTTTAAAGGCATTGTCATAGGTGGTCGCATCCGGCACTTCAGACCAACCCTCATAAAAATTGATTGGTTGTTCAATATCCGGATTCCATACGGGCTTGGGAGTCACACCCAGACCCTGGATCTGGCAACCGCGAAGATTCACCACCGCCGAACCTTTGCTTCCATCCACCTGCATCACAAAGAGATCATCCCGGCGTACCCTTACCGTCCATGAACTGTTAAACTGGCAAATGATCCCGTTATCCAGCTCCATCGTGGCATAGCAGGAATCATCCGCCGTGCATGGGTATTTATTCCCCTGCTCATCCACTCTCTCGGTTACATGAGTCGCTCCACGGCAGGATATGCTTTTGATCGGCCCAAAAACATTATCAACGAGGTAGCGCCAGTGACAGAGCATATCAATCATGATACCACCACCATCCTCTTTACGGTAGTTCCAACTTGGTCGCTGCGCTGGCTGATCCTGATCATGCCCGGTAAAAACCCAATATCCGAATTCTCCCCGGACAGAGAGAATTTCTCCAAAAAAGCCCTGATTGATTAAAGTTTTGAGTTTACGAATTCCGGGCAACCATAACTTATCTTGCACGGCTCCATTCTTGACTCCGGCGTCCTCACAAAGTTGGGCAAGACGGAGTGCTTCCTCAGTCGTCACCGCCGTTGGCTTCTCACAATAGATGGCCTTGCCGGCCTTGGCCGCCATCTCCACAAAACGAGAACGATGAAGGGTGGAACTGGCATCAAAAAAGATTTGATTCCCCGAATCTGCTAATGCCTCGTCCAAGTTGGTGGTAAAGCGTTTGACTCCCGTTCTTTCGGCGAGTGCTTGAAGTTTATTCTCATTTCGACCAGTCAGAATTGGGTCGACCGTAATCACCTCATCCGGGGATACCTGAATTCCTCCCTGATCCCTGATCGCACAGATCGAACGGATAAGATGCTGATTCGTTCCCATGCGTCCGGTGACGCCATTCATGATAATGCCAAGTTTATGTTCTTTCATAGTAGATTAAGTGTGGTTCAAATAGGATTGTTTGATCGCCTGTAAAAATTCATCAGTTGGTTTTTCCCACCATCGGTTGGAGAAAACCTCGACTTCGATCATGCCATCAAAACCGGCTACCTCAACCATTCCTCGGATTGCCCGCAAGTCGATGCACCCCTCCCCCATCAATCCACGATCATTAAGTAAATCAGTGGTTGGGGTCATCCAATCACAGGCATGATAGGCGAAGAGTCGGTTGGCTTCGGCTGTCCGCTTGGTTTGGGCGGCCAAATCGGGATCCCACCAGAGGTGATAAACATCAAAGGCTATTCCGACCAGCGGATGATTCAATTCATCACATACATCATTGGCCGAGGCTAAGGTATTGATCGCCGACCGGTCATCGGCATACATCGGGTGAAGGGGCTCGATCGCCAATTTGACCCCCAGCGATTCAGCCAGTGGGAGTGTGGCGGCGATTCCATCAGTAATTTGTTTCCGCGATTCGACAAGGGACTGGCAGGGTATTGCACCGCATACCAAAACAACCAACGGTGCACCCATCGCAGCAGCGTCTTCGATCGCTTGCTTATTATCTTTAATTGCCTCTTCTCGNGATTTCTCCTCNAANGCGGGATAAAAGCCTCCNCGGCATAACGACACAACCTCCAGTCCAGCAGCCCGAATCCGTTCACCTGNAACNGCNGGATCANGACCATCCAGCCATTGTCTCCATACGGTGATTCCGGATACATCTGCCTCAGCATAACGATCAATAGCCTCTTCTAGTTCCCACCCCTTCGTGGTAATGGTGTGAACGCACAGGCGTGAAAAGTCTTTGAGGGGTTCGGCCTTCATGAGGGAAAAGAGTAATAGGGGATTTTCATTCTCTGTGCCATTCGCATGGGGCGAATAAGAGCTTCCTTCATCCTCTCCACCTCGTGCCCAATTCGCAAATCAGGACAATCTGGGTGAATCGCTGCTTCTTCGATAATACCGAGTAACTTCAGAATCTCAGCCGTGCTGTGTTTATACCCTGCAGCACTTCCCTTGGCATCCAAACGGAAAACCGAGTCTTCCAATGATTGAAATGCTTCAAATAACTTATACACTCTCGAATCAAAGCTTTCTTTCCTCCAGTACTTTTTGGCAGCACAGATCAGTGGGCAGGCAGATACTCCTGCTCCAATCAAGAGTGGTAGGCCCATTTTTATCGCAGAAGCGATCCCAAAATCATCACCACTATGGGGAACAAAGTTCAATCCAAGATCCCGGCACATCGCAGCCCAATAGAGAAAATGAGGTTCATCCAGGGTGGAAATTTTGCCACCCACGAATTTCTCATGCCCCGCCAATTGATGAAGGAGCCAGGGATCAAATGGGGTTGCCCAGGGAACGAATGCCGGCTCCAACGCATGCACCAGTGCGGGTACTTTAATGTTCTCAGCAATTTGAAAATAAGCATCTCTTCTCTTTTCCGACCCCAGGGCATTGAGTGCCTGTGAGGTCATAATCATCACTTCGCTTGGCTGATAATTCTGCACGATATCAAGATGTGGATGATAACATGATGCTTCAAAATTTTCAGGAGACGCACCCACCGCGGTTACCCCACTGATAAAAGAGGCGTCAGGATGGAGAGATCTAAACCGGATAATGACTTCCTCATACAATTCTTCAGATAGATTGAAGACATAACCGGTGTCTGCATTGAGAACATAAGTGATCTCAACTCCAAAATGATGTGCACAGTCGCTCATCCAAACCAGCATTCTTTCAAAGCTTCGCCAATCGGGTTTTCCATGATGAAAAGGAAGCAAGGCCGCAACGCAAAGACGGGGATTGGAAACAGAATCAGCAAGATTTTCTTCGCGGGCACAAGACCAGACCGTTTCCTTCCATTTTGTATCAGGTGTTAACTCTTCGGCATTCCTAATCATATTTGCATTATACCAGCTATTTCAAAGAACTGTTAGCACGGAACTTGCAAAAGTAGCATTTTTCAGACAATAATTTTGTCTTTATCTAATGGATAAGTTTCAGCCTCTTTTTTGGGAAGATTTACGGATCGCAATACCGGGTTATTCCATCCTGCGATTTTCGCACCATCGGCATACAGAAAAAAGCGACCTGGTCGAAGAACATACGCATACCCACTCACAGCTACTCCTTTATTTGAGGGGACAAGGAGTTCAAACAGTAAGCCAGAGACCTATACAGGTAAGGAGAGGCTCCCTTCTATATTTTCCCCCGGGTAGAACTCATGGCTTTGTCAAATCGATGAAAAGCCCTCCCCTCTCGTTAGTGATTAATTTTAAGGAAAAAAAAGTTCCGGGGACCTCAAAAGCAGAAAAAGTGATCAGTGCGGAAAGACTCTCAGAAGTTGAAAGGACTCTCAATCAGATGATCGCATCCGTTGATCTGACCCCGGTCCAGAATATTCAACTTTCTTCGGATATTCTCAAAATTTTTTCAATTCTCTTGGGTGAACTCGAAAAGAAAAAGGAAAGAAAAGTTCTGCCCGTTACCCAAAAAATCAGAAGCCTTTTACAAAATCTTGAAATCATCCCCAAGTCGGCTGGAGAGTTGGCCTCGATTCTCGATGAGGACCTTAGTTCCCTAAATCGCAAAATTCGGCAGGAATCCACCCTCAATCTGAGTACCCTGTTAAATGAAATCCGGCAAAATCGTGCTTTTGATGAATTAAAGAATCCCACCCTACCCATTTCCCAAATCGCATGGAATTGCGGCTTTGCCGACCCCAATTACTTTGCCAGGTGGTTTCGCAAAAAAGTCGGACAATCTCCACGACAATGGCGTGTAGGTTCAATGGGCTAGTCTTTATCATCATCGCCATTCCGCTCAGTGGGGATAATTTCAGTCAATCCACCATAAAAATGAAAGCGAATTATGATCCAATTTCTTCTTTTATCTTGAAAAGGTTTCTTCTGCATCTTCAAGTACATTTATGAAATTCTTCCTTACCTCGCTAAGTTGCCTGTTCCTATCGCTCGGTATTTCCAATGCTGAACCAGATTCCAAAGTATTATTCGGAGAGAAATTCCCCAGTCTTGATCATCTGTCCACCGGAGAATGGTGGAAACGGGCAAGACCCCCAGAAGTCCCATCAAAAAAAGGGAAACCGCCCAAAAGAATAATCGAATTAAAAGTTCCCCGTGATGAAGTGGTTGCCTTTGCCCTCTACACCCAGGATTCTGGAACCCTCAAATTGACCGGTCAGCTTTATCCTCTGATGCCCGATGAATCAAGAGAAGTCCGATTGGAAACAAAGCAGGGAAAAGAGTGGAAAGAAATCTCTAAAGTTAAGATCACCTACCCCGGATGGACTGCCCATTTTCGGATTTCGAACTGGGACTCATCCAAGGATATTCCGTACCGAGTAATGCACGGGGAAAAAGCTTCTTTCGAAGGATTGATTCGGAAAGATCCAATCAATCAGGACACCATTGTGGTCGGAAATCTATCCTGCAACTCAAGCCGGACGAAGGGACC
>PATX01000022.1 GCA_002713685.1 Opitutia bacterium | reverse complement strand
TTCCGCAATTCGAACATGCACGACATCGGCAATCGCCTTGCGGGGGACGGCTCGATCCCCGATGGTTTTATTCCCAATGATCCAGACATCCTCGGCCTGTTCATCCGCCAGGGGGGTGGCCTGGCCATATTCAAGTTTCAGTTTCTCCGCATAGGGCTCGAGCACCCGTAACCCCATACTGATATCACCCGTCACATGATCCCCACCAACGGGAATCACGCCGGTGTAGGCAACATATCCCTGGCGATAAAGAACAAAATCGGTGACCCCTGCCCCCATATCAATCACCAGGGTACCTGCCCGCCGGAGATCCGGCCCTGCCACCATGGTGGCAGATGCGATGGAGGAAAGAATAAGATCATTCACTTCGAGGCTGTAATTGGAAATAACGTTGAGCCCGCTCTGTATCGCCTGATCATCCCCGTCAATCGACCAGTATCCAAGGTCAATTTTCTTGCCCATCATGCCCACGGGATCATCAATGATTTTATCATCAAGAATGATGGGGGTACGCACATGGTGGACATAGGATCTGCCCTCATCAGGCTGACGACGCTTTGCCTCGATCGCCGCTCTCTGCACATCATGGGGACTCACCCGGTTATCGGAAGAGGATACGGAAGCGGAGCCACGAAGCATATGACCATGCAGGTGCGAACCCGTCTGGGCAAGATAAACGGAATCGACGGTGGTACCGGACATTTTCTCCGCTTCTTCAAGGGCCGCATGCACTGCGGATGCGGCCTTGCGAAAATCAACAATTTCCCCCTTGCGCATCCCTTCATTTCGGCGAGTGGCCATGCCCACAATACTAAGGGAGCCGGCATCGCCGACTTCGCCGATCAGGGCTTTGGCCTGTGAGGTTCCGATTTCAACTGCTCCGATAATCTTGCTCATGGTGAAGAGTGGGTTTCTGGATTAAGGATTTTTAAAGTTTGGCAAAGACCGAACGGTCGTGACAAAGATTGATGGATTCGATCACTTTCTTTTTGCGAAAATCGGGCTCGAGCAGGATGTAATGCAGTCGTTCCATTTGCGCGGCATACTCACGGGGTGCAAATCGAATATCCTTCACTTTCCCGGACTGGATACGAATGTGAGCGGCGGGGCTGTCCGGATTTTCGAGTTGATAGGATACCACTTTCCAGTCCCGGTACATAGATGGATAATTCCGTTGTGCGAGCTCAAGCAGAGGGGCAAGAATGGCAATTTCCTGTAAATCTTCAAAGCCATCACTGGCGGCCATTTTCTTAAGGGCACGGGAGGGAACGGCAAGTGATGGAAGCAGCGAAAGTTGAGCCGGAGAATACCCGAAACCTTGATATAGCTTACCCTGTGAGCCCACAATCCAGTCTTCGAATCCACCGGCAGATCGACGAAGTCGGAGTACGAGCAAGGGATCGAGCTCGACCACTTCGATACACAGGGTGGATGGAAATTGGCGGGAAACCATGGCCGAGGCGATCTGGGGCTCAGCTTCCAAGTCCTTACGGAGGCGATCAATATCGATCTCCATCAGGGATCGGCCACGGAGTGGACCAAACCAGTTGGCAAACCAGGAAGGAGACAAAGGACCATCACTGGAAAAACTGACTTCACTGATCGGGGCGCCCGGACCGGTGATATCAAATGGAGCCGCATTGGCCCCAAACCATTTGTCCAGGGACCAGAAACCCAGACCAACCAAGCCGAGAACCATGAAAAGGATGCATACACGGCCGGCTACTCCCAGTTTTTTGCGCAGGGCGGGAAAACTGGCCGGTTTTTTGGAGGATTTGGGAGCCAGCTTTCTCCATCCGCTGGCATTTTGTGTCTTTGCTTTGGAAGTTCTTTTCATGAGGAAACGGGGGTAACAGGTTCACTAGGGAGTTGCCTCTCCGCGAAGCGGGATTTGGCTCCCGAGAGGAGTTTTTCAGCAAGCTTTTGAAAATCGTATCCGGAGCAACTGGCACTCTTGGGCAAAAGACTGGTGGTGGTAAGACCGGGAAGAGTGTTTACTTCGAGAAAGTAGGGATTTCCATCTTCGGAGATCATAAAATCGACCCGTGCAAAATCTCTGCATCCACAAACGGAAAAAGATAGTTTGGCAAATTCTTTAATTTCTTCCTCCACTTCGAGATCAATCACCGCAGGATAGCGGTACTCCGTGGCACCCGCTGAATATTTGCGCTTATAGTCGTAGACCCCTCCTTCCGGAATCACCTCCACAACACCCAGCGGAACCCCATCGAGTAGACCAATGGTAACCTCGCGCCCAAGAATACGCTGCTCAATCATCCATTCGCCATGGCTTAAGTCGCCAAGAACAGTCCCCAACTCCTTGGCTCCCCGGCAAATATGCAAAGCCACACTGCTTCCCTGATCGACGGGTTTCACCACGAGATCATTCCCCAGTTCTTCCACGGTATCCTCCGCCGAGACTTCGCGGGGCTCCAGAAATCTGATATCTTTGGCAACCCGTACGCCAGCCTCTGAGACTAAATCCTTGGATTTCCCCTTGTGCATACAAAGCCGGCTCGATTTGGAATCGCAACCGGCATAGGCAAAACCAGCCTCCTCCAGGAGTGATTGCAGGGTACCGTCCTCACCAAAAGTTCCATGAATAATTGGAAAAACAACCTGGGAGCCGGGATCCATTTCAGGGGGAAGTGTGGTCTCCACAAGATCGATCAGATCGACCTGCCCGACTGATTCCAATGCATCGGCAAGGGATTGTCCGGATTTCAGGGATACATCCCTCTCCGCCCCTACCCCCCCGGATAGTACAATAATACGAGGATCCACTTTCCCTGCAGACTCACTCATGATAGTGGTTCCTCCCAGTTTTTGCCAAGCAGATCGACTTCGGGTTCAAGTTCAATCCCGTTTTCATCCCGGACACGCCCCTTTACCTTGCGCATCAAAGAAATCACATCCTCGGCCGTGGCTCCTCCTTCATTGACAATAAAATTTCCATGTATTTTGGATACACGGGCACCCCCGACGGATTCACCCTTCAGCCCCGCCTGATCAATAAGCCAACCGGCTGATACTTCGTCGGGGTTTTTGAAAATACATCCCGCACTGGCTTCCCGGGGCTGTGAACTCCTTCGTTTGCTGGCCATTTTATCAATAGCCTTACGAATGGCCCGATGATCTGACCGGCCTTCGCCCCGAAGCTTCGCCCGTAGGGCAATCCCATCGACCGCCTCGCGACAATGCCTGTAGCCGATATTCATTTCTGCCCCGGGGATTTCGCGAATAGTCCCATCAGGTAAAAGAAAGGAAACCCATTCCACTAAGTCGAAAATCTCCCAACCCATCGCTCCGGCATTCATACGGAGTGCTCCGCCGAGGGTACCGGGAATTCCCTCGAGAAANTCGAATCCTTTCATTTCCNCTTTGCATGCCTGGAGGCAAATCTCTTTTAANCGAGCCCCTGCCCCCACGATCAAGGAATCATCGGATCGGCGACTGATCTCAGACCAGAATGGTCCTTTCAGACGAATCACCAATCCATTGTATCCATCGTCTGGTACAATCAAGTTGGATCCACGACCCAGCATGACACGGGGAACTGAAAGGATATTGCAGCCTTCAATTAAAGTGCGAAGATCGATCAAGTTTTGGGGCTCAGCATACCAGCGGGCTGCCCCACCCACGCCCATCGTGGTTTTTGATCCGAGCGATTCATGCTCATTTAAGGCACAATCCACGGATACCCGATCTTGCAAATAAAATTGAAATGCACGAAAACGGTCGCCATCGCTCCTGGCCATCGCCGCCATGGCATGTGCCCAGCGATCGATGTTACCAGCTCCGACGAAAAGAATTTGTTCCGGCCGGCCAGACTCCTTCGATGCTTCCAAGGCCTTATAAAATTCAACGAAATGCTCCTGAACCGCGGAATCCTTGCGCAAGCGGGGGGGGAGATTACCAAGCAGGGATTCAACCCCTCCGGCGGAATCATATTCCTCAAAAGCACCATATGTGGGAAGAAACTGTAGATCATCCACCTGAGACATTTCCTCGGCGAACCAGTGAGAAAGGGCTTTGGTACGACTGTAGCGATGAGGTTGGAAAACCATTCGCAACCAATGCTCGGGAAGTTTTCTCCTCCGATCACCCACAAATGCGCGAATCTCGGCGGGATGATGGGCATAGTCTTCCACCACCGTCAAATCCGAATCCTCAAAAAGGACGGATTGGCGCCTCTCCATCCCGGGAAATTGACTGAAGTCGACGGAAGAAACATCCACGCCCATGGCATGGGCCGTGGCGACAACTGCCGCTTCATTCGATTTCATAAAATCAATGGAATCAAGTGCAGAGTCGAAGCATTGGGTCTTATCCGCAAACTCTTCCTGGGCCGTTTCAGCAAGGGGACTCCCCCTGGGAACAAGCAGACAAGACTCTGTTCTTTTAAAGAGTTCGATAAATACCTGACTAAGTTCTTCAGGGCTTTTGTACCGATCGACATGATCCCAGTCACAATTTAGAATGGTGGTCAAATGAGGAGAATGATAATCGATGGTGCCATCACTTTCATCCAATTCGAGAATCATCCATGGGGATTTGGAGGAGGCTTTACCAGCAGCCAAAACATCATTCCGAAATCGACCGCCTACCATGTAAGAAAAATCAAAACCAATCTGGTCGAGTGCCCAGGTAAGCATACCGGTTGTAGTAGTCTTACCGTGACTTCCCACGACGGCGACAACTTTTTTGGATTTGCAAATATGAGCCAAAAATTCACCCCTTTGCCAAACTTTGATCCCCTGCGTCTCGAATGATAGGAGACGGGAATCACTCGCCTGAACCGCACTTGAACGAACCACATAATCAGGCTTCTCCAATGGGTACGGTTCATTAATGATTCGAACGCCTGCCTTTTCCAATTGTGCCCGGAGCGGCTCCCTAAAAAAATCGTCGAATGCCTCCACGGCGTAACCATTGGCAGAAAGATACATGGCCAACGGAGCCATACCCATGCCCCCTCCTCCGATCAGAAAAACTTTTTTAGAAAGGCTCATGCAAAAACTTTAAGCAATCGGAGCCGTTTCGTCTCACGATCACTGGATTTATTTAAACACTCCTTAATATCCCGGGCAATTCGTCCTCCAACATCACCAGCATCCAAGGCGAAAAGATTACGACGGATAATACCGCGCAACTCTTCATTAAACATCATTTCCCTGACTTCCTTAATTAATTCCTCCGCAACTTTCTCCTGCTTACAAACTACGCATCCACCTTTGTTTTCAAGAAAGGAAGCATTTAGTTGTTGGTGATTTTCCGCGGCAAATGGATAAGGAATAAGAATGGAGGGAACCCGACAGGAGATAATCTCGGCAATAGAGCCTGCACCCGCACGGGAAATAACTAAATCGGCAGCGGAAAGAACATAATTGATTTCATCACTGAAAGAGACAAATTTACATTTTACTGAATGTCCCTCTTCAGTAGCCAGACTGACCACGCCCGGACTCTCCTTATCCATACCGGTAATACAATAGGTGGAAATGCCTTCGCTCGCGATCGTGGACAAATTTTTTTTAAGCCATTGATTCAAAGCGGACGCCCCCTGACTGCCTCCAAATACCACCAAGAGCTTATCCGTGATTGAAAAGCCAAGCCGTTTCCTGGCACGTTCCCGGGTAACCCGCCGAAAATCATGTCTCAATGGATACCCGATACTGCTTATAATTTCTGAGGAAATACCATTAACATGCATCCCTTCCGGGAGATATAACCTAGTCGAATATCGGGCAATAAAACGGACTGCCTTTCCCACGGCCCGGTTTGCCTCATGGGTAAAAACCGGGAGGCCCAGCCAACGGGCAGCCAATGCCGGTCCGAGAGAAGTGAATCCACCAAATACAACCACCGCGTCGATCTTCTTCTTTTTAAAAAAAGATAACGACTTCATGAAAGAAGACCAAAATTCGCGAAGAAAGCGTAGAATACCCAAAGGTGTCCGGATAAGCGCTGATCCGGGCATGGGTACAAAATTCAGGGAAGAATATTTTTCAGACAAGCGGGAATCGACCATTTTCCTACTGATAAACAACCAGGAATCTTCCCCCTGTTCGTCGAGACTTTGAGCCAAGGCAATCCCGGGAGTCAGGTGACCGCCAGTTCCTCCGCATGCAATGACTATTTTCCTCATAATTCGCGTGGTTGCAATCCTTGTGGACTATCCCATTTCCTAAATACATTTACGACCCAGCCCAAAAAAATAAAGGTAACCAAAAGATTGGAACCACCATAACTGATAAAAGGTAAAGACATGCCTTTGGTCGGCAATAAGCCAGTAACCACGCCCATATTGATGATCGCCTGCAGAGAAATGAACAAAACCGAGCCGAGAGCCAGTTGATACTCAAAGACACGTGGTGCGATTCGAAGCCTCCAATAAGAGCAAATGAATAAAATGAGAAAAAGCAGGAGAATGACAAAAGTACAAATCAGACCCAATTCCTCCCCAATCACTGGAAAAATAAAGTCGGTGTGTGCTTCCGGTAAGAAATGCACCTGTTGCCGTCCGAGCCCCAGCCCCACGCCATCGACCCCGCCCACGCCAAACGCCAGCATTCCCTGCCATAATTGATACCCGCTATCATTGGCATTAGCTTCCACATCCAAGAAGGAGGTGACTCGCCTGATTCTGACGGGGTCAAAATAAACCAATAAAGAGAAAACACCAATGAGCAATGAAGTCACCGGTAGAAGCCAGCGTAAACTAGTACCCGAATGAAACATCATGGTCGCGGCAACTGCTCCGCAAAGAAAACAGGTTCCGAAATCGGGCTGTAAAATAATCAAAACACAAAATATTCCAATGATCACCGAGGGCAGTAAGAACCCTTTAAGCAGGGTTGCCTTATCTCTCTGATTGGACGCAAAATAGGTCGCTAACATAAGCACAATCCCCAGCTTGGCGAACTCGGACGGTTGCACACGAAGTGGACCCAATCCAAGCCAGCGCTGGGCCCCGTTTACCTTTACGCCCAGACCAGGAATCAGAACCATAACCAAGGCTAAAATACAAATGCTATAAACGAGCCAGGAACGATTCCTCAGCCAGTTTAAATCCATGAACATCGCATAGAGAAAAGCGGCAATTGATATACCAAACCATATCAGTTGTTTTACGAGCAAGGATTGAGCCCCTTTGACTGCACCCGCACTGAAAAGCATAACCAAACCGAGCATCGCCATCGATAATGCGGCGGCGATGATGTAAAGGTTTAGCCAACCTCCTGATTTTGATATAAGTCTATCTGCTGTTTGTTTCTCCATCCATTTAAAACCACTCCCAAATTTTGCCCATTAGTTGTCGGGTACTTCGATAACAGGTCGCTCTTCGACATTTCCCTTGAAAAAATTCTCCAGACTATCGTTTTCAGTTGGAGGTAAAGCCTGCTCAACCGGAGCTGCTGGCTCCACAATAGTAGACGGTACCGGTGTATCTGTGCCTGATCCCGAACTATCTGAAACGATGAGGGCCTGACCAATCCGGATTCTCCCTGCGTCCGCCAAGTTGTTCCACCGCATAACATCTTTTACCGTAACTCCATAAATTGCAGAAATCCGAGTGAGATTCTCTCCCTTTTTCACTGTATGTGTAATGGCTCCATCGGGAACAGGTGCAACGGGAGTTATGGTGACAGTGTTTGAGTTTTTCTGTTCTGGAATAGTCAGGGATTGGCCGGGACGAATAATCGATGAAGCATTCATTCGGTTAGCCTGCATCAATAAGGCCAAGGAAACACCCTGACTACGAGCTATCTTTGAAAGACTATCGCCGGGTCGAACGATGTAAGTCACCCCACCCTCAACAGTAGGAGGTATGATTTCCTGAGTTGCTTTTTCTCCGGTTCCAGCTGATGGAATCATAATTTCCTGACCAATACTCAAACGACTATCTTTTGATAGATTCGGGTTGGCTGACAAAAGTTCCTGCGAAGACAATTGATTCTTCCGAGCAATCCCCCAAAGAGTATCGCCACGCTGGATCTTATAGACATTCAAATCAGTGGGAACAAGAGGTACAGGCGTCGAGGCAGTACCGACGGGATTAACGGGGTCCGCGGGTATAATCGGGACAACTTGTCCCGGAATGATCAATTCTCCGGCTTTTGGCCTTGTCGGGGAGACAAATTCTGCGGCAGGCTTAACCGGAGCAGGCTTTTCCTCTGTTGTTCCTTGATTGAAAGAATCCAAAGGATCTTTTTCAACCGTGGCGGAATCATTCAAGTCAGAGATTTGACCCTGTTTTGTAGATTGGCAACCAGGTTGCATCATAACAAGAAGTATGACTCCTACATGTAGTCCTAAAACAATACCGAATATTCTTGTGAGTTTCATAATTTTTTATGGTTTGCTGTAATCAATTCAATTCCAATTGGGTACTTTTAAATGCGTGGCTCTTCAAATCCAAGACGATTCGCTCGAAGAACTCACCTCTTTGTTCAAAATTTTCAAATTGATCAAAACTGGAAAAGCCGGGGCTGAAAAGTATATTAGTCCTGTCGGTACTCGCATCGTAAGCTCTTTTCACCGCTTCCCTGAGATCCTGACAAGCACGGACCCGAATTCCATTGGTAGAGAAGGATTCAACCAGATCCCCCGCAACTTCCCCGAATACATAAGCTTCATCCAAATATTTCCTGGCCGAACCCGCAAATTTCTCAAACCCCACTCCTTTGGATTTTCCCCCGCCTATCCAAATCGTTCTGCCTCTCATCGATTTGCACGCGGCTAATGTAGCCGAAAAATTAGTTGCTTTAGAATCGTTCCAAAATCTTACATCACGAATTTTAGCCGTTTCAGTAAGCCGATGTTCCTTGGGAACATAATCTTCAGCAAGAGTGGCAAACGCCCTTGCTGAAATCCCTATCGAATTAAAAAAGGCTTCCGCTAATGCGTAATTTTCTCTCTGCGGGAAGCTGGATAAGAAATGATTCTCAGAAAGGGGAAACTCATTTTGTTCTACCCGTTTTACAATCGTATGGCCAGGTGGTAAAACCCGGTTCAGCCTGTTCGCCCAATCGCTGACACTTTCACCCACCCACACGGGTCCGTCCGTCCTTTCAAGCAGTCTCAACTTGGCATCGAAATAATTCTCACGGGATTTATGATAATCCAAATGATCATCCTCAAAATTAGTCCATATTGAAGCCTTTGGTTTCAGTATGGACAGATCCCATGATTGGAATGAGCTAATCTCAAGAATTACTTTTTCATTAAGACCGATCGATCCTGATAAATACTCGGATAATGAGTAGCCCATATTTCCGGCTAAAACATTTTTTTCTCCCAATTTATTGTAAACGTGAGCAATCAGCGAAGAGAGAGTTGTTTTACCATTTGTTCCGGTTATCGCGAGTGGACTGTCTGGTAAGAAGTAAGCCGCGAAATCCATTTCGCTGAGTAGGAGTAGATTCATTTCCCGAACCAACTGAATCCATGGATGATCTGGAGAAAACCCTGGGCTCACCACAACGATGGATGAATTTCTCAATTTTGAATAAGTCAGAGGAATCCCCTTTTCATCAAATATTTTTGATTTCCAATGTAAACGGTCCAAAAGCTTTTTTACTCCTGTACCACTTACACCATCGCCCAGAATTGCGACTGGCTTGGCCCGTAAATCCTCCCATTTTGAAATATCCGCGACCATGCTTACCTAAGTTTCAATGTGGCTAAGCCAAACAATGCAAATAAAAGGGATAAGATCCAAAACCTTATAACCACTTTAGTCTCTTTCCATCCTTTTAACTCAAAATGGTGATGAATAGGTGACATTTTAAATATTCGTTTACCACGAGTCTTGAAAGAAGCGACCTGCAAGATGACTGATCCTGCCTCAATCACAAATATGCCCCCGACAATAATCAGAGTGAATGGTTGATGCACCATCAGAGCAATGATCCCAATCAAGCCCCCAATTGCCAAGGAACCTGTATCTCCCATAAATACCTCTGCCGGATGAGCATTATACCAAAGAAAAGCGAGACTCCCGCCGAGCAGCGATGCACACAAAACTGTCAGTTCACCCGTGCCCGGAATCCAACTAATCATTAAATAATCAGCGATCACGAAATTTCCGGATGCATATGCCATTATGCCATAAGTTAATGCAACTGTCACAGTACAACCTATTGCCAAGCCATCGAGGCCATCCGTAAGGTTTATCGCATTACTTGAACCTGTGATCGTAAGCAGGAAAAAGAGAAATATACCCACGATCGATACACCCTGAAAAACGGGTTCTTTGTAAAAAGGTACCCAAATCTCTTTCATCTTTATTTCACTACCCAAAGAAACCCCATCCACTCCAGCCATCAGATGAGACCATGGACCAAAGAGTATAAAACAAACAACAAGTGTAGTCACTCCCTGCCCTAGAAGTTTCATTTTACCAGGAAGTCCTCCGCTGTTTTTCTTTGCAACTTTAAGATAATCGTCTGCAAACCCAACTATTGTAAGCATGAGAAACACGATCAGAGCACTAACCACATAAACATTTGGCTCTGCCCAAAGAAGGGTCGAGACTACCACACTTAAGCAAATGAGCAACCCCCCCATTGTCGGGGTTTTTTCCTTGGAAAGATGCAGATCTGCCAGTTCACCCACTTCGTCCTTGTCTCGAAAGGCTTGCCTTGCCCCTAATTTCCTCAAGAAGGATATCAGTCGCGGTCCCGCCAGAAAACCTATTACCAACGCAGTAACTCCCGCAAAGATTGCACGGATTGAAATAAACTGAAACAGACGAAAAGGTCCATATATGCTTTCATAATCCTGGAGGTAGCTAAGCATACTTACTCTTTTAATTCTACTGCCCATTGAGGAACTAAGTTTTCCAATTTAAGTGCCCGACTCCCCTTAAAGAAAATAGCTCCACGAAAATCCTCGATTACAGGTATAGCTTCACTGCCATCCTTCAGTCCCAATACCTGTCGGTCTTTCGCACCAGCAGCAATAATACCATTGGCCATCCATGACGCTTTTTGTCCAATAAGTAAAACGAGATCATTTTCATTTAACTTAATCTGGGCCCCAAGTGCTTCATGCAACTGCTCTTCTGCTTCACCCAGTTCCTCCATTCCCCCAAGGACAAAAAGTCGAGGAATTCTTGAATATTGGCTAGAAAAAAAGGAAATAGAATCCAGCATTGAAGTCGGATTTGCATTATAACAATCGACAAAATAGGTACACCCACGGCCCGTTAGAGTCGTACCTCTAAGGGCCGAGGGTGAATATTGGGGTAGGCGTTCGAATAAAGCCTTTTGATCGATTCCCATTTCAAGTGACGCGAGTAGTGACAAAGCAATATTTGAAACCATACCGTCAGATAGTGAAGGAACCGGGAAAGTCATAACCGGGAACCCATCTCGCCAAAGCCTAAGCGTCGATGAGTTCCCGGTCGTGTTTGTTTCAGTCCGAAATTCATAGTAAGAATCAACAGAGTTATCCTTTTCAGAAGGAATCCCATTTCGTAAAACATTACACAAAGAGGGTGATTTCTCGTAAAAGTCAGCAAACTCTTTATGTTCGAGGCATTTTTCCGGGAAAATAACTTTTTGCAATTTAGGATGTGGACTAAAAAGCTCAGCTTTTTCACTCGCTACTCCCGCCTCATTCCCTAATCCGGCGAGATGAGAAGAACCAATGTTTGTTACCAATACAATGTTGGGTTGAATCATTTTGGCAAGATCCTGCATCTCACCCTTCCCGTTAATACCCGCTTCAATTACCGCAAATTTATGCTGATTTAATTCGATGCCCAACAAACTAAGCGGAACACCCAAATGATTATTCAAATTACCAGATGTACAATGAGTTACCTTAGAACCTAGCAGGACACCAAGAACATCCTTAGTCGAAGTCTTTCCACAACTACCGGTTATTCCGACTACGGTGCCTGCAAATGTCTTGCGATATTCTTCCGCAATGCCCTGAAGGGAATCCAAGGTATCTGACGCCAATAATTGAGGAAATGAAAGCTTGTCATCACAAGAAGAAACCAAGGCCCCCCCCGCACCATCTCGTTCAGCAACTTCGAGAAACTCATGTCCATCCCTTTGATCTTTAATTGCGACAAATAATTCACCTTTATCAATATTGCGTGTATCAATCGAAAATCCTTCAATTCTTTTAGATGGAACCTGATTCCATGTTCCTCGTGCCCAAAGAGCCAAATCATC
Organism: Opitutia bacterium; assembly: GCA_002713685.1. GTDB lineage: Bacteria > Verrucomicrobiota > Verrucomicrobiia > Opitutales > Seribacteraceae > Seribacter. The sequence goes on along the minus strand of PATX01000022.1, from coordinate 4,613 downwards.
TGGATCAAAAGTTGGCATTATTCCCCAAAAGCCTTGATTTGTAGAAGCTCCGTAGCGACTTTACGGTCATCAAATGGAATCGCAGTGTAATGTACTTCCTGAAAGCCTTCATGTCCTTTTCCCGCAATTAAAACGCAGTCACCCTCTTTGGCCTCATCCAAGGCCATACTAATGGCTCTTCTTCTGTCTTCCACAAATTGAATTTTTGAATCGCGGGTCACCCCTTTTTTCATATCTGAAAATATTTTATGCTGAGACTCTGTCCTCGGGTTGTCTGAAGTCGCCCAAATCAAATCTGCACCCGCACATGCCACTCTGGTCATTTCCATTCTTTTACCTCGATCGCGATCACCTCCGCATCCAAACACCACATGCAATTTACCCTGAGTGCATTCGCGTAACATTCCCAATGCACTTCTCAATGCATCTGGCGTATGTGCATAGTCCACCACCACTTTGTAATCTTTCGCACCCTTGACTGATTCCATTCTTCCATCCACGCCTTCAAAGGCTGCAACTTTACGAATCGAATCAGGAACCGATCTTTTCCTCGCATGAATAATGGCAAGTGAAGCGAGTAAATTAAAAATATTAAACCGTCCAAGCATTGGACTGGTAACAACATGTGTACCGGTTGGCGCTTCCAAGATAAATTCGGCACCATCTTCTTTTAAGTCAAGATTTCGGGCTCTAAAATCATTCTCTTCATTCATGCCAAAAGTTAGCACTCGAACCTGAGGAGGAAGTTCATTAATCAGCCTTTGGCCATAAGGGCAATCGCCGTTAATTACTGCTACTTCGGGTATCCGTCCATTCTCACCATTAAAAATTTTTCTCTTTTCATTAAAATATGCTTCCATGGTTTTATGGTAATCCAAGTGATCCCTAGTCAGGTTTAAGAAAACTGAAACACCCAGTCTCAACCCCTCCACCCTTGATTGATGAATCCCATGCGAGCTGACTTCCATGACAGCTTCACTGCAACCACCAATCAGCATATTCTTTAAAAGGGAGTAAAGATCCGGCGATTCAGGCGTAGTCCGAAAAGATGGAATCTCCCTGTCGCCCAAATGATATCTCACTGTACCAATCAAACCCACAGGTCTTCCCTCTTCCTCAAGTAGGTGACGAGTTAAGCTGGAAACTGTGGTTTTCCCATTTGTCCCAGTGATTCCGATAATGTCGAGAACTTGATCTGGTGAACCAAAATATCTTTTTGCATATTTTGCTAATGTTTTGCGCGCATCCTTTACATGCACTTTCACGACAGACGATGGAACTTCCACTTCCTTATCATCAGTTACAATGACCTTAGCCCCTCTTTTTACTGCCTCACTCACATAGTCATTTCCATTTGTCCGTAATCCTGATAAGGCAAAAAAAGCATTCCCCGGACTCACCCGTCTACTATCGGAGACCAAACCTGAGACTTCCAGGTTGCGAAGGTCACTTTTTTTAAATTGCTCCAAGGATGTTCCACCAATTTCAAGAATTTCTTTTGGAGAATTCACCCGCTTGCGGACTTCATCAATGTTTACAACTATTTTTTCAGTCTTCATAAAATTGAATAATTATATCGAGCCATTAACTCCTCTTTGAATTTTGGCAGCCATGGCATCTTTTTTCATTGGTTTCATTCCCAAATAAGATGCAATTGCAGAACCGATTCTGCTAAAAGCAGGTGCTGCCACCACCCCGCCATACCCCAAAAGACCTTTTTGCATCTTTGCCTCATCCACCACTACAGTAATGACCAATTTTGGGTTTTCAGCAGGAAAGTACCCAACAAATGATCCTACATGATGCCGGTTGGAATATTTACCATCAATAATCTTTTGTGTGGTTCCTGTTTTTCCGGCTACAGCGAACCCCTCAATTCTAGCTCTCCTTGCAGTCCCCTCAGGGCTTACCACTGAAACAAGCATATTGCTTAATTCAGTTGCGGTATTTGCAGAGAGAACCCTCCTTACTGGCTTGGGGTTAAAAGGGACAATTGTTTTACCGGCAACATCAAAAACTCGACTAATAAATTGGGGTTTCATTAAAATACCACCATTCGCCACACAAGCCATTGCCGAATGAACCTGCATCGGAGTAACGCTCACTGCATGCCCAATAGGTAACCGTGTTATCGTAAGGCCATCCCACCTTTTGGGTGCATGTAACACACCCTTTCGTTCCCCACCTATTCCAAAATTAGTTTTTTGCCCAAAACCAAATGCCTGTGAGTATCGATAGAGTCTTTCCGCTCCAAGCATAATGCCTAAGCGTGCAGCACCTCGATTGCTCGATTTTTGAACAACCTTGCTGACACTAATTTTACCTAATGGGTGATGGTCGCTTGGTAGTCTCAATCTTTTACTTCCACTCTGAAAAGTACTTTCTCCACAATCGATAATATCTTCTCCTCTTACCAAGGCCTCGTCCATCGCACCACCAACAGCTACAATTTTAAATGTGGAACCGGGCTCATAAAGGTCAGATAAAGCCCGGTTTCGCTGGCTGGCTAAATCTGAAGTATTAAACTTATTAGGGTCGAAATCAGGTGCGTTTGCCAACGCAAGGATATACCCTGATCTTGGATCACTCACTATAATGCTTGCACTCAAAGGATTGAATTCCCCAACAAGGCTGGTCAGTTCCTCTTCCACTATATCCTGTATCCTACGATCAATTGTCAGCTCAACACTTAACCCGTCAGACGGACTTACTTCGAGAGACCGATGATGAGGCATCTCTCTCCTTTTCCCGTCCTTTTCACTCTCCCTCCACCCATCCTGCCCTTTCAGGTAATAATTAGCAAATCGCTCAACTCCCATGGAAGGAGTACCTTCTTTGTTCACATATCCAAGCAAATGGGAGGCAAGTTTCTTATTTGGGTAAAGCCTAGAATGTTTATAATTCCCATATATTCCTTTAATTTTAAGCTCCTGAATCTTGCGGTAAGTACCCTCATCCACATCTTCCCGCAACTCCACCCATCTTTTATCCCGAACAAAATTTCCGTTTTCATCAAACACCCTCTTGAGGTTCGCGGCTGACTTTAATTCAGCTGTATTAATGTCAAGGTAGGTACAGAGTGTATCCCACTTTAGTTTGTCTTCCTCAACTAGAACATGAGGGTCTAATCCGATATCAACCACAGAGCGAGTGGTTGCTAATAAGTTTCCTTTTGAATCTACAACATCTCCCCGCCTGGCCTTAATAACCTGAAATTTCTTGCGAGCATTAGATGCAATTTCAGCATATTTGTCCGCGTTCCAAACTTGCAACCATACTAATCTTCCGCCAACGGAACAAAAAGCAAAAACAACTCCAAAAAAAACAAAATAATATCGAAATTTAGAAACGAAAAGGGTTTTCACCTATTTTGTCTCCCTGAATTTGACCTGCTAACGACTGCCAGTGTTTCAGAAACTTCCATTGACCGGAGCCCTCCTGTTCTTGCCGTAAGTTCCCTTGCTCCCACGACAAAAGTCTGAGACGGGCCAGGCATTGACAAACGCCCCTTTACCATCGAAGCCAAGACGGATGGACGCAGAACCCAGGACCTTTGGCCTCTCAACTCCTGCACCTCTCTCATAACGACTTCACGCTCATCCTCAAGTCGCCCACATACTTTTGCCGATTCGGAAATTTGCAATCTCATCCAAACGATGGCTATCGATGTTGACCCAATCGCCAACCCAAGAAGTAAAAGTATTATCGCAACTCCTTTTTTCATAAAAACCGCGGACTTGATTTCTTCCTCAACAACCTAAGTCTAGCTGATCTACTCTTAGGGTTGGACAGGACTTCATTTTTCGAAGGGAAAATCGCCTTAGATTTTATCATTTCAGCAACACATACTCTCTCGTCCAGAAAACTCTTATCCCCCCGATGCTCAGGGCGTCCGGACATCTTTCTCATAAAACGTTTAACAATTCGATCCTCCAGTGAATGAAATGAAATCACAGCCAAAACTCCCCCCACCTTGAGCGAATGGAAAGCCTTAGGTAATACAGTTGCTAAAGATTCCAACTCCCCATTGATCGCAATCCGTATACCTTGAAAAGTTTTGGTTGCTGGATGAATCCGTTGCCTTGCCCTAATCCCGCCAACAGCCTTCGCCACTAAACTTGCTGCACTTAAGGTTCTCTGCAACTCACCGGTACCTCTTGCATCAAGAATGGCGCTGACGACCTTAAACCATCTTTTCTCCTCACCATAATCACGAACGGCCCTGACTAAACTTTCCCTGGACGCCGTCTCAAGAAATTCTCCAGCACTCATGCCCTCCCGGGGATCAAGCCTCATATCAATCGGTGCATCTAACCGAAAAGAAAAACCCTTACTCGCCTGAGACAACTGAAACGAAGAAATACCCAAGTCAAGAAGGATACCATCAAATTCTTCGGGTGATGAACTTCGGTCCAAATTTTGAAACGCAGAATCTACAAACCTAAAACGGTCACCATATTTAAGAGCCATCTCCTCCGCCCGCTTACCTGCATCAGGATCACAATCCATCGCCATAAGGACATTCTCATCATTTGCATCCAAGATCTTCCCCGAATGCCCCCCTCCACCAAAAGTCAAATCGGCAAACGCACCCCCCCGCTCGGGCCTCAAAA
>PATX01000021.1 GCA_002713685.1 Opitutia bacterium | reverse complement strand
CTTGGGGCATCAGTCCATCGTCTCCTCCAAGGCCGCTTATCGTGGATCCGATTGGTGATAAATCATTTTCGTTTTCACCGCCGGCTAAATCATTGGAAGAGCCGGTGAATGTGCCTCGATCAGTACCTTTAATAAGGGCTGTATCTTCAGGAGATAGACCACTTTTTTTAGAGCACGAAGTGATAAGTACCGTTGAAAGTAGTGTTGTTGCCATCCACAATTTAATTTTCATAATAATAATTCCCGCTTAATTAACTACATAACAGCTTCCCAACTGTTTTATCCAAATTTGTCCTTCATTCCTTGACTCGTCAAATGGAAAAATTAACTTCACAAAATTTTTTTTTAGTCGATAACGGTTCTCTTAGACCCGAATCTATTCTTTACATCCGTGATATAGCAGATGATTTAAATAAATCTACGGGAGTTTCGATTATTCCGAGTGGTATAATGCATTCGCATAAAGTGGATGCATCGAAATTAAACGGAATACCATCCCTTTCAATGGACTCTCTATTTAATCAGAGGAATGGTAATGAATTTGATTATTTGGCAATTATTCCACTGTTCTTCGGGCCAAGTTTGGCCATAACTGATTGGTTACAAAAAAAATTGGAAGAATGGCAGAGTCTCGGAAGCAACAGGGAATTTGTTGTTGCCGACTGCCTTTATCGGCACGGAGATGAAAGAATTGCTGAAGCCTTAACGGAATATGTGGTCAGTTTTATTTCAAAAAAAGACAAATCAAAGCCATTTGTTATTTTAGTTGATCATGGAACTCCTCTTCCAAGTGTGAATCTTGTCCGTGAGCAGATAGGGCAAATAATGGTGAAGAAATTAAATGGTTTGATTTCAGGCTTTTCGACAGCATGCATGGAAAGAAGACCAGATTCTCAGTATGATTTTAATGATCCGTTATTAGAGCAGTTACTTATCGATATCCAAAATCATGGACACAAAAAGGTTATTCTAGCACAATTATTTTTGGCACCTGGTCGGCATGCTGGAACCAATGGTGATATTGCCGAAATTTGTGAGCCGTTTGTAAAAAATGGATTGGATGTCAGTAGGACTCCGGTCTTGGGAAAGCATCCTTTACTGCAAAAAGTCCTCTCAGAAAGGGTGCAGGAAATATTGCGGATCGATTAAGGCCACGATTTAAAAAGAAGTTAGCCAAACCCCGATTAATAATAAAAGGGCTCCGATCATTCTCCTGAGAAAAAGTGATGCCGAGGAATGACCCTCCTTCAGGCCTAGCCATCCTCCAAAAATCACTACGAGAATAACCGACCAAAAACCTCGTCCTGCATAAAAAATATTTGCCTCTGTCGGAACCTGGTAAAAACCAATAGCCATAGACATACAGATAGCTTGTCCTCCCATAGGTAGAGCCGAGAGCCACATCCAAATGTCTGTTCCTTTTCGATATGGTAAGAAAGATCCTTCAGTCCAAGGGATTATGATAATTGATATCAAGCCAACAGAGCCAAAAACGATGAAGAGCAAAAAGAAAGGATCTGAATTATGGGTGAAATAAGGAACCAGTGAGTCGAGAAGTCCAAATCCAGCAGCACCGGCGACTGCTAGGAGTAATCCTTGAATTGAAAAAACGGACCCTTTACTTGGCCACCCGATTAATCCTATGGATAAAGCGGAAAGACCCACGGCGACCCATGTAGAGATTGCTATCTCGTTAGGTACAAGGTTGAATAATACTACGAAAAAAGCCACAAAAATTGGCTTTGTTCCCATTATTGGAGTCATGAGGCTTGCATCGCCCCGTCGAAGAGAAAGAAAGCAAAGCATTTGGGATAGGAAAAAAAGAATTCCCAAGAGGAAACCAGAGAGAATAAAATCCAAGGAAAGCTTTTTCTCAGCGAGAAAAGGATAGGGTATAAAGCAAGCCGACATAAATATATTCGAGAAGACCAATGATCTCAGGGTTCCGGATCCAAGCTCGAGACCTCTTTTGCAAAGAAGGGCACTGCAAGCATACAGAAAGCCTGCGGCCAAAGCTAAAAAATATGCAGGCGATTCTTCGTTCAAATCAGGTTATGTATGATTGGAAACGACAATTATAGCTGATTCAGGAATTTGGATGAGTAGGATGAACAATCTTGTGGAGATAATTCTTTTGTTCCAAAAATAAGTCTGTATTTTACATCTAAAGGACGATCGGGTGTGACTGAACTTTTGAAATAAGAGCCAAATCGACCGTAGTCTCTTTCGCTGTAAAAACTAGGTTTTGGATTATTTTTATGGTCAAGATAAAGAGTGTAATATCTCACATTTCCTATGAAAATGCTTTGAGCCTTCCAATTCAAATTTTTCATATCTTTGTTTTGAGGCCAGTTCTTGGTCTTGCCCATGGAATCTTTTCCTTCATCAGGGCGAATATAATAAGTTTTTTTGAATGTTGATTCGGCTACCTCATTAGATGCTCTAAACTGAAATCCGGCGTGTTGGGGATCTCCATCCAAAGTAACTTTTGGTTGGTTCGTGGATAAAGTAGAGTCAAAGTCGATTTGTAAACGCCCTTCCTTGTTAAATTGAAAAGTCAATTTGCGTCTCTCCGTAATAAAAATGGTTCCGTCGTCGACCCGCCAGGCAATTTCACTTTCCATTAAGGCTTTTCGTGCATCCGCATTTTGACTTATTATTTTTTCGTGGGTTTGAAATCCTCTTTTGCAGTGCCAAGTATCAACATTAACTTGCTCCCCTTTTTTATTAAGAGCAGAGCATTTGGAGAATCCAAAATAAATGCCACGATGGTGAGTGAATTTTCCTCCGGGTCCTTTGGTAACAAATTTTTCGCCTTCCTTATCATATAAATGAAAGAAGGGTTTGTAAGTTCTTTCTCTATCTTGAGGGTCCATTCGTTCGTAAACGTAGCGGGCAACCTTTTGGTCTCCCCATGAAAGATCGAAATTCTTTCCTTTAGTTTCCATCCATGAAAACTTTGCCTGCGCTATACACAAAGGAAAAAAAATGAATAGGTAATTAGTTCTCTTTGAAAATTCTTGCATCCCTTTCTTTTACCTTTCGGATGGTGGCTGTTCCAAGCTAAAAGACTTGGGCCCATTGAAATTAATATTCAGTGGAGCAATGAATTAGTCTCGTATTTTTGCATACGATAAATAGATCAAATGAATGCGTTTAGATTACTGGCTATGTCTATGTCTTTTTTCAACGAGTCTTTGCGGTGTTATTGATTTCAAAAAAAATGTTTGGCCGATACTTGAGGAAAGATGCATTGAGTGTCATCGGGCACCCTATGAAAAGAATGGGGTGATCAAAAAGCCGAAAGCTGGACTCAGGCTTGATGGGGCGGCTCATATCATATACGGAAGTGATGAATCTCCCGTGGTGGTAGTGGATCATCCAAGCAGAAGTTCCCTTTACCAAAGAGTAATTCTTTCTCCAAATGATTCAGATCATATGCCGCCCAAGGGTGAACCTTTAACTAAATCGCAAAAAGAGATCCTAAGAATGTGGATTGCCCAAGGTGTGGATTTTGGTTCTTGGGTGGGGGCTACGGACGGGATTCAGGAGATGACGGAAAAAAGAAAAGCGGATCAAGTGCTACAAGCAACTTATTTAAAAGAATTTGATGTTTTGGCAGAGGGGGTTGTTGCTGTTGATGGTAATCTTGTGAAAGCAATTGCTCTTTCAACTGGTCTGATGATTAGACCCTTGGGGGTAGGCTCAAAACTTTTGGAGGCGCGTGTTGTTACCGAACCCGGTCAGGTTGGAGACAATTCGATCAAGGAACTTCTTTCCCTTAAAGACAACCTGGTTTCATTAGATTTGAGAAATACTAATGTAACGGACGAAACATTTAAGATCATATCTTCTTTCCCGCGATTAAAAAAACTTAATCTGATGGGAACGGAAATTAATTCAGATGGGTTAAGTTCTTTCCATAGAAATAAAAATTTGGAAAGCCTTAATCTAGTAAATACGAGTGTTTCGGATGAGGCAACTGACACCCTTATTTCTATGCCTCTTTTGAAAAGAGTTTATTTGTGGAAATCTGCTTTTACAAAGCCAGGAATTTTAACCCTGAAAAAAGAAGCGGATAATCTGATAGTCAGTTATTAGAGATTATTCTTTTTACTGAGTTTCCAAAGAGTTTTATCTGATCGAATAAAAATTGATCCTTTATCCGCAGCAGGAGTGCAAAGAATCGTATCTTTTAAATCGATTTCTTTAAGAACTTTGGCTTCAGACTCTTCTTTTATATCAATAATTTGACACAAACCTTCTTCGTTAAAAATAAAGAGCAGGTTTGCGGTCACTATTGGCGAACCACTGATCGGACCCTTGATCCTGAGTCTCCAATTTATTTCACCGGTTTTGATAGATGCAGAAGTGAGAACATTTGCTCGGTTAATGACAAAAACTTGATTGCCTGAAATTGCGGGGCTTCCCGTTCCGGGAGCCAACTTATTGTTTCTCCATAGTTGTTCAGGATTTTGTCCATATTCAGGCGTTCTGAGTGCAGTTAAACCATTGGATGGTACCAAAAGAGTTTTGTTCTCAAAACTAATTGCACTTGAAGGTATGGTTGAAGCTCCATCCTTATACTGCCACATAAATTCTCCATTTACTGGTTTGAGAAAGGATATGCCTTCCTTTGACTGCAGGCCAACCCAATCAAATGATTTGTTTTTAAGAACAACGGGCGAAGTCCAATTGGCTCCTCTGGGTCTATCTTTTTTCCATAGGGTAGTGCCGTTTTTTAAGTTTAGGCCAAAAGTAAAGGAATCAGCATCGTTTTCCACTTGGGAAACCAAGACGCCTTGTGCAATAACGGGGGAGGATGACATCCCAAGTCCGTTCGCAATATTGGGATAATCGAAAGTAAGCCCCCGAAGCCAAATTAAATTTCCTTTGAGATCGAGACAGAAAATGTCGTTGGATGAAAACTGAGCTACGACCACATTCCCATCGCTTACCATCGTTGAGGCGGCAACACATGTTTTATTGTGACAAATTGTTCTGCCAGTAGCACGAAATATTCGCTCCCAAACTTTGTTTCCATTTACAGTCTCATAAGCAAGCACATGAAGCCTGGATTGTTGCGAACCGCTTGATGCTGTTACAAAAACCAAGTCTCCCACCACGATGGGGCTGGATAATCCTCTTCCGGGAAGAGGGACTTTCCATGAGTCTTCGGAGGTTTGAGATAAGGTTGCGGATATTTCCCCCTTGCTTAAGCCATTATTTTGAGTTCCTCTGAACCCACGCCAATCAGCATTTAAAAAGTATGTTGTCCATGCTAGGGATGTAATGAGTAGAAAATTTTTTTTCATTTAATTTAAAGATTGAAGGTTGGTGCCACTGAAGTCAGTTATTCTGAAGCAAAATTCCCATTGCTTTGTCCAGCTTTCAGTTTGTTCATTTTGACATACTTTAACCAAAATGCGGTTTTTACCCTTTCGTAAATTACCATCCAGTATGAATTGATCCACTCTAGTTGCACCCCGATGATACTCGTCCCGTGCAAAAATCAACTCATCGTTTACCCATAATTTCCAAGCATTTTTAGATCCAATACGAAATTGAACCATTTGATCCTGCATTGAATCAAATTCGGCGTATGCGTAACACAGTACCTCTTTAATATGCCCGAAGTGTTGATTTAAATCGAGTAGACCAAGTCGATCTGAAGTCGAAAAATTTTGCCATGCAACAGGGCCATTTTTTCCCTCATGTTTTTTATTTATCGAATCCAGAATGTTTTCTGGTGAGTAAGGAATACTGAATCCATTTCTAGAGGTGTTATCAAATGGACCAATCACTTTCCATTCTGTCAGGAATCCCATTTTTTGGGCTAAATCGATTGGCTTGCCCAAACCTTTGAGCTCTGTGCATGTGTATTCTATTTGATCAACATCACGGGCCTTTCCTAATGCATATTCAAATGCTTCAATCGCCTGCTGTTCATTTTCGAGATCGCCAGCCTGGTTTAAAAGTAGTTGAACCCCTTCGCGTCGCAAGGACGGTTCTGGGTCGTCGATAAATGTTGGAATCAGGGATTCTGCGATTTGCGGAACAGCGGAAGAAAGAAAATCAAATGCGGAACGACGGGAACTTCCTTCATTATTATAATCTTTGATGAATTTAATAATTTCTTCCTTAGGAAGTGAATCACTGCCCGATTTTTCTAATATTTCAAAAATGGCTGCTCTTATCCAGTTGTCGCCTAAATCGTTAGCCTGATTCATAACATAAAAAAATGAAGGGATATCGGCAGAGCTCATTTTTTCGACAGATGACCATTGTTTTACTAAATTCTCGTTACCTGAACCTTTGGGACCTATTTTGATTATCGCTTCAAATAAGTCATCATTGCAAAATACAGGATGCATCAAAATACAAAACAGTAGAAGAAACAGATACTTGATCATGATTAAGATCAAAGACTTTCAGATCAAAAATCACAAAGAAAAAATTCTCTGTTTTTGCTTCCCTTTATCTAATCTATGGTAAACATCCCTGCCATGAAAGTTAAGAATTTATATTTATTTCCAGTTCTGGGTTTGTGTTTAAGGTTATTTTCTTCTGAGCCTGAAATTTTTCAGTTGTGGCCAACCGCCGTTCCAGGAGAAATAAAAGGAGAAGTTGGAGAAGAGGACCATCGGAAACCAAAGCCTGGAAGTAATGATGTACTACGGATTGCTAATGTTTCTAAACCAACCATTTCCCTTTTCAAACCCCTGGCTTCCAAATCTAATGGAACTACAGTCATTGTATGTCCTGGTGGGGGATACAATATACTCGCCTATGAACATGAGGGTACTCAAGTTTGTGAATGGCTCAATGATTTGGGAGTCACGGCTGGGCTATTGAAGTACCGTGTTCCTCGCAGGAAAAATCGTCCTCCATATGAAGCTCCGCTACAGGATTTACAGAGAGCCATTTGTTTAGTTCGCGAAAATGCCAAATCCTGGAAAATTGATCCTGAAAAAGTTGGAGTACTTGGATTTTCGGCTGGAGGTAATTTAGTTATGATGGGTGTGACTTCTTTTGATGAAAGGAGTTATGTGCAAGTTGATAAAACTGATAAGTTTTCTTGTAGACCGGATTTTGGGATTTTGATCTATCCTGCCTACCTCGTTGATCGTAAAAAAAGAAATGAACTTTTACCTGAGATTCAGATCAACTCCAATACGCCACCTTGTTTTTTTGCTCATACTGGCGACGATCATGTCCCGGGTGAGGGTAGTGTTCTGGCTTACCTTGCTTTGGAAAAAGCAGGAGTAAAAGGGAACGAATTACATGTTTTCCCTTTTGGTGGCCATGGTTATGGTATGCGCAAAACAAATAATCCCGTATCTCAATGGCCCAGCCACGCAGCCAATTGGATGGAGTCAATGAAACTAATAGAACTTAAATGAACATTACTAACAAAGCAGTCAGGTATAAAAAGCATGGAGATCCTAGTGATGTTTTATTTCTTGAAGAATTGCCATTTGAAAAACTGGGGTCTCGTGAAGTGCGAATTGAGATTGTTGCTGCCTCGATACATCCCTCGGATATTGGTTTGGTTCAGGGGAGTTATGGGAAATTAAAAAAACTGCCTGCAGTTGCCGGTAGGGAAGGAGTTGGCAAAGTAATTGAAATTGGGTGTGATGTTCCGAAAGATGTTATTAATAAGATAGTTGCTGTTCCAGATACAACCGGGGCATGGCAGAGTTATTGTAATGCATGTGTGGATGATTTGATTCTGCTTCCTGCACTTGTTCCTTACAATCAACTTGCGGTAAGCATTTTAAATCCAATGACCGCCTGGCGTTTGCTTAATGATTTCGAATATTTGCGGGAAGGAGATACCATAATTCAGAATGCCGGAAATTCTGCGGTTGGCTTAGCGCTTATACAATTCGCAAAAAGAATGGGTGTTACTTGTGTAAGTCTTGTGAGAAGTGAAGAAAGGCGAAAGGATTTGGAAGACTTTGGAGGTGAAGAAGTATGGCTGGACGACGAAGATGTACCTCAGCGTGTTCGAGATTTCACCAACAATAAAAGCTGTGTGATGGCTCTAAATTCGGTGGGTGGTCGAAGTGCCCTTCGACTGGCTAAGTGCGTAAGTCAGGGCGGAGTGCATGTAACTTTTGGCGCGATGGACTCTGCTTCAGTGCGTTTTCCCACTCGTAACTTGATTTTTGATGATGTCCGTTTTGTAGGTTTTTGGCTTGATCGATGGAAAAGTCAAAAAAGCCCGGCCCAACTTAGAAATGCGATCGAAGAGGTATTACAACCGCTTGCATTGAATGAAATAAAGCATCCAATTGATTCGGTATATTCGATGGATGATTTTTGCTCCGCGATTCAACGAAATTCAGAATCGAGGTTTGGAAAAGTTATACTGGCTAATGACAAAGAAAATTTGGAAAAGTCTATGAACTGATCCGTTTCCGAAGAGAAGATAAAGAAAAGTATTTTCCGGGACAAACTGTGTGATTGGGGTGATGCACTTTNTGGGTGGTTACCTGATTTGGAGTTAATTTACATTTATTCATTAGGTATTCGCAAAGACCTTCGAGNCTTTTCATCTGTTTTACCGTAGGAGAACGAAGTTCGAAATTTCCGATNAGGCATATTCCGATGCTTGTTTTATTATCAGAAAGCTTTTTCATGTGCCCTCCATCGAGTTGAACTTTCCATCTTCCGCCTATGTATATCTCCCCATCATAAGCTTTTCTTGAACCGTTTGAGATGACAAAATGGTACGCAAGACCATTTTTCATTCCTCTAGCTTTGTGCACCCTATGCATATTTAAGGCATCATCTACCGGAGTGGCTGAATGATGAATTACAATTCTTTTCCACCGTCCAGATCTTGTTTTGGTTTTATTGAGAGAACTAATTGTGCTACTCGATAAGAGTGAGTTTGGTTTCAAGGAAGAACCTTTAAGTGGAATGAGTAGTTTTTGCCCGATTTTGATGAGATCTGGTCTCGGGATATTGTTTACATCGATAAGAGTAGATTGCTTGACCCCAAATCTTGATGCAATCGATCCAAGACTATCTCCCTTACGGATTTCATAGGTAATCTGCTGAACATCACCAGATGGGATTTTCAGCTTTTTCCCAACATGTAGCAGGTTCGGGTCACTTATTTTGTTTACAGCCTGTAACGAGGAGGTTGAAACGCCATATTTTTCAGCAATACCCCCTAATGTCTCATTTTTCTTAACCACATGAGTGCTTTCGCCGAAAAGAGACGAGCAACAGAATAAAAATCCCACCATCAGAATTAACTTCACCACAATTACCTTGTAGGCATTTCATCCCTTTTATGGCAACTACGAATTCGACTTTTTAAAAGAAAGAAAGCTTTGGTTTGTGCAGGTCAAAGATTTAGGTTTTAATCAGAGTAATGAACTTGATAACAAAAGCTTGGTTAGTCTCCCAGGGATTGTTGATTTTAACAGCCGTAATCATTCAAACGACTTTCTATCGTGAAATCAAAGTTGGACCTATGTTGGGCATGCAGAAGCGAGATTATTGGGACATTATCCAAAATGTGGAACCGCAAATCCCCCAATTTGCGATTGAAAATAATCTTCCTCCCCAAAGGTATGATGCTAGGCTAGAGCTTTCTCAATCTGAAATAGAACGTGCCAACCTCGGGGCTTACCGAAAAGCTTATCGACAGGAGGAAGGCATTAGAATGGCATTTAAGGGAGGTATTTTGGTGAATTTGATATATTTTACCCTTTATCATTTGCTTGTTCGTTACTTTAGGATGCAACTAAGAAGAAACTCCTGACAAAATCTTTGTTCCTTTATTGTTGCATTACTTTTTTGAACAGGTTGCATAATAGAAAAATGCAATCGTTCAGAACTACATTCTTTTTGGCAATTTTTTTGGCGGTGAAAGTCTTTGGTCAATCCGTCTCGAATCAGCAGTATACGACCATTTCTGAAAAGTCGGTTACTGATTATTATTCTGGAATGGACGATAAAAGTTCAGTCCAAAAATACAAAATCAAAAATTTGAAAGGGGAGTTGAATAACTACTCTGGGAGGCTTTTCGATCTTCAGAAAAGGTTTGATCAAATATTTTATGGGCTATCAACGAGCGGAAATCATAGAAAGCCATTCGATATGTCTGAAAGACAAAAAGAAAATTTATCCAAACGCAAATATTGGTATGATTCCAATTTTACCAGATTTCAGGATAGATCAGACTTGGCAAATGAAACGACCTTAGCTTCATTTCCTGTAAAAGAAAGCCAAGTGTTTCAGGACCGAATTGAAGTTGAAAGTACGATTCCAATCCCTCCGGTGGAGAATAAATTGGAAACGGTTCCAGTGATTGAAGAAAGCAATGGATTTGGGAAATATTTCATTTTACACCCAGGAGTTGCCTTTCCTTTCAAAGTTCACAATGAATCGCCAAATGTCGGCGAAGCACGACGAGAGTATGTCCCCGGCGTTTCCTTGAATCTGGCAACAGGGATCGAAGGCGAAACTTTCAACTTTGGTTTGGGAGCACAATTTAAAAGAAACTCCTTAGATACAGCTTCATATTACAACGATCCAAGTTTGGGCTCTGAAAGTATATCGGGAAAAAGTCATACATTCGCCATCTACCTTGATATGGGCTTTAAGGCCGAGATAAACCAGCACTTGAAAGCTTATTTTGGAACTGGTCTAGGATACTATAACACAAGATATCACGGACATATTAAAGACTATGATGATGGTCTTTATGGAACAGGTGCGATTGGTTTGGAGTGGTTGTTGTCTGAATCGATAAAATTTAGATTTGGCTATCGTTACGCACACGAAGAGGAAGTTCCATCGCATATTTGCGAGGCAGGTCTGAATTTCGCATATTAAACCGATGTCCCCTAATGCCCAAGGGGTGGGATCTATTCCTTACAAACAAGGTTTCTTATTTCGAATCCTTCTTTTCCCTGTGGGTTTGGTTTATCGTTTGTGGACACGCTCTATTCGTTTTGATTACACTATCGAAAATGGACTTAAGGAACTTTCATCATCAGACACGCCACTAGTCTTTTTTCTTTGGCATAACCGGTTGTATCTCGCTGGTGAATGGCATCGGCGTTTCCGGAAACAAAGAACCTGCTATGGTTTGATCAGTGCCAGTCGAGATGGTGCATGGTTGGAGACTTTTTACGGTTGGGCTGGTATTTTGCCGGTCCGTGGTTCTCAAAATCGAAGAAGCACTCAGTCCGTTCGTGAATTGATAAAGGTAGTACGTAAGGGAAATGATGTCGGAATCACTCCCGATGGATCACGAGGGCCAATTTACGAAGCTAAGTCAGGCGCAACTGTATTGGCACGGATTACGAGAGCCCCCGTCTGCCTTCTTGCCTTTGAATTTTCTTCTCACTGGAAACTCAAATCCTGGGATCGTTTTGTAATTCCTTTTCCTTTTTCCAAAGTCAGGGTAAAAACCAAAATTATAGCTTTGGAAAAACTTTTCGCTGATGGTTGTGATGAGAAAGCCACGCAAATTGCTCAAGATGAACTATTGGCAATTACAACCGACCACTAAGTTTTTTTCTTAATAATCGCTTTCAGTCTTGAGTAATGTAAAAATTTTAATTTTTTGA
>PATX01000020.1 GCA_002713685.1 Opitutia bacterium | reverse complement strand
CCAAGCGAAAGGAAAAACCCTTATCTGCCTCCATAAGCTGAAAAGACGATATCCCTAAATCCATTAAAATCCCATCAAACTCTTGAGCACCCGAGTATTTATCGAGAGACTGAAATGCTGAATCCACAAATCGGAATCTTTCACCATACGCATCCTGCAAGACCGAAGCCCTCGTCGATGCATCCGGATCACAATCCATAGATAGCAATCTACTTAGAGGACTCGCCTCCAATATTTTACGAGAATGCCCACCACCTCCAAATGTCAGGTCCGCAAACGAACCTCCAGAGCATGAACCTAAATAGCCCATGCACTCATCTAACAAAACCGGAATGTGACTCACCGCTGACGGAGAGCAAACAAATTCAACCGCTCCACAATACATCCTTTTCCCCCAATTTCCACCATTTCCACTTAACCCGCGCCGAACAATCCGAGAGAGAGGGGGCTCCACAGTCAGGACGAAATCCCCTTTGATGGGCAGCGTCCCTAATCACCACCCTATCCATCCAACACCGCATCATAGCCCCAGCTCCCTCATCGCATCAAAAATATCTCTCTCACTCTTACCCACGCCTTCCTTCTCCCTGCGATCTTCCGCCCATATCGCAAAAGTTGAAAACTTCCCCACTAAGACGGCTTTTCCCTTGATCCCCGCATGAGCCAACAATTTGTCGCTCAGATTGATCCGACCCTGCTTGTCGCAACCAAAGGAGTCTGCCTTCGAAAATAGTTCCATCAGAAGTGACTGCGCTTCCGTGTCGCTCAAGTTGGCTTCTGAAATCTTCTCCTCCAACCTCTCGATCATCTTTGGCGGATANACNGTNATGTANCCNCTNGGATTNGGCAGAGCCANGTATGTATTNTCNNCTCCNGAAATNCNCCANTTCGAAGGAATAGTNACCCNNCCCTTNGNATCNAGAGCGTGAGTNAACTCNCCTACNAAAAAAGTTGTTCCANTNGNNGNCATTCNANCNAATCATTTATCCCTTTAATANCATTACAACCCATTTCTTGCCACTTTAACCCACAGTGGTCAAGTTTTTTTTATTTTTTCTCCAAATTAATCCACTTCCTTAATGAAAGGTTGCCGATCTTCAGTTCTTTGATTTGAAATAATTTAATGCCCAGTCATTCGAAAAAATTTAGAGCTGACGAATTGCTATTGAGACAAAAACTTTGTGAAAGCCGAAATCAGGCAAAAACTCTGGTAATGGCTGGCCAAGTCATGATGGGTACTGAAAAAATCGACAAGCCAAGCCGATTACTTCCTGAAGATTCAATCCTATCTCTTTTACAACCCCCAAAATATGTGGGCAGGGGTGGCCTTAAAATGGAAAACTTCCTTGAAGAGTCAGGTATTAGAGTGGATAGAATGCATATACTCGATATTGGTGCCTCGACCGGAGGGTTTACCGACTGCCTTCTGCAAAGAGGTGCAACAAATGCAACTTGTATCGATGTGGGGAGAGGCCAACTACATTATCGCCTTCGAACAGACAAAAGGGTCAAAAATCTTGAAAAAACCAATATTCGTAAAGTTTCATTACCGGACTTAGGCGGTAACCCCTTCCCTTTTATATCAATGGACCTATCTTTTATCTCTGCACGAAAGGCCCTACCAATCGCATGGAACTTACTTGCCGAACAAGGAATCGTTGCTTGCCTAATCAAGCCACAATTCGAATGTGCAAAGCATGAGGCGGATGCGGGCAGAGGTATCATAAGGGATGAAAAAATACATCAACGTGTGCTGAACGAAATTAAAATATTTACCGAACAGGAATTACTCCACTCTAAGTTGATTTTTGAAACTCAGGCTAAGCCTGCTGGCACTGACGGAAATCGCGAGTTTTTCCTCGCATGGAAGAAATTTAATCCTTAACGGCCAAAACCGCGTATAGTTAAATCTTCAACTAATTTACTTCTGACTTTTTCTGAACGGGCGTATTCCAAATCAAGCACTCGGTCAGAAATTAATTTTTCCTCAAGAAGCTTTGGTCGCAGTGAATAAACTCCAAGCAATCGAGCAAAAATGATTTCGTTTTCCGAACGCTCCAGCTCTTCNCATCTACTTGTTGTGGAAAGAGAGGAACAGGCTTCCAATAAACGAACGGCCAATGACCGCTCTCGATTCAAACTTGCCTGCTGGTCACGCATCGCCGAAATTTTCTTTTCTAGCTTCGGCTTTTTGGCTAATTGCAGATCAGTGGCGTTTCCATCCCGCTCCGCGTCGTTAATTGCGGTGACTTCTTCCTGCAACGGGGAAAGTTCCTGATCAAGTGAACGGTTACGTTTGTCATAAAAGGACCTGACTCCGGTTGCGTTTTTCCTCTCCACTCCAACAAGAATGCCATTTTCCTGCAAAATACTTTTTGGCGAGTCATCCATATCCTTAAAAAGATCGTCCGCATGGTTCTGCAATGCTTCACTTTTAATCTTATCGGTGTAACCTGTGTATAAATCCTTGAAACTTGCAGATGCGTAACTACCAGGTCCGGATTCTACAAATTTATCAAAGAGAAAAACAACATATCCTTTCCGCGCCTTGCGAACGGAACGGGTAAAAAATCCTCTCTCATTCAAAGATTTCACCTCTTCTAGAGGTTGGCGATTGGAATCACTCTCGCTTTTACGGGTCTCTAACCCCAAAATTGCACCACGAACGGCCATGTCTTTGTCCGTAAAAGAAAAGGTCTTTGTTTCAGCCTTATGCGTTGCAATCAAAGCAGACATCTCAGTCGAATTTCGTCGCTCCGGATAAGTGGCATATTTACTTCTCAAATTGTCCTGTAGTTGATTAAGCTCATCAAGAAAAGCAAGAGCCGCATCACGGGCATCAGATAATGCGTATCTCTCAGCATCAAGTCGATCACCATCGATGATACGTTGTCTCACTTGATCACGAACCTGCTCAAAAGTTACTGCGATGCTCTGTGAGTTATTTAGATCGCCCCCCAAGTCTTTTAAAAGATCCAACTCAAGCGTGCCATTTATCGATTTATTTCCCTCGGTTGAATTAACCTCTTCCAAACCAGTTGGCCCTTTTGCCCNATTTAAGTCTTCCGATGAAATCGAATCTTCAAGATCCGTTGGTGGGGCTGAAAATTGATCCTTATTCCTTTCAAAATAAGCAAGCATTCTCGCTTCATCTGGCTCTGGAGGAATTCTTAGAAAATCACTTATTGAAAAAGTTAAAGAAGTTGCAAATGTCCTTGAGGACTCAGCAAAAACAGATTCCAATTTATTTTCATCATGATAAGCTATTAATTCTTCCTCCAAGTCCTGCTGAACCTTTATCGAAGAAGTACTTGATATTTTGGGCTTTGCGACTGGCAACTCTTCTATTTTTGGAGTCAATACGAGATGGTTTCCTTCAATATTTGAATCCAAAGCCAAATTCTGTTCCTGCACCGCTTCCTTTAATGCACGCAAGGAGGAAGGCGTATCATCTTGGAGTTTAACAAATATCCGACTTCCATTTTGATCTTTTATTTTTTCGGAAAACTTAAAAGCTGTTCTTTTTCCAGCATAGTTGATAATCAACTCGGATTCTGCATCCANGNTGCCGATTAGTTCAACCTTGGCAATCGGAGGATTCGAAAGATTCAGATCACTCAGTTGGATNGATAAAGCCTCTGCATCCCAGGCAAACTGCTCCGCATGAAGATCAAGCTCCCCTTCTTTAGGCAAAGAAAGACCACCTTCGTTAAAAACTCGATCAACCTGGATGGCACGGAAGTGCGAGTATAGAATAGTTTCTGTATCCCGTGCCGAAAAACCACGGCGTTGCCCTGTAAACTGCAAGGCACGGGTACGATTTGACTCATCCTTGAGACTTGGATCCAAACTTTTCAGAAAATCATCGAAGCGTAAATTAATTCTTGGATGATTAAGATGTAGAGGCAAGAAACCCCAACCGTCAGCCTGTCCATCCAGAGAAATTTTTGAATGAGAGGATGATTCAAAAAATTCGAAATTATTTATCCCCGATCGGGCAATTTCCCGAACCTTTACAAATCTTGGCAGGTTGGGCCATTGTTGCATAAAACCATACATTTGCTGCAATGCATTCGGGTCAATATTTCCCTGATTTACCTGACTTTCCTGAAAAGCTGCCTGAAGCTGGGTCCGCATATTGAGCAAGAACTGACGATCAGCTTCTTCAAAAATATTGTCTGCCGGACTAATGATAGCTCCAAAATCTGCGGCAACTCGATTACTCATATTGATCAATCGTCTTTGATCAGGATCATTCAAATCAACTCCATAGAGCTCATTCGGTTCTCTGTTTGGATCTGGTAAAAGATCAAAAACTGAAGAACCCTGTGACAAGTACANAACAAATGAAACAATAATAACTANAAGTAGAACCGGAAAGAGGACTTTACTTTGCTTAGAAATGAAATTCTGCAGGGCAGTAATCATAGATAAATAAGGGTTAAAAAAATTCTATCATGGAAGATACCTTAAAAAAGGTCAAACCTTGAGCATAAAGTATATTCCAAGCACTAGCGATTGGACAATCGAGGTTTATCTTTAAATTTAAGCGAACTCATCCAATTCTGCCTCTTAAAGCCATCTCCAGTGGCGAAGGGCCGAAGTATCACCATCTTACCCAAGATCAAGTCCTCAGACTGCTCATCCCATTCCAGGAAATACTTATAAGTTTCTTCATCATCATCCCCTCCTGAAACATTTTTTTGGGATNTCATCTTGGCCGTAACAACAATAAAAGTTCCGCTCCATGCCCACTGACCTTTGATTTCAGCCTCTCCATCGCGGGCNCCAACCATGACCTCGCCTCCCTTCTTGAATTCCAACTTCAATGGATAGGATGCTTTCCTTGAAAGACCTTCATTTCTCATTAAGAGCACAGGGGATCCATCATCATTACTTAATCCTGCCTTAGTCTGGAAAGCAAAACGAAGTCCTCTTTTTATAAGATAATACTCCGAAGGCTCCCTTCCGTCATTAAATCGAATTTCCCTTTCGCCATCGCCCACTTCCCACTTTCCATCTCTTTGACTACTTCCAATTGCCGGGTGATCAAAAACCATTGTGGCTAAGGACCCATCGGGTGTTTGGCGTAAAGTAAGTACGATCTTACCTTCNTTACCGNCCGAAACAATTTGNCCGNTGAATACNTCGTAAGCCCANTCTTTAATTTCACCTGAATAAACTCCNATTGGATCTTGCNTACCGCAAGAAGNCATCAAGTAANCAATTACTGACAATGATACCAGCCTACGAAAATACTTCATNAATGTGAAATTATTGTAATTCGTTGAAAAAATTTGTTCGCTCGATCCTTAAGTGTTTCAAAGCACGATTGTACAAAGAAAAGGCAAGCAAGAAACCAATCGCCAAAAATAATCCCCAACTGCGAGTCGATTCAATTTCGCGGTCAAAAAGAATTTCAGCTCTTTGTAATCTCGATTTATTTTGGAAAAAATACTTTTCAGGAACAAGCTTAGGGTATTCATCCTTCTCCACGACAGGCACATATGTAGTTGATTCATCTTTTCTTTTTAAAAAGACAAAGTGGTCATTTCCCCGATCATACCCCAGATAGTCTTCCCAATGGTAATAATCAGCCTCGCTCGTTGCTCCCTTGCCAATGAACTGCCAAAGTTTCTTATCCTCTTTGGTATCGTCCAGTCCTTTGAATTTCCTGAATGAAAGCTTAAACAAATCATCTTCTTTTCGCCATTCCCCGACAACATTGCTCCCACCCATTCCTGCACCGTCATATTCAGAAGGCAAAATTCCCCACACCTTACCAGACCATATCCCAAATCCGAACTGATAACGGTCGGTTGCTCCCTCCAAGAAATATTCAGTCCATAGACTTGGGAAAAAAAATAAGTATGATGCCTTTAAGAAAAATCCTATCAAAAAGAGAATTCCGATTAAGCCAGTCATCTTTCTTTTGAAAGATAAATTAGATTCTCTTTGCTCAAACTCCCACTCTTTTTCTTTTCGTAACCTTAATTTGTCAGAATTTTCAGTAATATGAGTTGTGCTCAAATTATTCTTTATTCCAAATTCTGAAAGATCACCGATACCCGGTAAGGCCGAAATTGATTCCATTCCATTTTTAAAAGGATCTAGGGATATAGATATGTCGGCCCATTCATTCCACTTGCTCCACTCAGAGTCACTCGACTGAAGTGCCAAAACTTTTCCCCCAATCATCCCGAGGGAAAACAGATCCCAGGATTCTTCTGCCATTTCTCCCCACAATCCACTTTCCGGTCGGAACGCTTTACTTTCAGCTTCGGAATCTCTTGCCTGCGAGTTGGTTGATAGATGGAAATCAAGATTAGCTACCTGGTTATTTTGCCTATTCATCGTAATCAGGCGATAAAGACCAAACTCAGTTATCCAAGCATTTTGTAATTCTCTGCCCTTCTTCTCAATTAATATATTTGAAGGTTTTATATTACCATGGGGAATCCCCATTTCATGTGCCTTGAGAACAGCAAGATGAAGATTTTTCATCAAATGAAGGAGGGCATCCTGATTCCAATCAATGGCATCCTCTGCCAAGCAGTCCTTTAATGTTTTTACAGTGCTTACTTGATTCGCACTGGATTCCTCCGAAGGCAATGTATCCTCTGTCACAGGAGTATGGTCGCTACCGTCAAACCAATCATAGGAAAGCCAATGTTTCCACTTGGCACTGCCATAGCTACGAAGTGGCCAAACACCCTCCCCCTCTAGTTGCTCGATAGCACTGCATTCTTGCGAAAAAAGTTCCCCAAAACCCTCCATTTCCGAAATTTCTCGAGGAATTAGTTTAAGGAATTCTGCATTTCCTTTTTCAGATAATCCACCTTGAAACCCCTTATAACTTTGACCACAAGCTCCTTCAGAGACCCACGAGTCAATTGTGTAAGGCCCCATCCGTGTACCAGCCGAAAGCATAACCTATACTTTTATAACTTCGCTTACCCCCATTTCAATTTATGTCGAAGAAGGCGGAAGTGAGAATGACCTATCCCTTCCAACAGAGGGAAGGTGGTTGCGGAAACAGAAATTTCGATCGGAAACAGAGGCGGGGAAGGAAAGGCTTCCTGCCCGTCGGAAGAAACAAGTGGAGAGTCTGGATTACCCAAACAATTAATTTTCAAAGTGATCCCTGATGGAAAAACAAGCGGCCTACTCGTTAAGGAATGGGCAGAAATAGGAGTCATCAGAACTACCTGAGCATCTGGATGCGCAATTGGTCCACCGGCAGCCAAGTTATAGGCGGTGGATCCAGTAGGCGTTGAAAAAACAATCCCATCACAGGCATAGTCAGCCACCGGTTCATCTCCTACAGAAATTGAGAATCGTGCAAGTCGTCCGTTCGATCCACTTTTTACCACTAAGTCGTTTAATGCTATTCTTGAAATGCCTGCTTTATCCTTAAACGAAAGCATACTTCGCCTCCGAACCTTATATTCACCGCGGAAGAGAGGAGGAATTTGCTCTTTCATTTCATCGGGGGAAAAGGTTGCAAGAAATCCTAATTGACCATGACGAATTCCTGCAACTGGAACATCATTCGAAACCGCTTCCTCCATTAAATTAAGTAGTGTGCCATCTCCTCCGACTACAAAGCAAGCATCCATGCCTTCCAGCAGACCGTAAGGTGCAGGAAACTCAGTAGATAACCTGGCATCGACATTTAAATCTCCTGCCATTTTCCTAAGTTGCTCTCCCACCTCTGCCGCTCCAGCCTTGGTTGCGTTGGAAACAATTGCTATACGCTCAAAAGGTTTCATAGATGTATCGCTTCAGCATAGATTCATTCTGTCCATGTGGTCAAGAGTGCCTTACCCAGTTTAATTGATTCGAATCATCCAGTTCAATACCCTGATCCAGAACAAGTCGAGCTTCCTGCCCTAAATACTTTCTAAACCATTTTCTTTGCTTCGAGACGAGTTGCCGAGTCGATTTATTTATCTCTTCAAGTAATTGATCTTCCCGCAATTTTCCTTTTAAAAAAGCAATACATTGACGATATCCTATGGCATTGGAGGCCGGTGCGTTGCCTTCGATCCCTGCTCGGAGTAATTGTTCGGTTTCACCAACAATTCCCTCCTTTAGCATTCCCTCAGTTCGATTAGAAATTCGATTCTCTAAATCCTCATTTCTCCTATCCAGCCAAAGAACTTTTTTTTCAAACTCAGGAAATGCTTTTGGCTTTGCGTCAAATTCATCCTTAAGTTGCAGTATTGTTTTACCACTTGCGATGCAACGCTCCAAACCTCGCATAACTCTCCTTGGGTTTAGTGTATCCAATGTGCCTAAACCATCAGGGTTCAATTCATTTAATCTCGCAACTATTCCACCTAGATGATCGTTGGTAAAAATTTGCTCAATCTCTTCTCGGATTTCTCTGGGCA
Source organism: Opitutia bacterium (assembly GCA_002713685.1). GTDB lineage: Bacteria > Verrucomicrobiota > Verrucomicrobiia > Opitutales > Seribacteraceae > Seribacter. The sequence continues at coordinate 4,928 of PATX01000020.1, read as the reverse complement.
CCTCAATGTCATCGACAACTGGAGACAAAAACGACTGCAAATAAAAGCCACTGCCACCCGCCACTAAGACTGAAACGTTTCTGCCTTTTATCTGCTCCACCACCTCCTTGGCATAAGCTTGATAATCTGCCACTGAAAAAACATCCCTTACTTCAACCAAATCAATTCCATGATGAACCACTTGTTGGCGATCCCTAACACTCGGCTTGGCTGATCCCACATCCATTCCCTTGTAAACCGCTACCGAATCACAGGACACAATTTCACACCTATTTTTGGCAGCCAACTGCATCGAGATTTTTGATTTCCCCACGGCAGTGACTCCAGCAATCATATAAATTACTGCCGGTTTTTCGGTCATGAGAATTATATTCTGCTCTAATCGGAGCTTAAGCCTTCGGCAAGTTCAGTCGCCTTTTTTCCAATTTTTTGCACAGCTAGTTTTGGATTATTAAGATTACCCGAAATGCAATTCACCAGAGCACTACCGACCACCACGCCATCTGCTGCCTTGGCAACTTCACGAACCTGTTCAGCCTGTGAAATCCCAAAACCCACAACAACAGGCAAATCTGTACATTCTCGAATGGTTTCTACTCGCTCAACCAAGTCGCTCGCCAAGTCATCGCGCTCTCCGGTAACCCCTTCTCTCGAAACATAATAAATAAAACCCGAAGCAGAATTAGTTATAATAGGAATCCGGGATTGGGGGGTAGTCGGAGCAACTATAAAAATATTCTTTATGCCTAACTCTCTCGAGGCGGATACTAGTTCCTCTGCCTCTTCCGGAGGAAGATCCAAAGTTAATAAACCATCCACTCCGACCGAATTCGCTCTTTCTACATAGTTTCTTACATCTTGGGAAAAAACCAAATTGTAGTAGGTGTAAAAAACAATTGGAGCATCCGAAAACTTACGAATTTCTTCGACCAACCTGAAAACATCGTCCTGTGTACATCCTGAATCTAAAGCACGCTGCGCAGCTAACTGATTTGTCAAACCGTCAGCTAGAGGATCAGAAAAAGGCACCCCTAGCTCTAAAATATCTACGCCACTCTCCAAGAGATTACGACAAACTTTAAGCGATGTTTCAAAATCAGGATCACAGGCACAAACATAACCCACGAAGGCCGCCCGGCCGTTTTCGTGGCAAGATGAGAAAAGTTTCGCGATTCGGTCAGGATTCTCCATAGTCAAAGTAGTGAATCATCTCTCATTCAGCACCCATTTGGCAACGGAAAAGCAATCATCCATAGGCTTAAAAAAATGATTTCCCTATATCGATTACTTCTTCCAGTATTAGGTTTATTTGCTCTACCCTACTATGCATACCGAATGCTTAGAAGAGGTGGGTACGGCAACAAATTTTTTTATCGAGTAGGCAGGTGGCCATCGCTTCCTTCAAAAAAAGAAAAAGTCACTCGAATTTGGATTCAGGCAGTAAGTGTGGGCGAACTTTCCTCTATCGCTAAATTACTTAATTTCCTTCTCTCCAATCCTTCAATCGAAGTGGTTTTAACTGGAACAACCAGCACCGGTTTAAAAATGGCAGCCAAAAAATATGGCAAAAAATCACTCGGGTGTGGCCCCTTCCCTTTGGACTGGCTCCCGTTCTCGCGACGAGTATGGAGAACCATTGAACCTGATATCGCAATCCTTGTGGATAGTGAACTTTGGCCTGAACATTTTCACCAGGCAAAAAAAAGAAATATTCCAATTATCATTATCAATGCCCGCCTCTCCGATAAAACTTATGCCAGGCTTATATCTCCTTATCTTTCATGGGCTCGAAAACTAATTTTCCCTGATAATATTTCAATCATCGCTTCTTCGGAAAGACAACGCTCGCGCTGGATGAACCTGCAATTACCTTCTCACCGAGTTCATATTTCGGGTAATCTTAAAATCGATGCAGTCGATCGCTCCTTGATCAATCCAGAAACCAGAACCGATATCCGAAATGAACTAGGTTTTTCTGATAATACCCTCGTTTTGGCAGGTATCTCTACATGGGCTGGCGAAGAAAAAATGCTTATCGAATTAGTGCAATCTCTTCGGTTGGAGAAAATAAATATTAAACTTTTAATTATTCCTAGGCACGCTGAACGCAGGCATGAAATCCGCAAAATTCTCCAAACTTCGGGGCTCCCACATCAATTACGCACTGAACATTTCAATGTACCGGACGACTCAATTGCCTATTTAGCGGATACTACCGGAGAAGTTATGACACTTTTACAGGCTGCAGACTTTGCGTTTATGGGAAAATCTCTCCCGCCCCACCACGGAGGACAGAACCCTATCGAACCCGTCGCTCTTAGCCTGCCTTTGGTAATGGGGCCGAACCATCAGAACTTTCGTGAAACTTGCTCCGAACTTGTAAGCCAGAAAGCTCTGCTGATTGGAAAGAATGCTACTGAAACTCATTCACTCCTATTCAAACTTGCCCATCACCCTGAACTTAGGTCCTCGATGCAGACTAGTTGTCGAGCGTGGATGAAAACACAAGGAACACCAAGCCAATTTACTTATAATTACCTGGCCAAGATGATTGACGGCTTACCCTCAGATTAATCATCCACATCGGCATATATTTTCCACTATTGACCATTTGAAAGGAAAAACATATTCCTATTGAGACTGAGTCTCAATAAATTTCAACTATGAACACCTCACCAAAAAGCCTTTTTTCATTCATGCATACCTTACTCGCGGGAGTGATCTTTCTTTTCATTGTGGCCTGTAGCTCCGAGATAGAACCACAGCTGCAGGAAGAAACGAAGCCTGGCGAACTAAGCCTCCAAAAGTTGATTATCGCACTTAAAGCCAACAAAAATCCGGAAAAAATGTTGGCCGAAAAGCATGATCTCGAAAAATACCTCTCGGTAAAATTAAACCGCCAGGTCGAAGTAATTATCCCCACCGACTCGGCGGTTGTGGTGGAATCGTTTCGAAACGGTACCCTTGATTTGGGATACCTTAGCTCCACCGATGCAGCAAGAAATCTCGATCAAAAAACCGCATCTATTCTTTTGGTGCATCTCAAAAATGGAAAACCGCACTACAACAGCATTTGGCTTACGCAAAAAGGAAAGCCTTACCAATCTATAACGGAATTGAAGGGTAAACCAGTTGCCTTTGCAAGTCGGTCAAGTACTTCCGGTTTTCTCATTCCTACATGGGATTTGGCCCAAAAAGGTCTGGTTGGCCCTGAAAGTTCATTAACTGATTATTTTTCTCAAACAATTTACGGAACAGGGTATGTATCTGCTGTTGAGAAAGTTCTCAGTGGTGAAGTGGAGGCGGCTGCAGTCAGCGACTATGTTTACAAAGGGGATAACAAATATTTAAGCGATGCACAAAAAGCACAATTACAAATTGTGCAGGAACAAGGCCCCGTTCCGGCACACACATTGTGTATTCGGGGAAGTATTTCAAAAAACGATAGAGAATTTCTGCAAAAGGCTTTTATCGACATGAATCAGGAAAACCCTGAACTGCGTGACCGTATTTTCAATGGAGAACTTGTTATCGTTGATCCGGATTCACACTTAAGGGTAACCCGTGAAGCACTTGAAGTTCAAAAAACACTAAGGCTCTGATACTTTCAACTCCTACATTCTTCCCCTTAATGGTCTTGTATTGATGCCTCTCTCCCTTTTATCAACTGAGGAACTCGGGCTAAGGGTCGAGAAACGAACTCTTCTCAAAAATTTAAGCATCTCTCTAAATCAAGGAACTTTTGTAGCTGTAACAGGACCTTCCGGTTCCGGAAAAACCACTCTGCTGAGAACACTAGCTGGTGCCCTGACACCCGCTGAAGGCAAGGTAATTTCAAACCTTGATTCCACCAAATCATTGGCCATGATTTTCCAAGACCTCCAATTGGCTGATGGCGCCACGGCAATCAACAATGTTTTAGGCGGTAGCCTAGGCCGACATTCTTTTCTCTCTACCTTGTTTCGCTTTCCTGCCGAAGAACGCAAAGAAGCTTACCGCTTGCTTGCGAAGTTTAAATTATCAGGAAAAACAAAACAATGGACATCAACCCTATCGAGAGGAGAGAGGCAGAGAGTTGCCGCCTGTCGCACTTTACTCACTAGGCCACATCTGCTTTTTGCAGACGAGCCTGTTTCTAGCCTAGACCCCAGCCTTGCTGTAGAAGTCCTATCTCATTTAAAAAGTTCAATTCTATCTCGAAATGGATGTCTCGTTTGCTCACTACATAATGACGAGCAAGTAGCTCAATTTGCTGACATTGCTCTCATTCTTGATCCGACAGAGCCTAACGGTTGGAAACTAGAAAGCCTCAAACAAAATAATTAATGAAAACTGAACTCCCATGGCATAGCAAATTTGACCTTCTGGGAGTTACTTTCATTCTCTTTATATTTGGTTCATTTAGTTCACTATTTGCAATTGAAGGCTCTGGACGAGATCTTGATTACATAGGAAATCTTCTGCGTTTTACAGGACAGTTTTTTCCACCGGACTGGTCAATCATTGACCGCACCATAGAAGGTCTGCTTGAAACCGTACAAATCGCTTTGGTTTCCACTCTACTCGCTATTATTATTTCAATCATTCTTTCTATTTGTGCGGCTGGAACAATTGCTCCCTTTTGGTTATTATGGCCCACACGAATGCTCCTTAACATGATACGCACCATCCCAAGTTTGCTCTGGGCATTGCTGGCTGTTGTTATTGTTGGCTCAAATCCTCTTGCTGGCGTAATTGCTCTTACATTCTACAGCGTGGGTTACCTAGCAAAATTTTTTAGTGAAACTTTCGAAGCTGCAAACACCGACGCCCAAAAGGCACTTCGTTCCCTTGGTGCAAGTCCGCTGCAAGCTTTTCAATTTGGTCTCTGGCCCAACGCTCGGCCGATTATTTGGAGTCATTGCCTATGGATGCTGGAATACAATGTA
>PATX01000019.1 GCA_002713685.1 Opitutia bacterium | reverse complement strand
TGACACTTGATGATCCGCTCAACAAGCCCTCCATCTCCATGCTCATGTAGCGATAGGATAGCATCCATTCGCCCATCTCGTGCATATGATCTCCCATCACTGAGATTGGTGCATGACCATCAGGGCGGGCAGAAGTCCATGGACCTTCGTGGGCGGATAAAGAAGAAAAAATGAGAGTAGAGATAAGTGTAATTGCAGTAAAAAGTTTCATAATAAAAAAGAGTTATCGAAGAGTGGATCTTCGAATTCAAAAAAGGTAGCCAAAGGGCTAGATTAAANATTAAATGAATTCTCTTTAGGCTCTCGGTGGGGGTATCTCCACTGGAGTCCATGCAATTGGGAATTTTTCTTGCTGAAAAAATAAACTTCCCAAGAAAAGCGGCTTGTCAATAATTAGGGGAAGGGCATGTTCAATGGTAAGTTTGTTATCCAAGGCAAAGGAGTGATAGTTGCGAAGAGACTCTTGAGTTTCGGAGCCCAAATCTATCACTAATTCACAACCGGAACACCGGTTGTTTCCGCCCAATGTCCATTCTGCGGAAAGACTCACGGATTGGGTCTGGTCATAAAATTCATCAAACATACTCGCCCATACGCCCAATTGTAGTACACCGAGAGGAATACTGGTTGTTGCAATCATGGTAAAGAGGGCAACTTTAAGCCATAGGCTTTGGCGTAGGAAAGACTGCATTGAAAAACTTATTAAAAGAATACGCGTTCGATAGTCCAATAAATTCCCATCAATGCAATGAGTGAGGACCCGGGGACGACAACCCATTTACGATATGCTTTTTCTTCTGTAAGCCAGTATGTTGCACCAAAAACGAGTGCAATCACGGCAAGCTGACCTAACTCTACACCTACATTAAATCCAAGCAGTCCAATTACCAATGAGGTGGGGTCCAGGTCAAAAGCAGAGAGAGCACCGGCAAAACCGAGTCCGTGAATCAAGCCAAAGAAGAAGACTACAAGTAGGCGCACATGCCTGTAGCCGGGAAAGAAGATGTTTTCAATGGCAACAACAGCGATGCTTGCGGCTATAATAGGCTCAACCACATTAGATGGTGCTGCTACGAGATCAAGGGTGGCAAGACCTAGAGTAATGGTATGGGCAATGGTAAATACCGATACTTGATAAATGACAGGCTTCCATTTTCTGGATAGGAAAAAGAGCCCCAGAACAAAAAGGATATGATCCAGTCCCAGCGGAAGCACATGAACGAAGCCCTGTCTTGTGAAAGAGAAAAAAGTGCTTCGGGCATCGGCTCTTCGTTGTTCTGCTTGTTCCTCTTTGGAAATAGTTTTGGCTGGTTGGATCACAGCCGGCTTTTCGGTTTCAGGCTCTGGCTTGGTGCCAATGAAGCCAAGATCAAATTTAAAGCTCTCTTCTCCGGGAAAAAGAACATTTACCCGTCGCTGAGGTTTGCCGTCTATTTGATTGGTGAAAATCAAGTCGTAGGGAGCTTCTTCTTTGGCACGAATCTGATAAAAAGTGGAGTTGCTTTCCAGAAAAGTGTCATGGCGACCCTTTATTACAACAATGTTATCTTCGCTTAAATCGCCTGCATCCTTTTCAGTGAAATTTAGATNAAAATCTGGAAGAAGCCAGGAGGTTTCGCCAAAGCGCAAATCAAAAGCATCCCTGATCATTTCCTTAGCTTTCAGAAGTAATTCAGTTTTATTTGAGTCTGGAAAGTCTTTGAAAGCCTTTGCTGTTATGAAAGGAATAGATTCTGGATCTTCCGCGAAGCTTCTAGGATCAATTTCAACAATGATGGACGAATTCCCATCTGAGTTAAAACTGCCAAGAACTGGAATATCCGGAATCGGATGTGCATGTGCACAACAAAAAAATCTAAAAAAAAGTAGTATGAGGAGTAACTTTTTCAAAATTTGGTGGGTTTTGATTTGGTAACAAAAACGAAAATTCTTTCATTAAATCGAAAATTAATCTTGTGAAAGCATGAATTGACTATTGATTGATTAAATCTATTACAAACCCTAATATTACGAAATTATGAAATTATTAAGCACAGCTATTATCTCTCTGCTCTTTGCAGGTTCAGTTTTCGCAGGATGTCCATCAAAGACAATTAACGGTAAAGTAGTGAGCTTTGATGAAGAGTCAAAGACCCTCACTGTTGCTCAGGGAAAGAAAGAAAAGAAGGTTCAAGTAGGTAGTAAAACCAAGATGGAAGGTTTTGAATGCCCAACCAAATTAAAAGCCGGAGCACGCGTATCCATCGATGGATGTAACTGCAAAAACAAAGTTGCAACTAAAGTATCCGTTGCGAAAGGTAAAAAGAAAGCTAGCTAAGCTTTACTTTTCATCAACAAATTTAAAAGCCCTCAATTATGAGGGTTTTTTTTTNGCTATTTTCCAAATGTATGATTTCGGGCCGTAAGCTAGGGCAAAAATAAAACATACAGTTGCCATGATAGCCATCGCAGCAGCTATTGAGCAATCCAACCAATAGGCCAGGTGAAATCCGCCGAAAGTGTAAATTATTCCAAGTGGAAAAGTGCAACATAAAATAGCAGATAACCGATTAAAAAAGAAAGAGGCGGTGACACTTGGAAAAACGAGCATAGCCACAACCAATATAACTCCGACGGATTCCAAACTCGCGACCGTAGAGAGTGCAAGAAATAGCATCAGAAAAAGATGGATAATCTTAACTGGCCAGCCAACTGAATGAGCAAGGATGGCATCAAAACTGGTCAGTAAAAGTTGTTTGTAGAAAAGAGAAACCAGGAAGATGATAGCCAAACAAATTAAACCCATAACCCATATGGAACGGTTCCCTAGGTCATTGCCTCCAATCATCAAATTTGGAGCAAGAGGGGTTAGTCCAATTTCACCATACAATATGCAGCTTGTATCCAAGTCCAGATGACCAGCCTGCAAGTTAATCATAGTAACACCCAGAGCAAAAAAAGAAGTAAACACAATTGCCATAGATGCATCTTTTTTAATGGGCGAGTTTTGCTGTAGCCATTCGATGGAAAAACTGCACGCCAGACCGGCCAGGCATGCACCTAAAAGCATTGGACCGAGATCAAGAGATCCAAAAGCAAGAAAAGCTATTACAATACCAGGTAGAATACCGTGGCTTATGGCATCACCCATCAGTGCCATTTTTCGAACAACGATAAAAGAGCCAATCAAACCACTTGCCCAGCAGACCAATAAACCCATGAAAATTACCTGCCCATTCCATGCAATTAATTCGGGTGATGCCCAGGGCTCCAGGAAAACCTTAGTGGGGTCAAACTTTGGGATAAGGTTCATGAATTCAAAGGAGAAGGACGGTCAAGATGGACGAGGTAGATTGCCTTGATGAATGTCTGTAATGCTAGGAATGAATTTTCCGTGCGGATCTAACTTTGGATTTTTTAAGAGTCGTTCAATTTGGCGAACGGTTTTCTCTCCCAATACATGTTCGATCTTTTCAGCGTCTTCATGGACATGATCTGGCTCGTACTGGGCTTCGTTAGTCAGGTACAATTCCCACAGACGATGGTTTCTCACAATTTTGCATGCGTATTCCCAACCTTTGGGGGTTAGTATCATAACTGTCTGTGGAGGAAGGTTTGCCTCGTCATTGGCGGAAAGGTTTTTGGTGCAAAATCCGGAGCTCGCTAATTTATCAATTTCTCTTTCAACCTCTCGACGGCTTAGTCCTCTCTTCTTCATGATTTCTAGTGAAGTTATTTCATTTTCCTGAAAATCTTTTTGTTCCAGGATTTTAAAAGTCGCTTTGAGAGTGTTTTCGATAATAATTCGTGACCGCTCAGATCTTGCTTTAAGCCAACAAACAATAATCCCTTTTTCGGGTCTTAGGAAAAGAATCACCAAAAAAAGAAAGGCTGAAAATAAAACGATCAATGGTCCTGCAGGGAGGCCTTTTCCGAGAAAGGAAAAAAAGGTTCCGCTAATCCCAGCTCCAGCTCCCAAAAGAGAGGAAAGCACCAGGTAGTTTTTCAATCTCTTGGCAAATAAAGATGCTGTTGCAGCAGGTATTACCAACATTGCTGAAACTAAAATGACTCCAACCAATTGGAGTGAGGAAATTACACAGAAAGCAATAAGCATCCAAAGGAGAAATTGTAAGAAATCATTGGGGATTCCAATAGATTTGGAGAATTGAGGGTCAAACCCTGTCACTAAAAGTTGCCTGAAATTTATCGTGATGAATAGCCCGATTAACAAAAGGGTGATGAGTAAACTGATGATATCGCCAGAAGAAAGAGAGGTTACTTGGCCAAACATAAATGAATCCAGCCCAGACTGATCAGTATAACCAACCTTTTGAATTCTTGTAAGTAGACAGATACCCAATGCATAGAAAGCAGATAGGACAATTCCCAAAGAACTATCCTCATGAATTTTGGTAAATTTTTTCAGTAAACTAAGGCAGCATACTCCAGCAAAACCTGCGATGCCTGCCCCAATCAGTAATGAAAAGTTCTCCTTTTCTCCGGCCCATATAAACCCAACTGCAATACCTGGAAGAACGGCGTGAGAAAGAGTATCTCCAAAAAGCGACAGCCTTCTGGTCACCACATAGCTTCCAATCAATCCGCAGGAAAGCCCCATTAATAAAGCCCCGAGGGCTACCTTCCGAATGGATGGGTCCTTCATTTCGATGAATCTTTCTGCCTGAGTTAACCAGTTTAAATCTTCCCCGGATCCAATCTGCTTCGCTTCGAGAAAAGACGATGAGATTAGCAAACCCCCAAAAATGATTACCCAGTTTTTCACCTTCCGAATTCTTCTATGATCGGATATGATTCATTATCACTCTCAGCTATCAAGGCTCAGGATTCTTGGCTACCTCTGTTGCCATTTCTGAGAGTACGGCCAATTTACCACCGTAGGTTTTTTGGAGTAATTCATGAGTATAGACTTCCGAGACTGAACCGAATGCAACTTTTCTCATATTAAGTAACAAGAGTTGATCAAAATACTCTTTGGCAGATGCCAAATCATGATGAACAACCATCAGGGTCTTGCCTGCCTTTTTCATTTCTTGAAGGATGGAGATTATGGTTTTTTCTGTTACGGCATCGACCCCGGCAAACGGTTCATCCATCAAGTAAACAGCACTCTCCTGAGCAAGAGCTCTTGCCAAAAAAACTCTTTGCTGCTGGCCACCAGAGAGGTTTCCAATTGGCCTGTCTGCATAAGCGAGCATATTTACTTGCTCAAGGCATTCACTCGCTTTGTTTCTATCCTCTTTTCCAATACGGCTTAACCAGCCATGGTGTCCGTAGCGCCCCATCAGTACCACATCGAATACGGTTACAGGGAAATCCCAGTCGACTGATTCCTTTTGCGGAATATAGCCAATTCTTTTGATTCCTGCCCTGGGTCTATCTCCAAAGATTTTAACATAGCCTCCATTCGGTTTGATCATGTTCATGATTGTCTTAATCAATGTGGATTTGCCCGCACCATTAGGTCCAAGAATACCAACAAAAGATCCCTCTTCTATTTCAAGATCTACGCCATATAGTACGGGTTTCTTTTGATAGGAAACGGTGAGGTCGTGAACCTCAATAGGCAAATCATGATGCTTCATCACATATGAACTATGGCCTGAGACCATCCATAATAGTCAAGATATTGTAAACCAGTACTCCTTCCCAAGTATTATGGGGGTAAGACTTTTTATTTGGGCCGGTGCTTTGGTTATCCGCACTTCCGTAGGCATCGGAATATAGTGGTGCCCCAATATCGGTCCCGGTTTCTTTTGCTATTTCCTGCAAGGCTTTTGGGTTCACGCTGCTTTCTATAAACAAACAATTGACCTTTTTCTTGTTTATATAATCTACTAAATTTGTCCTGTCACTGAGTCCGGCTTCCTGAAGAGTGGAGATACCTTGAAGGGCGATGACTTCGACATCAAAGCATTGCCCTAGGTATCTAAACGCGTCGTGACTGGTGATTAAAATTCTCTTTTCTTCAGGTATCGATTGAAGCTGAGATATCGCCCATTCTGAAACTTCTTTCATGTCTTCAATAATGGAGCTTTTATTTGCAATGATCTCCTCTTTTATTTCAGGAAGTTCTTCGATTAAGAATTCCGAAACACCCTCGATACAAATTACCCAAAGCTCTGGTGAAAACCAGATATGGGGATCCGGGTATTTGTCTTCCTCTTCATCTGAATCTAGAAGAAGATTCTGTGGGACTTTTGAACTTATTGCATAGGATCTAACTTTACTCTGACTGTTACTTAATATTGAGGCCAATTTACCTTCGAATTTAAGCCCATGATAAATAACCATATCCGCCGTTGAGATGGCAGTCATATCATGGGCAGTGGGTTTGTAGGAATGCGGGTCAGCTCCAGGGCCCATCAAGGAGGTTATTCTGCACGCATTACCAAGTAACCTGCTCACGATATCTGTTACTTGCGTGGTCGTGGTAACGATGGAGATTTTTTTAGTGGCGTTTAAATCGCCGGAATTTTTAGCCGGCTTAATTTCACAACTGGTGGCTAGAAACAAGGCGACTAAGGCAGGTAGTAATATGGGTGGTAAAAATTTGTGCATAGGAGTAGGCAAATAAAATATTTTGACTAATCAAAGTTATAGTTTGGATTTGCCTTGAGTCAATCTTCTTAAAATACACAATCAAAGAAATGGCGACTTCGACGGTAGAAAATTATTTGAAGGAAATTCTTGTGATTACACTGGAAGAGTCGGTTTCTAAGGTTCCGATGGGTCAAGTTGCCAGAGTTCTCGGCGTTACCCCCGGAACCGCAACTTCCATGGCTAAAAGTTTGGAGCGTGATGGCTGGATCAAGTATTTCCCCCGGGTAGGTGTATCTTTAACCCGAAAAGGAAGGAAGCTAGCCATGAACATGTTGCGCAGGCATCGCCTGCTCGAAACCTTTCTCGTAGAGACTCTCGGTTTGGACTGGAGTGAGATCCATGCAGAAGCCGAGGAGCTGGAGCATGCCATCTCCGAGAAGGTGCTTGAAAAATTGGATGAATTTTTGGGGCGTCCGCGTTTTGATCCACATGGTGATCCCATTCCTTCTAAAGGAGGAGTCATCCAGCAGCTTTCATCGAAGCCATTATCCGATTTCGAAAAAGATGCAGAGATAAGGATCGAATCTATCATTGATCAGGACAAGGAATTCCTCAAGTTTGCTAGAAATACAAAGTTGGTTCCCGGCCAGCGTTTTAAAATCATCGGAAAAGAAAATTGTGCTGATTCTATTACCCTTAAAAACTCCAAGGGGAAAGAGATTAATTTAGGTTTCCGATCAGCAGAAAAAGTGCTGGCATTACCATTTGAGTCATAAAACTGAGAAAAGATAACAAAAAAATGTTTGCTCATTAGACTTAAGTCTTTCAAAAAAAACTTTTCGTTTAATAACCCCCTCTAACATTATGCCAAGACCCGTAACCCTGTTTACCGGCCAATGGGCCGACCTTTCCCTACCTGACCTTGCTGCCAAAGCAGCCCAAATGGGCTATGATGGACTTGAGCTCGCCTGTTGGGGAGATCATTTTGATGTCGATAAAGCTGCAGTCTCTAAAAAGTACTGTAAGGAACGCTGGGAGATTTTGTCTGACCATGGACTTACTTCCTTTGCGATATCCAGTCATTTAGTCGGGCAAGCTGTTTGTGATCTCATCGATGAGCGCCATAAATCAATCCTTCCTCCCGATGTTTGGGGTGAAGGGGATCCTGAGAAAGTGCGGAAGCGGGCAGCCAAAAAATTGGCGAAGACTGCGAAAGCTTGTCGTAATTTTATCAATGAGAAACCAGGGAGAAAAAAGAAGGACGATTTTCCTGCAGTTGTAAATGGATTTACGGGGTCAAGCATTTGGCATTCGATTTATGCGTTTCCGCCGACTGATCAAGCTTACTGGGACAAGGGTTTTGCTGATTTCGCGAAACGTTTTGGACCTATCCTTCAGGAATTCGATAAGCATAATGTTAACTTTGCCCTCGAAGTTCATCCCACCGAGATAGCCTTTGATATCGCCAGTGCGGAACGTGCATTGGATGCAGTCAAACGACACAAAAGGTTCGGCTTCAATTATGATCCCTCTCATCTTGGGTATCAGGGAGTGGACTATGTTAAATTTATCCGCACATTCTCCGATCGTATTTATCATGCTCATATGAAAGATGCCTGGTGGGGGCATGGAGACGGTACAGTGGGTGTTTTTGGAGGTCACACCACTTTTGCCGACCCAAGACGCCAGTGGGATTTCCGTTCTGTGGGTAGGGGAGATGTTGATTTCGAGGAAATAATTGTTGCTTTGAATGATATTGGATATGCCGGTCCGCTTTCGATCGAATGGGAAGACAGCCGTATGGATCGTTTCCATGGTGCCACTGAATCTTGTGATTTTGTGAAGCAGTTAGATTTTAAACCCAATCAAATGGCGTTCGATTCTGCTTTTGATAAAGAAAACCAATAATCTTTTACAGTCATGAAAAGAAAATTGCGCATGGGCATGGTAGGTGGAGGACGGGGAGCTTTTATTGGAGGAGTTCACCGAAGAGCAGCTAACCTTGACGGTAATATTGAACTGGTTGCCGGGGCATTTTCTTCGGATCCTAAAAAAAGTAAGCTTTCAGGAAAAGATTTTCATTTGGATTCCTCCCGGGTCTACAATTCCTATCAGGAAATGGCCGAAAAAGAAAAGTCATTACCCGATGACCAGAGAATTGATTTTGTAACCATTGTTGTTCAAAACCACTTACATTTTGATGTAGCAAAAACTTTCCTCCAGGCAGGATTTAATGTCATCTGTGATAAGCCGGTTACATACGACTTGGCCCAGGCCCGGGAATTGCGAAAGATCATTAACAAGACCAAAAAAGTCTTCGCTCTAACCCACAACTATACGGGTTATCCGATGGTTAAACTTGCTCGCGAAATGGTTAAGAAAGGGGAGCTTGGTGAAATTATTAAAGTAGTTTGCGAGTATCCACAGGGTTACGCAATTACTGCACTCACTGGAGAAGAGAAGGCCATTGCTAATTGGCGTGCCAATCCTGAAATTGCAGGAATTTCAAATTGCATGGGAGACATCGGTACCCATGCAGAAAATTTGGTTCACTACATTACGGGTCTGGAAATTGATAAATTGTGTGCTGACCTTTCAGTGAATATCCCGGGCCGTAAGCTCGATGACGATGGTAATGTATTGGTCCGTTTTAAAGGTGGAGCCAAAGGTATCATATACGCTTCACAAGTATCAAATGGTGATGAGAACGATTTGAATATCCGAGTTTATGGAACCAAAAAATCAATTGAATGGCATCAGGAAGAACCCAATGATTTGCTGGTTAAAGATGCCCGAGCCCCTCGGCAGGTTTGGCGCCGGGGCAATGATTATGTAACCGGAACGGCAGCTGAAAATACACGGATACCCTTTGGCCATCCTGAGGGTTTCATTGAAGCATTTGCAAATGTTTATAATGCCGCAGCCGTGGCGATTGCTGATGAAGTTGCAGGGAAGTATCCAAGGAAATCAGGTTACGATTTTCCGGATATCCGTGACGGAATCATAGGAATGGCATTTATTGAGACAGTTGTGAAAAGTTCAAAATCAAAGGATAAATGGGTTAAGTTTCCCTCCCTCCCCAAATAATAAATTAATGAGTAAAAAAATTGGAATTATCGGAGCTGGAGGAATGCTCCAGTATCATGCAGCTGGATTTCGTGCCGGCGGTGCTGAGCTGATCGCGATTTGCGATATGAACGAAACGGCTGCAAAAAGTGCAGCGGCAGAATATGAAGTGCCCCATGTGTTTTCAGATTCGGCCAAGATGTTAAATGAATTGTCGGATTTAGACGCGATTAGCATTATCACACCTAATCGTACCCATCGCCCGCTTGCCATCCAGGCTTTACAGGCAGGAAAGCATGTCTTTTGCGAGAAACCACCCGCACTTAATGCAAGCGAGGTCAATGAGATGAAACTGGCTTCGGAAGAGGCCGGTAAAACTTTGATGTTTAATTTCAACAACCGGGCACGGCCTGAGTCCTATGCTTTACGCAAGTACATCGAAGCCGGAGAAGTTGGCCAAATCAATTCTGCCCAAGCCAAGTGGATCCGCAGGACTGGAATTCCCGGATTCGGTGGATGGTTCACCAACAAGGAGATGTCAGGTGGCGGACCATTAATTGACCTTTTGCATATGGTAGATCTTGCCCTTTTTTACATGGATTACCCAAAGCCCTCCAATGTTCTCGCACAAACTTTCAATGACTTTATTGAGAACAAGAACTTCAAGGGACCATGGGGAATACCCGATGTTGCGGATGGCGTCACTGATGTGGAAAGTGCTGCCCATGGATTTGTGACTTTTGAAACCGGCCAAGTACTTAGCTTTCAGATATCCTGGGCGGAAATGAATAAGCGTGAAGAAGTGTCTGTTACCTTTCAAGGTAAGAAAGCGGGAGGTATGATCCGACGATTGTTTGGAGCGGATGGACTCGATGAGACTGCGATTGATGATTGTGAGCTTTATGTCCAAGAACATGGCCGATCGGTTAATCGCAGCATTATTACCGAAGCAAATGAAGATATGGGCAGAATTCGTTCAGCCGAGAATTTTGTTCGCTCAATTTCTAATGAAGAAGCCCCTTTAAATACGCCTGACCAAGCCTTGGCTTTAATGAAGATTATTGATGCAACCTATGCTTCCTCTAAGAGCGGAAGTTCGATTGCGATCTCCTGATTTTTACTGCATTCGCTTGTCACTTTCTATAAACTAATCTATTTAATCTACCTCAATCATGGGCAAACAATATAAGAAACTTATTAAGCGTCGCAGACGTACCGCATACCTTGCTAGACGAAAAGCTGCAATCAATGCAGAGAAACCTGACTCTTCCAAGAAAGCAAAGTCTCCGGCAAAGAAAGCTGTTCGTAAAAAAGCAACACCAGCACCGAAGGCGGAGCCTGTTGCTGAAAAAGCAAAAACTGAGGATGTCCTTGGTCCAGACGCAACTGTAAAAGAAACTAAAGATTCTTCGTCATCCGAAGAATCAAAGGAATAGCACAGCATGAGTACTTGTAAGCGGTTACTGGCAGTAACTCAGCTTACGATATGCTTTTGCCTGTTTAACACTCATATCCTTTGGGGAGATAGTGTTAAGAAAATTCACACTCAGTTTCTCACAGAGTATGACTTTTTAAGAATACCTGAGATTTTTACAGGAAAAGAATTTACAGGCAGCAGGGTTATAGTCAGATCATCAACCGTTAGGAGAGGACTTTATTTCTCTATTCCGCTCGGGAAAAAAAGTTCTGCTATCCGGAAAGGAAAAAGAGTCGAACTCCAGCTTATCGATACAACAAGCCTATTTTCACGAAACTTTAGCTTTAGCTTACCTGAGGTTTCTTACAGTCAGAAAGATTTATTTATCGGTATTACAGGAGCAGATTGGAATCAGTCAGCCATGAAGTTGGTTGCATGGAAAGTTGAGATTTTTGACTCCTCAAAAGAACCATTGTTTTCAAGTCAAAGTGCCCTTTGGGGACATTCAAAATAATTTGAAAAAAGAAAGCTTTTGGGGTTCTTGGTGCCCCTTTGAGTACGGTCATCGCTTTACAGCCCTGAGCCTAGAAGAAACCCTGATGGGCGGGCAGTCTTTTGACTGGCATCCGATAGCAAATTTACATTGGAGGGGCAGGGTGGAAAGAAATATTTTTGAGTGCAGGTGGCAAAATGGAGAAGCAGAATGGCGTTGTCAGAAAAAAACTGTTCATCCTGAAGAACTGATCGAAAAATATTTTTGCCTGGGAGCTGGTTATGAGGCGTCACTCAATGAACTGCCTTGGAGGTCAGATCCCATTTTAAGCCTGTGTATGGAGCAACTACAGGGGCTCCGAATTTTAAGGCAGCCTCTCGATCAAACGCTTTTCTTTTTTATTCTTAGTTCAGCCAAGAGTATTCCGCAAATTCAAGCAATTGGAGAGGCTGTGTTTCAGAGGTATGGTGATGAGCTAATGGGAGGCATTTACAGTTTTCCGGGATGGGCAAAATTGGCAGAAATTCCTGAGGAAGACTTGCGGCTATTAAAAATGGGATACCGTGCTAAGTATATCTCTCAATCAGCGAAATTTATCAAAGACCAACCCGGATGGTTGGAGTCTATTCCTCAAAAAAAATATGTAGATGCCAAAAATGAGCTCCTAAAACTTCCAGGAGTGGGTGCCAAAATCGCCGATTGCACTTTATTGTTTGGAGGAAATTTTTTGGAAGCTTTTCCAATTGATACCTGGATCGAAAAAAGCTTGGAAAAACGATATTCTTTGGAAGGGTGGAGCATCTCCCAGAAAACTCATTTTGCTCGAATTCACTTTGGGAAATTTGCTGGCTTGGCTCAACAATTTCTATTTTCAGCAGAGAGGTTGGGTATTTTGGATAAACACTCATAAATACTAATCAATATCATTCATATTTTGGGGAATTCGGTATACATGGCACAAAAGTTGCAAATGTAAACAAGTCATACCGACCCAATGAACCCCAATTTCTTTCTAAATTATCAAACCGGACATTTTTTCGACGAAATGTTCGGCGGACCCAATAAGTCAGAAGCCTACGATTTCTACCAACCAATTTACGATCGTATATGTGGTTTATCTTCAAGTGAATTTGAAGAAAAAAAGAGGCAGGCGGATTCTTCCTTCCTTGAACACGGTGTAACTTTTACTGTTTACGGTGACGAAACAGGGACTGAGCGTATCTTTCCTTTTGATCTAATCCCACGAGTGATTCCTGATGCGGAGTGGCAGAGAGTAGAGCAGGGGTTACGACAACGTATTCTGGCACTTAATTTATTCCTTAATGATGTGTATCATGGTGCGAAAATTCTTGCCGATGGAGTAATCCCGGAAGAAGTGGTGAAGTCATCTGCTCATTTTCGAGAAGAAATGATTGGGTTTGATGTGCCCAGGGACATCTATGTTCATGTTTGTGGTTCGGACTTGATTCGTGATGAGAAAGGAAAGTATTTGGTATTGGAAGATAATGCACGTTGTCCATCCGGGGCTTCCTATCTTTTAGAAAATAGGGAAATCATGAAAAAAACTTTTCCCCGTACCTATCAGAAAATGTCGGTGCGGTCTGTAGAAGCGTATCCGGAGTATCTTCTGAGATCTTTGGAGTATCTTTCGCCTCGGATATCACAGAAACCAGTTTGTGTCCTTCTAACACCGGGCTTTTATAACAGTGCTTACTTTGAGCATACATTTCTTGCCCGGCAAATGGGTATTGAGATCGTAGAAGGTAAAGATCTTATAGCTATTGACGGTTTTGTATACATGAGGACCACCCAGGGTTTAGTTCAGGTAGATGTTATTTATCGGAGACTGGATAATGAATTTCTCGACCCTCTGTTTTTCAATGAAGAATCATTGCTCGGGGTTAGCGGTTTGATGGACGCCTATTTAAAAGGTAATGTAGTCTTGGCCAATGGAATAGGCACTGGAGTTGTAGATGATAAAGTAACCTATGCGTATGTTCCGGAAATGATTCGCTATTACCTAGGGCAGGATCCATTCCTTGACCAGGTGCCCACCTACCTGTGCTGGCGTGAAGAAGATAGAAAATTTGTTTTGGATAATCTTTCGGACTTAGTTGTGAAATCTGCGAATGAGTCCGGAGGATATGGTATGCTTATAGGAAATGCCTCAACTCAAAAAGAAAGAGATGAATTTAAGGTAAGGATTCAAGAGAACCCAAGAGATTACATTGCTCAACCGATTATATCACTTTCGAGGCATCCTACTTTTTGTCCGGATGGGGTAGAGGGCAGGCATGTGGACCTTCGCCCTTTCATCTTGTATGGTGAAGATATAGAGATTGTACCGGGAGGCCTTACGCGGGTAGCCTTAAAAAAAGATTCACTGGTGGTGAATTCATCTCAGGGTGGAGGAAGTAAGGATACCTGGGTATTGAAAAATTAAGATGCTTTCCCGGGTCGCAGATAATCTTTACTGGATGAGCCGCTATGTTGAGCGGGCTGAAGGTGTTACCCGCTTGGTCGAAGTAAATCGCGACACAGATTTGGAGTCCTATGCCAATGGAACGAAGAGGGATTACTGGCAATCAGCCCTGAGTGCGATGTGTGCCGTGGAAGATTTTGCCAAAGATGAATTAGATGATCACGAACTCTTCATCCTGTTTTCCAAGGACTGGTCGAGTTCAGTGTCTACCTGCATTAATATGGCCCGCGAAAATGCCCGAATGGTTAGGGATCAGTTATCGGAAGAGATTTGGGTAGAACTCAACAATTTATACCTCTATTTAAATGCACCCGCTCTACCTGAGAAATTTAGTAACGATCCCCAAAGTTTTTTTCGGAGAACCATACGTTTTTCGTTGGTCTTCCAGGGTCTTTCGGATGCAACGATTCATCACGACGAAGGCTGGAGGTTTATGTCGCTTGGAAAGTACTTGGAGAGATCTGATCAGACTAGTCGGGTACTTGATACCCTCACCATGCTTGGCGAGGAGCCTACCCGTCTGGATTTGATTGGGGCTTTGCGAAGTTGCAGTGCTCTTTCTGCATACCGACGACGGTATCAGGGAGTACTTTCCCTACAGAATGTGGCAGATTTTCTTTTATTCTCGAGAGATTTTCCGAGGTCACTCAGGTTTGCTATTGCTCGAATTGATACGCTATTGCATGAAATTTCTGGGGTACCATCCGGCAATTACTCGAATGAGGCAGAGAGATTAACTGGCAGTGCACTTGCACAACTTAATTTTTCCGGAATTGAATCTCTGCTTGCTGATGGTTTGCATGAATCGATTGATCAATTACAGAGAAAGCTTATTGATGTTGGGCAAAGTATTTTTGAAACCTATGTCTTATTACCATTTGAAATTAAAAACGCCGACGTTGCTCCCATGGTTCAACGACAAATGCAGCAGCAACAGTAGCTAGCAGCCGTATGCGTTTATACATTTTACACAAGACTCATTATAGATATCCATCTCCCGTTCGGGAAAGTTTTAACGAACTCCGCTTGCACCCACTTACGAACGACTGGCAACAATGTGAATCATGTTTTGTCAGCGTTTTACCTACTGCTCAACTAAGGCAGTACCTGGATTTGAATGGAAACTTGGTCCATCACTTCGAAATCCCTAATGATCATTCAAAATTGATGATTGAGAGCCGTTCAACAATGGTAACGGCGAAACGAGTAGATTTTGAAAGTTTACCCTATGGAACTTCGATGAAATCTTTGAGAGAGGTGGAAGGAAATCCGGAATGTAGACCTTACTTACAAAGTTCCAATTTCATTGATATCAGCCCGGAGATCTGGCGCATGGCAGTTGATGTACAGGGGAGTTCCACAGATGTTTTTCAGACTGCTTACCAAGTTATGGAGCACATCTATTTAAATTTTGAATATTCTGTTTCCACAACGAGTGTGGGCACGCATGCCAATGAGGTGTTGGAGAAAAAGAAGGGGGTTTGTCAGGACTTTGCTCATGCTGCGATTGCTCTATGTCGCTGCCTGGGAATTCCTGCCCGTTATGTGAGCGGATATTTCTATGATGCCACTCGTGATCAAAGTATGCGTGGTTCTGGTGCATCTCATGCATGGATAGAAGTACTGATAAATGGTAGTGGCTGGTTTGGGTTGGACCCTACTAATAATCGAGTTGTGGATGATAATTATGTGATTATAGGTTCGGGCAGGGATTACCGCGATGTAGCTCCGGTGACCGGTACATATTTTGGGAGGGCCCCAGAAAGTATGATGATCGATGTAGAGGTAAAAAGAGTGGATTCCTGATAGACTTTTACTTACCCAAGTTGTAGGGAGACGGAATGGAAGAAATCAGATCCTTTGTATAATCTTCTCTCGGATTGGCATACACCTCCTGAGCGGTTCCGGATTCCACTATTTTCCCTGCGTGCATGACCACGACTTCATCGGAAATAAATTTCACCACGGAAAGATCATGCGAAATGAAAAGGTAGGTCAGTTGTCTCTTCTGTTGTAATTCTCGTAAAAGGTTCAAAACCTGGGCCTGAACGGATACATCCATGGCCGAAACACACTCGTCACAGACGATAAATTCAGGCTCAACAGCCAACGCCCGGGCAACGCAAATCCGCTGTCTTTGTCCCCCTGAAAATTCATGTGGATACCTAAGGAGATGCTCAGAGGTAAGTCCCACTTCCTCGAGTAGGTTGACCACCATATCTCTTCGACTGGAACGATCTTTTCCAATTTGATGAACGATCATTGGTTCAGTCAGAGCTTGTTCAATTGTCAAGCGTGGGTTAAGCGAGGCGTAAGGGTCCTGAAAGATAATCTGCATCTTTTTGCGGTACTCAAGCAAAGCTTCCTTAGTTAGGGCACCAAGTGATTTTCCATCATAAAGAACAGTACCTTCTGTTGGTCTGATCAAGTGAAGAATAGCCCGACCTGCGGTCGTTTTTCCACAGCCCGATTCACCGACTAACCCAACAGTTTTTCCTTTTTGGATTGTCAGATCGATGCCATTGACAGCTTGAACTTCCTCTTTTACTGCTCCGAGTAATCCCTTCGAGCTACGAAAATAAACCTTGAGGTCGCTTACTTCTAACAAATTTTTATTGGTTTCGGAAAAAGAGTCGCTTTTCGAAGTTATAGCAGACTCTAATTTACGAAGCCGCTTTTCTACTTCTGGATTTTCGTAAACTTCAATGGTTCCATCATCATTTTCTTTAGTTTCCAGAAAGTCATCCACGGTGGGTAGGGTATGATACTTACAATCCAGAGTCGGTCTGCACGCGAGAAGACCTTTAACATAGGGGTGTTTCGGGTTTTTAAAGATATCTGTAACCCTCCCTTGTTCCACCACTTTCCCTCGATACATCACCACAATTCGATCCGCAATTTCTGCCACTACACCTAAGTCGTGGGTAATAAAAAGCACGGAGACTCCTAATTCCTTTCGTAGGGATTTAAGGATTTGTAAAATTTTGGCCTGAATAGTTACGTCCAAGGCAGTTGTTGGTTCATCTGCAAGAAGAAGGTCCGGTTTTGTAACCAGTGCCATGGCTATCATTACCCGCTGGCGCATACCTCCAGAAAATTCGTGCGGAAAAGAGCCGGCCCTTTTGGCGGCGTCGCGGATACCCACTTTTTCCATCATTTCAAGAGCCTGTCTTTCGGCTTCTTGTTGGGATAAATTTTCATGAATTATCAGTGGTTCCGCCACTTGATCAAGAATGGTCATAAAAGGATTCAGGCAACTCATAGGATCCTGAAAAACCATTGAAATCTTTTTTCCTCGTAGAGACCGTAAAGCATGTTTCGGAAGTTTTAAAAGTTCCTGCTTCCCGAACTTTACACTTCCGCCTTCGATGCTAGCTGGAGGTTGTGGCAGGAGACCGAGAATGGAATGACATGTTACTGATTTACCGGAACCTGATTCACCGACCACGCCAACTATTTCACCTTTTTCAATTGAGAAGGACACATCGTCCACGGCCCGAACGGTTCCTGAACGTGTATGGAAATAGGTTTTGAGCTTATTAATTTCCAGGAATTCCATTAGTCTTTCGCGGCTTTGGGGTCAAGGGCATCCCGCAGTCCGTCTCCCAGGAAGTTGAGGGCAAGTAAGGTTAAGCTAAAGAAAAGGCCGGGAAAAAAGATCAGCCACGGAGCAATTTCCATTTTTTCGGACCCTTCCTTGATTAGGCTTCCCCATGAGCTCATCGGTGCCTGTACACCCAGCCCTAAAAAGCTGAGAACAGCTTCAAGGAGCATCACCGCTGGCACCGTGAGCGTGGCGTAGACGATGACGGGACCAAGCAAATTAGGCAGGATGTGCCGGAATAGAACCCGTGAATGAGAATAACCGAGGGCACGGGCCGCTTCAATAAATTCGGCCTGTTTGAGGCTGAGGGTTTGCCCCCTTGTAATGCGTGCCATGGTTAGCCATTCAACTGCACCAATGGCTATAAAAAGAAGAATGAAATTTCTACCAAAAAGAACCATCAGTAGGATTACAAAAATGGTGAAAGGTAAGGAGTAGAGAATATCCACCACCCGCATCATCAGGGCATCCATTTTCCCTCCGAGGTAACCGGAGGTCATTCCGTAAGCCACACCGATAAGGAGGGAGACAGCGGTTGCAAGAAATCCGACTGCCAATGAAATCCTACCCCCATGTAGCACACGGGCAAAAAGATCACGCCCCAGGTTGTCTGTTCCGAAAAGGGATTCTTTACCAGGTGGAGCAAAGGTATTGTTAAGATCCTGGTCTTCGTAACTAGAGGTTAATATTTCGGGTCCCAGGATAGTGAGCAATGAGATAAAGATGAAAAAGTAGAGACTGATGGTGGCAAGCCGGTTGGCACGAAGTCGTATCCAAGCGTCCTTCCACAGAGAAGAACCGCCCGGGTCTTCGGATATAAAATCCTTTGATTTGGCACTTTCGATACTCATGGTTCCCTTGACTTTGGATCAAGACTTGCCTGTATCAGATCAACCACAAGGTTGAGAATGATAATCAAGCATGCGTAAAAAAGGACAGTACCCAAGACCATGGTGTAATCACGGTTAAATGCTGCAGTTACGAAAAATCGGCCTAATCCGGGAATAAAGAATATACTCTCAATGATGAATGAGCCACTGATAAGTCCGGCAAAAGCAGGGCCCAAAAAGGTGACTACTGGGAGGAGCCCCCCTTTTATCGCATGCCGCAGGACTACCCGAATAGGGGAAGCACCTTTTGCCCGGGCTGTGCGGATGTAGTCTTGGTTGAGAGTTTCTAGCATGCCAGCTCGTGTAAGTCTCGCAATGTAGGCACCATAAAAAAGACCAAGGGTCAGGGAGGGCAGAATCATATCCGCAAAGGAATACCAGCCCAGTGGCGGTAGCCAGCCAAGCCATGAGGAAAAGAGTAAAATGAGGAGAGGGCCCATCACAAAAGTAGGCAGGCAAATCCCCAGCATGGCAGTAGTCATCAAACAATAATCATAGGCCGAATTTTTTCGCAGAGCAGCCACGACGCCTGCGGGTAATCCTAAAACTAGGGCAATGAGAAGGGAGAAAAGTCCCAGCTGAGCAGATACCGGAAATGCTTTTGCAATTAATTCAGAGACCTCCCATCCCATGTATTTAAATGAGGGGCCTAGGTCTCCCTGCAAAAGATTTCCTAGATACAAAAAGTATTGTTCGTGTAGGGGCTTTTCCAAGCCGAAATGAGCTTCCAGCTTTTCCTTGATTTCAGCGGGAATATTCTTTTCTGAATCAAATGGTCCCCCGGGAGCCAATCTCGTCATAAAGAAGGTAAGGGTGGCAATAACGAACAAGGTTGGGATTGCCTGCAATATTCTAACAACGATGAACTTTACCATAGGTTAGCGTCCACATTTTTCAGTCGGACATATTTATAGGGATGGTGATCAAGCAGGGTGGGGTGCCATCCCTTTACAGTGGGACTTCGAAGTGTCACATGTACATAGAAATAAATGGGAAGGATGGGGGCATGCTCAGATAACAATTTTTCGCATTCCTCAAAGTATAAAAATCTTTTTTCTGGATCGGATTCCTTGGCCGCGAGTTCAAGTAATTCATCGTAGCGTACATTTGACCATCCGGTATTATTATGGCCATCCCCTGTTCTCCACATATGCAGAAAGGTGTTCGCATCGACATAGTCCCCAATCCATCCCGCTCGGGCGAGAGCGAAATCTTGCTTTTCGATCGTCGACAGGAAGACCTTCCATTCCATGTTAAGGAGCTGAATTTCCACACCTAGGTGATTTTTCCACATGCCCTGTAATGCTTCCGCAACCTTTTTATGGCCTTCGGATGTATTATATTTGAGTTCAATCTTGGGAAGGGATTTTAGTCCTTTTTCATCAAGATAGTCCTGGATTAATGCTTTTGCTTTTTGGGGGTCAAAGCGAAATCTTGATTCTGGTGAAAAGCCTCCGGTTCCCGGTGGGGTAAAGCAACGGGCTGGCACTTGCCCACCCTTGGTTACCTTTTCAACAATGGCTTGGCGATCGGTTGCCAGGTTGAAGGCAAGTCTTACCCGCACATCATCAAAAGGGGGCTCTTCAAGATTAAAGCGGTAAAAGTAGGTTCCCAAGTATGGTTCGAAGTGAATGACTTCGGGATGATTTTGTTTCAGGAAATCAATCCTGTCCGGAGAAACGGTTTGAGTGAGATGCAGAAAGCCCGAACGGAAGGCTCGTTCTTCGGTATCCGCACTTTCAATTGGGTAAAAGCGAATGGCTTCCAGTGAGACAGTCTCAGCATCCCAGTAATTAGGATTTTTTTTGACCTCAATAACTGAATTAACCTTATGCTCAGAAAGAATAAAAGGGCCATTCCCCACATAATTCCCGGGCCTTGTCCAGGGTGTCCCCTGTTTTTCAAACGCATCGAATTTCTTGATGGTTGGTGGGTGGGCAGGAAACCAACTGTAGTGATTGAGAAGCTCGAGAAAATAAGGGGTTGGGTTTTCGAGGGTTAATTGAAGAGTATGATTATCAATCGCAACCGCTCCAACCTTTGCTTCTTCCCAGCTCAAACTTCCTATCAACGGACGAATTGTCCCATCCGTTCCGTTTTCATCGAATATCTCGATGGATTGATAAGAGGAATAGTTTTTCCCTGCATCAATGATTTGAACACTGGTGATTGATCCTGAGGTGTTGGTTTCAAGCTGTCCCAAAAAACCGGTTCCTGAGCCAACCAAAGAGACTTCAGAGCGGTTAGAATATCCACGGCCTGCATTCAGAATTTCAACACTGAGAACTCGGCTCCCTTCGTGATATTTCCGAGCATTTTTAAGCCCGTGCAACATGCTTGCATATTGCGATGCGAGATTGGGATTAAGAATCCGTCTGTATGAATAAACGAAATCGTGAGCCGTGACTGGGTCGCCGTTGCTCCATTTGGCATTTTTTCGGAGATGAAAGGTGTAGAGCAGTCCATCTTCTGATATATCCCAACTTTCGGCTACCCCCGGGATAGGTTTGAGGGTTTTTGGGTCTTCGCTTACCAGTCCCTCAATCAGGGCAATGATTACATTGTGGGCTGAAACACTGCTTGCTAAATGGGGATCA
Organism: Opitutia bacterium; assembly: GCA_002713685.1. Lineage (GTDB taxonomy): Bacteria > Verrucomicrobiota > Verrucomicrobiia > Opitutales > Seribacteraceae > Seribacter. The sequence goes on along the minus strand of PATX01000019.1, from coordinate 17,713 downwards.
AGGTATTGAGGCTCGGACCCCAAGCCAAAATGAAGAATTTTTTCTTCGATCGCATTTTCAACATTACTGGGAGCAGAACACCCTCCGAGCAGGAAAAGCATGAGAACGAGCCAAAAAGAGTGGCCGATTACCCGTTTCGGGAAAGTCCATGGAAAAGAATGATTGATAACATGAAAAGTGCGGAGGCTCATCCACTTGGCAAGCAAAAGCAGGGGATAATCATTCAGTTTTTAATGGTTTGTCTTTGAATTGTTGTGCCAGTGTGCATAGGAATAAAGCGAGTTCATGCGTGATTATTTCATAAGAAGAATGTTGCTGATTCCACCCACCCTCTTTGGAATCAGTATTTTGGTCTTTGCCATAACCCGGTTGGCACCAGGCGGGCCACTGGAGCAAGCCATGATGCAAATGCAACAGGTTTCGCAGGATGGAGGTGGCGGTCAGGGTATGGGCTCCGATCAGGCACTTTCGCAGGAACAACTGGAACAGATGAAACGCCTCTACGGTTTCGATAAGCCACATTGGGAAGCTTATCTCATTTGGCTGGGTGTTATGCCGAGGGAAACCGAATTTAGGCAGATTAGGTTTTCAAATTTCGAAAATCAGCTTTCCGAGAGAGTCCGTATTCCTACCTTTCATCTTTCTGAGTTGGATTGGGATGCGGACGGGTATGTGCAACGCCAGGAAATTCCCGCACATATTTCATCTTATATTGGATTTGATTCGATTGATGACAATAATGATGGAGAAATAGACGGAATCGAGGCTGAGCGCGTACTGGGATGGATTGAGGGTGCCAGGGAAAAAGTGATCATTCGCCGTGATGATGGCAAAGTTTTTCTGGTAAACCACGATGAATTGCTCGGTAATTGGAATATCCGGATGAGGGAGCAGAAAGAGTCCACGCAAAATGCTCCTCCGATCGCAGAGCTTTTCATGACTCGATATGAGGGAGTACTGCAGGGTAACTTCGGGCAATCAACCAGGTATGGTGAATCCGTCCTTCAGGTTATAGCTGAACGTTTGCCTGTTTCCACTTACTTCGGTCTGATTACTTTTTTTATAACTTATTTAATTTGTATTCCCCTCGGTGTCTTTAAGGCAGTCCGACACAATCAATTATCGGATGATCTTACCTCGATCCTCATTTTCGTGGGTTACGCGGTGCCTGGCTATGCCCTTGGCTCTTTGTTACTCCTCTTTCTCTCCGTGAATATGGATTTACTGCCTATGGGTGGTTTGGTCAGTGATGGTTACGAAGAACTCGGCACATGGGACAGGCTGGTGGATTTACTTTCTCACACCATACAGCCTTTGTGTTGTTATTTAATTGGCGGATTTGCTTTTGTTACCATGCTAATGAAAAATCATTTGATGGATAATCTTTCGGCTGATTATGTGCGTACGGCAATGGCCAAAGGTGTCTCCTTTAAAAATGCAGTGCGTAAACATGCCTTAAGAAATTCTCTGGTGCCCTTGGCTACCAATGTCGGTCACCAGGTTACCCTTTTTGTCACAGGTTCTTTTTTAATCGAAACCATATTTGATATCGATGGATTCGGCCTTCTTGGCTTTAATTCAGTTATAGACAGGGATTATCCCGTGGTAATGGGAATACTCACCTTATCTGCAACCTTGATGCTTTTAGGAAACATACTGTCTGATGCTCTGGTTGCCCTCGTCGATCCGCGGGTTCGTTTTGAATAAACTTAAATGTTTCAGCTTAATCCACTAACCAAGAAGAAATTACGGCGTTTCCGTTCGATCAAGCGGGGTTACTGGTCTTTTTTGATTCTTGTTTTTCTCTATCTTATCAGCTTGGCCGGAGAACTCTTGGTCAACAAGAGAGCACTGGTTGTGTATTATGAGGGTGATTTTTTCTTTCCCACTTATGGAGAGCAATTTAGTGGTAAGGATTTTGGTTTGGGTTACGATTACGAAGTCGATTACCGAGAATTGAAAAGAAAATTTGCAAAAGAAAATAAGGAAAATTGGGTACTGATGCCAATGGTGCCGTATGGACCCTATGAAATGGATTATCGATTGGAGGGATCCAACGGATTTTCGCCGCCTAATTTTGAAAGAAGTCATTTTTGCGGTACCGATAAAACAGAAAGGGATGTTCTCGCTCGTTTACTTTACGGCTTTCGTATCGCGATGACCTTTGCGATGGGTTACCTCGTGCTTACCTATCTTATTGCTGTTGCGGTTGGCAGTTTCATGGGATACCTCGGAGGCAAAAGTGATATGCTGGGTCTCCGGTTCGTAGAAATTTGGGCCAATGTGCCCTTTCTTTATATGGTGATTATTTTGGTTTCCGTGATGCCCGGAGGATGGGGAATCGGGTGGCAGGTGTCCTCGCTTTTAATCATTATGGTACTCTTTTCATGGACTGGTATGACATACTATATTCGGGCCTCTGTTTATAAGGAAAAAGCAAGGGATTACATATCGGCAGCTAAGGTAATTGGAGCCGGTCCTTTTCGCATTGTTTTTAAACATTTACTTCCCAATGTCGTTTCCACCCTGGTGACCTTTGCCCCCTTTACTATTGCCGCAGCGATTTCTTCAATCACGGCACTCGACTTTCTCGGTTACGGGCTGCCCCCACCTACCCCGAGTTGGGGAGAACTCCTTAAGCAGGGAGTAAATAATCTTCGGACTGCTCCCTGGATTGTGGTATCAACGGTGAGTGCACTGGTTTTTACTCTAACACTCGTGACTTTCGTGGGTGAAGCGATTCGCGAGGCTTTTGATCCTAAGAAATTTTCCACTTACGAATGATATGAATAAAGTAAAGTACCTGATCCCCTCATTGTTTCTTTTAACGAATTTATTTTTTTCGGGCTGCGATAATCCCAAGCTTAAACCTCCCCGATCGGATAGTCCTTCCACGGAGGAAAAAACAGGTCAGAAGGGAGAGATGATTGATCGGGAATTCGCCCGTGAATTAGCCCGGGAGTTTGGCAAGGAATTTGCCATTGAGTTTGCCAGGCAAATGAAAGGAGCTGGATCTTTTTCTCTGAGTGAGATTAACGGGTCTGTTGAAAAAAATTCATCGGGTGGGCCATCAGGTATTTTGAATGATCGGGGAGAGGCACATCCTCTACTGGCTGGCTGCTCTGAGGATGTCTTGGAATTTTATCAAAAACATCCGGATTGTTTTTCTATAGCTTCAACAGGTGATATCCCTGCTAATTTGAACTGGCAGGAAGGAACCGATGAAAAAGAATTTTCTTCCCCGGATGCACAGAAAGGCGGAACCTGGGAAGTGTTTATGAGAGATTTTCCCCGTACGCTTCGCACAATTGGCCCTGATGCAAACGGGGCTTTTCGAAGTTATCTTCTCGATTACAATGTGATGAGTCTCACGCACGCACATCCTAACTCGGATGGATATTATCCAGGGCTTGCGAATTCTTGGGCGGTTGGAGAAGACGGGAGAACGGTTTACTTTAAGCTAGATCCAAAGGCCCGCTACAGCGATGGGGAAAATGTGAAGGTGTCGGACTTTTTCTTCTTCTTTTACTTTATGAGAAGCAAGCATATCCAGGCACCCTGGTATAACGATTTTTATGGTAAGGATAAATTTCAAAAAGTTACCCTCTACGATGAGAATACTTTTTCAATCACATTTTATAAGGCAAAGCCTGATATTGTTGAAAGAGTCTCCATCCGTGCCAAGCCGGAGCATTTTTACGGGGAGTTGGATGGCGAATTCCTCAGCAAATATCAATGGAATCCGGAACCAACCACAGGTGCCTATGTTGCTTTGCCTGAGAATGTGGACAAGGGTAAGTCAATTACTCTCGTAAGGCAGGAAGACTGGTGGGCTGACCAAAAGCGATTTTTTCGTTACCGCTTTAATCCGGAAAAAATAAAAGTCAGTGTAGTCCGCGACTACAATAAAGCTTTTGAAATCTTTCTCAAAGGTGGAGTGGATATGTTTGGTTTGGCGAAAACGGAATTTTGGTATGACAAGCTACCCGATGATCATCTACTCGTTAAAAATGGCTATCTTTCCAAGGTGACTTTTTTTAATCAGACGCCTCCGCCCTCCTATGCACTAAGAATCAACTCACAAAAAGCTCCCTTCGATGATTTAAATGTAAGGATTGGTTTTCATCACGCGATGAATTTTGACATGGTGCTGGAGAAAATTTTCCGTGGTGATTTTGTTAGAATGAACACTGTGGCAGACGGGTATGGTGAGCGTTCCCATCCAACTTTAAAAGCCCGGGATTTCTCTGTTGAAAAGGCCTTGGAGTTTTTTGGTAAAGCTGGCTTTACCAAAAGGGGAGGGGATGGAATTTTAATCAATGATTCCGGAGATAAACTGTCAGTGGAATTACTCACCGGTTATAGGCATTTCGAAGATGTTTTGGTGGTACTTAAAGAACAGGCGAAGAAAGCCGGATTGGAACTCAAATTAAAGGTACTTGAGCCCACTTCAGCGTGGAAGGCCGCCAATGAAAAAAATCACCAGGTCGTTTTTTCTGCATTCAACTCTTTCGTCGAATTATTTCCACGGTTTTGGGAACCCTACCATTCTGATAATGCCTACCAGGAATCGGGAGATTCTAAATACCAGGATGATAGTTCGCTAAAGCCTGGTCTGACAACCAAGGTAAGTACCAATAACTTTACTCAGACCGCAGTCAGAAAAATCGATCAGCTGATCAATCAATATCGAGAGGAAGAGGATTTGGGTCGCATCACAGACATGGCCCACCAATTAAGCCAAATGATTCATGACCATGCGGTATGGGTGCCTGCCTGGAAAAAGCCATGGCTAAGGATCGGCCATTGGAATTGGGTTAAGTTTCCTGATGATTGGGGGCCCAAGGAATCTCGGGATTATGAAGAGTTTCAAGTTTTCTGGATCGATCAAACCGAGAAGGAAAAAATATTATCGGCGATGGAAAAGGGAGATCCTGTTTCAGATAAGCCTACTATTCGGATTTATGAGAAATATAAATCGGAGTAAATACGATCTTCTGAACATTAAAAAATGACGGATCAACCGAACTCTCCCTTGCTAAAGATCGAAGATCTTTCCGTTCGTTTTCGGACAGACGAGGGAGAGGTGGAGGCATTGGATCAGGTCAGCTTGGATGTCCAGCACGGGCAAACCGTTGGGGTAGTGGGTGAATCAGGTTGTGGCAAAAGCGTCACCGCTTACTCCATTATGCGCCTGCTACCCAGACCCATTGGGAAGATCACTTCTGGTAGAATCTTATTTCAGGGGAAAAACCTGCTTGATCTAGATGCGGACGAGATGCAGGGCATACGGGGAAATGAGATTGGAATGATTTTTCAGGAACCGATGAATGCCTTAAATCCGGTGCAAAAAATTGGCACCCAGTTATGCGAGGTGTTTTATCTCCACGAGCAGTCGGAGAGCCAGCAAGCATGGTCAAAGAGTATCAGGATGCTCGACGCGGTTGGGATTCCTTCCCCAGAGAATCGTATGCACGAATACCCTCATCAATTATCAGGTGGTATGCGACAACGGGTAGTCATTGCCATGGCTTTGGCCTGTAAGCCTAAATTAATTATCGCTGACGAACCGACTACAGCCCTGGATGTCACCGTACAGGCACAGATTTTGGAGTTGCTGCAAAATCTAAGGAGGGATTTAGGGTCTTCTGTTTTGCTGATCACTCACGATCTTGGAGTGATTGCCGAGACTTGTGATCAGGTTTGTGTAATGTATGCGGGAAGAATTGTGGAGAGAGGACCGACTGCCAACATTTTTTCATCCCCCCGGCATGCTTACACCCAGGATTTATTGGCTTCGATTCCTCAATTGCATGGCACACCAAAGACCAGATTGAAAACAATCGAAGGAATTGTTCCGGGTTTATCTGATTTAGATAATGGATGCCGTTTCGGCCCGAGGAGTGGAAGACTGCATTCTGAGGAGCATCTTTCATGTAGACCTGAATTTGTTGAGATTTCCCACAATCACTGGGTGGAGGCTTGCCCGGTTTGTACATCAGCATGAAGGACGAAAACGAATTTTTGGAAGTTAAGGACTTGCGGGTGCATTTTCCGGTTCGTGGAGGTGTCTTTAGAAAAGCGATCGGTGCGTGTAAAGCGGTGGACGGAGTTGGATTTAGTCTCCAAAAAGGACAAACCTTGGGATTGGTTGGCGAATCTGGTTGCGGCAAGTCCACCTTAGCCAAGACGATCGTCCGATTGGTTTCTCCCACAAGCGGGGAGATTCTTTTTAAGGGAATGACTAACGATGAGAAGGGTCGCCAGAAAGATTTTTGCAGGGCGGTGCAAATGGTTTTTCAGGACCCTGCTGAATCCTTGAATTCCAGGATGACGGTGGGTTCCATCATTCAGGAACCATTGGATATTCATGGGGTTGGAAACATGCAGGAAAAATCTTTGCGAGTTCAGGAAATTCTTGAACAGGTCGGGCTTCCGCCAAGTTCGGCCAGAAGATATCCCTTTGAATTTTCGGGAGGTCAGCGGCAAAGAATTGGAATCGCAAGAGCACTTGCCTTGCAGCCAGAACTTTTGGTTCTTGATGAACCTGTATCCGCTCTGGATGTTTCCGTGCAAAGCCAGGTCTTGAATTTACTGATGGATTTACAGCGAGACCTTGGCTTGTCTTACCTTATGATAGCTCACGATCTTGCAGTGGTCAGGCATATTTCGGATGTGATTGCCGTGATGTATCTTGGGAAAATCGTGGAGATGGCACCCGCAAGTCGAATTTTTGATAACCCCAGGCACGCATACACAAAAGCCCTTCTCTCCGCAATCCCCGTTGCCGATCCCAGTCTCAAAAAGGAAAAAATTATTATTTCGGGAGATATTCCTTCCCCGATAAATCCTCCGAAAGGTTGTGCTTATGGTCATCGGGTTTCGGCTTTGAAATATAAGGAGAGCCTCGTGGAGCCTCCCAAATGGAAAGAGGTTTTCGATAGTCATTGGGTACTTCAATGTCCTTGCTGCGTAGAACCAGATGGCTGACTAAATAACTCTTTTAAAAAAATACTTGCGGCGAGCTTCTAGGTGTCTTTAATCATAAATAGCCCTAAACTATATGTTAATACCTTCCATTCGCTTTATATTTCTTGCCGCTTTTTTTCTCTCTGGAAGTTTTTTGCGTTCTCAAAATCCTGCCGATATGCCGCTAAGGCAGATCATTGAACTTGCACAAGATTTAATTGGAAAGGGTGATTTTGCTGGTGCATCTCCAATGCTTGACGAATTGGAAGTTCGATTCGAAGATGAAAAAGATCCTGCAGTTGAGAAAATTCTTCAGCAATTTGGATTTGTTCGGGGCATAGGTTACCTGCAAAGTTTCGCTAAGTCTGGCAATAAAGAATTTATCGTAAAGGCCGCTAGTGCGTTTGGATTTTTTGCTGAGAAGTTTCCCGACGACGACAAAGCAGTAATGGCTATGCAAAAAAGAACCGATTGTCTTCGTTCGCTGCAGGAGTGGACTGAAGCTGCTCGTGTTATAGAAGCTTTACTAGACCCAGAGCAGCCATTTCGTAAGCAAATTCTAAAGAGAAGTGAACTACTGAATCTTTACTATGGTAAAGCCCAATGCTATCATATCGAGCAAGACTGGGTGAAGGGAGAGCCTGCTTTTCGAGAACTCTTGAAATTTGCCGATGCTGCAAAAGATGAAGACAAAGCATCTTATGCAGTCTCCTGTCTCACCGAAATGTTCGTTCAGAACAAGCGAATCGATGAAGTATTTCCTTTTCTACCAAGGTTGTCCGGAGACACACCTGCTCGCTATGATTTGCGTTTAAATGTTAATTTAATGCAGGGTGCCGAGCAATTAGCCCAGGAGGATCGTTTTGTTGAAGCATCATTATTTTATGCTTTGACTATGACAACTGAAGAAATAGTGGCCTACTATTCCAGTAGGGAAAGCAGATTGAAAACCGAGCGTGAGCGGCTTGAACAGTTTGTTAAATTGAGAGGTAGGGGAATGCCCCAAAGAAGGCTCGATATACTCAATGATAAAATCAACGAGTTAGCAATGAAGGCAACCAGTGCCCAGAGCCACCTGAAATTGGCTGAATCGACTCCTTCATTCACGACGGTTCTTCGTTGGAGAAAAGCTGATAATTTTCAGGCAACTAAGCGCGACTGGGAATCATTCTGGGCTTTTTACTGGTTATTTAACGATTTCCCGGAGCACAATATGTCCGAGAATTTTATTTATGCGGCTTTCGCGTCTGCTAATACGGTAAAATTCAGAGAGAAATCAATTGAACTTGGTGAATCATATCTGAAAAACAAAGATTGGAAAAAATTTCGCCCTGATGTGACTTTTATTATGTGCAATGCATATCGAGAGCAAGCAGATCAGGCTCGTAGACTCTACACGAGTTTACAATCAGCAGTATCCTCTGTGGATAAAGACAGAGCACAAAAAGCAAGAGAACAAGCAGCGAATTATTATGAAAGATTTTTCGCCCTATGTGACGATTTCCTAAGCATTATGCCGGAGCATAAATATTCTAAGGATTTTGTGAACATGATGGGGTCAGTCTACTTTGGAAATCGTAGTTTCGATGCACTTCTGGAAAAATTTGCTGGTTATGAGAATGGGGAAATGAACCCACGGAAAGGCTTTGTTAATCGGGAAGAGTTCAAAAAAAGTCCAGCGATGGCAACAGCACATTATATGAGCGGCCTGGCACTATTAGCAACTGGTCGTTTTGAGGAAGCAAAACCCATGTTATCCGCAGTAGTAGGAGTAAATGTTCAGGGCCTCCCGCTCGACGATGGTTCCCTTGACGGGTATGATGATGAAGAGAAAGATTTGTAGGATAAATAAATGAAAAATCTTAACCCCCTCTCATCTCTTTGTTTATATACTTTATTCGTCGTTTGTTTTTTTCTTGTTTCTTGCGGGGGTGAAGATGAAGGAGAAGAAACTGCTGAGCAAACTTCAGATCAAACTGAAAAACCGACGACTCCTGAAAGTAACAATTTAAATACACAAGCCAATGATGTTGCTCCTGCTGATGACACAGAATTGCCCCCTGCAGTTGTAGAAGTAAAAAAACAACCCAATCCAAACGGAGTCTATTTACCAACTGGCGAAGAAAAAAATAACCAACCTGTCTATGCAAACCAGGAGGGTTTTTCCATGTGGTTTGATGGAACAATTTGGAAAATTACTGACGAAACGGGTGGCGGAAAGCTTATTTCGATGGGCAGTGGTACAATAAATGATAACTGGAAAAATGGTGCCAAAGCCCGCTATTATCCTGATGAAGAATATGCAAAGGATGCCACATTCAGGTTGGCCGTCGCTTTTCAAGGGTCCAATGACAATAAAAATGCGGTCAGACTCTTTGAACAATTTGTTATGCAATTCCCTGATGATAAACTTGTTGCTGAGGTTTACTTAAGCTTGGGTGATTTATCGATAAGTGAAGTCAAACCTGACGAACAACCCAATTATCAGCAAATCGTCGCTGCTCGCAAAAACTATCGAATGGTTAGAGCCAAAACCGATGATATAGAGCTTGCTTCTGATTCTACATTCAATGAAGGGGGATTGCTGGAAAGAATTGCTGAAAATCCTGAAGGACTTGTAAACCACTATTACACTTTTGATGAGAATGAGGATGAGGCCATACAGGAGAATGAATTTACAAAAGCAGAACTCAATGCTTCCAAAGATTTTTCGGAATATGATCTTAATGGAGACAAGCAACTTGATTTTGGTGAGCTATACGATCTTGCTACTTTTGAATCTTTTAAGGAGATAGAAACTCTTTATACCACCTATATAGAAAAGTCTAAGGACAGTGAAGGGGCCAGAGTTTCACAAGCAACAGAGAAAATTGGTTTTGCCTGTGAAAAGCAAGGTAGGCCTTCAGAAATGCTGAAAATGTATTTTGAAAATATTCAGAAGTTTGGAAATGATCCAAGCAGTGTTGGTGTTGATGAGATTCTCAAAAAATACACAAAAAAATACTTAGAGTACCAAAAACTTTACGCTTCGACCTTAGCTCTTTTAAACCAATTACAATCTCCTGATGAAGAGGTATTTTTCACTTACCTCAATCGTAAAGGTATTGAGGAGGAACATGAGGGTACCGTTGAGGAAATAGTCAAGGATCGTCGCAAGCTACTTCCTTTCTTGAATGCAAAGTTTGAGGGTATGGATTCCGAAATTTACAGCGAAGTCGCGAGACTAAAAGGGGCAGTTTTTGTAAATGCAGACTATCGCAACAAATTTAAGGCTTACCTTAAAAAGTACCAATCCTATCAGGAAAATTTTCCGAGCGACCTTGCACCGGAAAATGCATTTTTGAAACTTCTGCAACAGGCAACGTCTAATGGGCAAAAAGCTCTGGAATTAAGAATGAGGGCAGCCCTCGACGCAGTCGGTTCCAGGGCGGCAGGCACTTACAGTCCTCAGAGGAGCGATTTTCCCGCTGCAAGCCCAGGGGTTTTAGTCTGGATGGCAGAGAAAATGATTTCCTTAAATTCTATAAATGATGCCACTGCGGCGATGGAAAGACTCCTGGAGGTTTATGGTGATTCGGGGGGAGAGTTCTTATTTGATGCTAATTATCTGCTTGGGCAGGCGAAAGAAAAAGAAAGAGATTTTCAATCCGCAGCCGTTTATTATGACTCCGCCCTTACCAATTCTTCATGGCACCCGAATTCAGATGATGCGAGAATGAGAAGAGGAATGTCTTTTTTCGAGGTGGGTAAATCGACTAAAAATCAAGCGGATTTCGAAAAGGCCAGTTCTTCTTTTGAAGAAATTAGAGGAAATACTGAAGCGTCTCTTGATCGACGGGCTGAATCTTCATTTATGATGGGTGAATGCCGGAAAAACTTAAAGGATTATGCAGGAGCAGCTTTTTTGTATTTGGAGACAACATTAAATTTCCCGAGTGCATTAAAATGGGCTCCCAAATCATATGAGCAAGCTATCCGATGCTACGAACAATCTGGACAGGTTGAGCAGGTTACCATGATAGAGAAACAATATGCTGATTGGCAGAGGAAGTTCTTAAATTAATGAAACGGTTATCATACATTCCATTTATCCTGTTCCTGACTTTACTCGTATCATCGAAGGGGCAACAAACCCCAGATTACTTCACAGTTCATGCGGGTGAGTTACCTGTAAAAGTTTTTTATGGATTAAAGCCGCAACCGATGAGCTTGTTGGGGCTAGATCCCACTAAGGGTGTAATTTATTGTAAGCAAGGTGGGGGCAGAGTGCAGCTGGAACTCAGAGGCTTGGATAGACAAAATGTTAAGGGATTTGTATACGAGTGGCCTCAAGCAGAGGGAAGAGTGATGCGTGCACTCTCTAATGAGCAGTATCAAAATCCAGAGATTCTAAATGCAGTTAGGCCAACCATATACAAGTTGATGCGCTATCTTGACATACCCAATTCCTATTTTCCTATTCATGGAGATTGTCTTACTTATGTGAAAGCATTGGTCGGCATGGAACAATTTGAAGAAGCCTTTTATGTTTTGGCCAGGATCAATTTAGCTAAACTCGATGAGTTCGGTTTTAGGGAATTTTCAGAAACTTCGCTTGATTTGGCTGGTAAAATGATCATTGCAAATCCGAAGTCTGCTAAAACAGCAAGGGCATTACTGCAACGTGTACAAATTCGAAATGATAGTGGAGATCATGCCTCCTACCTTAAATTAGCCAATTCCCTTCGCGAAAAAGGATTGTTTAACGAAGCTATATCTGAATATGCAAGACTTAGTCCTATTGTTTCCAAAACATTAAACAGTCCGCACCAAACTGTCTTGGAGTTGTGGCCTGTCTATTGCTACATTAAGCTTTATGAAACATATATCGCCTACGCGGCAAGAGATAAGAGATATGCAGCAGCGGCTAATAAAATGTTCAACACTGCACTTGAGGCACTCAAAAAAATTGATGAAGAGCCTCCCGCTAGACAAACAAATGAATACTCCCTTTATAAGTTAATTCGTTCATTAGTTCGCATTCAGTATGCGAGACAATTCGAGACTGCCGGGGATGCTGACAAATCTGCTGTATATTATCGGCAATCAGTTCTTGAAATTACTGAAGGCATAGTCAATGCACGCGTAGGCCTAGAGTGGCTTCCTGAATCATTAATGATGGCTGCCGATGCCTATGAAAAACTCGAACTTCATGATGCTGCCCGCAATGTTTATAAACAGGTAAAGATTTTTTATAAGTCCACAAAATGGGAAAAAGCAAGTGACAATCGAATGGCTAAACTTCCACCACCCGCCTAATTCAAACCTTTTGTTGACCTGCTTTTAATTTTAATACTTTCTAACACTAATAAACAATCTATGAAAACTGGAAACAAACGTACTTTCTTACTTACTGCAGTAGTCTTTTCTATTTTAAGCCCAGATATGCTGGTTACAGTCGCCCAAGCCCAAACTCAGGGTTTTGGTGAAAAAATGGTTGAAGCTTTAGGCATTTTTATCGCTCCGTTTGCTATTATGGTCATTGGAGGATTTACTTTGATCATCTACAATGGAATTGCTATTCGCCGTAAAGCTTTCATTAAAGACGACGTAGTCCAGCCAATCATGCAGGAATTACAAAGCCTTAACATCGAAGGAGCCAAGGCTCTTTGCGATCAGTACAAGCTTCCTGTCACTGGTGTTTTAAAAGGTGGTCTGGAAAGAATTCAGGATGATGAACTCGATATCGAATCAATCGAAAAAGGATTGGAAGAAGCCTCCGGGCTGGAACTTGCCAAACCATTCACTTGGATTAATCTATTAAACACAATCGGTTCAATTGCACCGATGATTGGTCTTTTAGGAACAGTTACAGGTATGATTGGTGCATTTAATGTACTCACTGAATCTGGAATGGGAGGCGAATCAAGTAAGCAAATGGCTGGAAATATTGGTAGTGCCCTTTGGACTACTGCCGCCGGTCTTGTGGTAGCCATTCCTACCTTGATCGCCTATTTCTTATACAAAACTAAGTTCGGAACGATTGTGGCAGCCGTCAATCAAGTTGCAGGTGAAATGGTTTTTACATTGGTCAGGGCCGCAAGAGGTGGTTTCGACGGTGAAGAAGAAGCAGAGGAACAGGAGTATGCAGAAGAAGAAATTGAAGCTGCTGTACCTGCCCCTGAAATGCCTCCGCCAGCACAGTGATTCAACCAACATATTTTCTTAATTAACAATCAGTTTTAAGTGAAGGGATTTCAACCACCAGCTTCTAACGACAGTCCGGATTTAACTCCGATGATCGATGTGGTCTTTCTGCTGATTGTGTTTTTCATGGTGGTTGCACAAAGAATGTCGGAACAGTATATCGAACTTTCTGCATTGGCCGTGGCAGGCAATTCAAAGGTGGAAGAAAGTCCACCATCTCGTACTATTATTTCAATTGATGAAACACCAGAAGGACAAAAAGTCTATTGGGGAGAAGCTTTGATTGATATGACACAAATTGGCTTTTGTGTAAAAAAGAACCCTGAATGGAAAGTGTTTCTACGCGTTCACCCCAAAGTTACTCATGCGGTGGTTCAGGATGCCATGAAGGAGATTGGTAATGCAGGCCAAGCTGATATTATTTTCGGTACATGGCAAACAGCTGGTTAATTCATAATTAATCCCGTTCCATGAGTGCATTAAAAAATATTTTAGATGATATAGATGAGGTAGATCTCACACCGATGATCGATGTAACCTTTTTGTTACTTATTTATTTCATGGTTACGACTATGCTTAAGCAGCCTGAATCAGAATTATCCATACAGCTCCCGGGGAAACCACAGAGCAGTGATGTAACCCCAATGGATATGTTAAAGGTAAGAATCGGAGACGAAGGAGAGGTGTACCTGAATGGATCAGAAATAGAAGATGGTTTTGATTTACTTATGCCTGACTTGGTGGCCAATTTGAAGACACAAAAAGGGATGCGCGATCAACTTATCAATAGTGGTGCCAAGTCCAAGGAAGAGGCAGAGTTGAAAGTCGAAATTGAGTCATCCGGAATAGCTGAACACCAGGCAGCAGTAAGCGTGCTGAATGCTTGTTCTTCTGCCGGTGTCAATAAAGTCACTTTTTCGTTTCAATAAGAATCATTAGATCGTAACGCGTAGTGACTGAGATTGTAAAAAAGTTTCTGCATACCCGGATGCGGGTCAGCGATTTGGATAAAACAGTTCAATTTTATCAAGATGTTTTTGGCTTGGAGCTTTCCCGCCGCCATGAATCTCCTCGAGGGTCCAAGTTAGTCTTCTTAAAGGTTCCCAATAGCGACGAGGAAATCGAACTTACCTATTTCCCCGGTTCTGGTCCAGTAGAGGTCCAGGAGGACTTGATGCATCTCGCATTCGAGGTTGCTGACATGAATGTTTTTGCAGAACACATACAAAATGTTGGTTATGAATTTAGTGATGGGCCAACCAAAAGTTCATCCGGTTCTACTTTTGCGTTTGTGGATGCTCCAGAAGGCTACGAAGTCGAAGTGATCGAAAAGCCTAAGTAAACTTTTACAAATTTTCCTGTGTTAACGGTTTTGGTGCTGATGGGTGTTTCCGGTTGCGGAAAGTCCTTCATCGGTCAAAAACTGGCTGATCAATTAAATTTTGGATTTGTAGATGGGGACGACTTTCATTCTGACCAAAACAAACAGAGAATGGGAAACGGTATCCCTTTAAATGACCAAGATCGTCTGAGTTGGCTAAATCAACTTCAATCACTGTTATCCAATGTTCAAAAACCAACTATTCTTGCATGTTCTGCCCTCAAAAAAAACTATCGTGAAATCCTGGGCGATCACTCTCATGATACAGTCTTTATTCATTTGATCGGTTCTCAAGAGGTTTTACAGGATCGCTTGGCGACTAGAGAGGATCATTTCTTCAATCCTTCTTTACTCAATGATCAGTTAACTACCCTTGAATCTTTACAACCCGAGGAAAAGGGGTTCTCGATTAAGATTGAGCAAAATTGGGAGAAAATTATTGCAGAAATTGAAACGAAGCTGAACGATATAAAATCTATTAAATGAAAAAACTACTTTCTATTCTTAATTATGCAGGGATTGTTTCCTTCCTGTTTCTTTTCTCAAGTTGCCAAGGGCTTAAAGTAATTCAATCGTCCGCACCGACCGATGCGGACATAATTCTCTTTGATGGCAAGAGTCTTGATAATTGGCAACCCACTGATTTCGCAGGTAAGGGAGAAATTTTCATTGATGATAATGGTAGCTTAGTCCTTGAAATGGGAGCCGAGTTGTCCGGACTGCATTGGAAAGGACAAGAATTGCCCAAAACCAATTATGAAGTTTCTCTTCAGGCAAAACGAACCATGGGGAGTGACTTTTTCTGTGGACTGACTTTCCCACACAAAGAATCTCATGCCACTTTGGTTCTTGGAGGGTGGGGTGGTTCCCTGATTGGTATTTCCAGCTTGGACGACTTTGATGCCTCTGAAAACGAAACAGGTGACGCCTACATCTTTGAAGACAATCGTTGGTACGATATTAAGCTCAGGGTAACGGATGCTGAGCTTACGGTTTGGATTGATGGGAAGTCTGTAATTGATTGCGAAGTGGAGGGCAGGAAAGTCAGTATGCGCCCTGGCGAAATCGAAATGTCCGTACCATTAGGAATTTGCACTTTTGCCACCACTGGTGTCCTGAAAAATATAAAACTACGCAAAATCTAATTAGATTTTGCGGAATGGCTTACTTTTTAATTTCTTTCAGTCGCAACTGACCGCAGGCGGCATCAATATCATGCCCTTTCTCCATACGTAAAGTAACTCTGGGTGCATCACCCTCTGCCACTGTTTTGTGGAATAATTTCACCTGCTCTATGTCAGGTCTTTCCCATTCAAGCCCGTCCACTCGATTGTAAGGAATTAGGTTCACTTTCGCATTTAGTCGGTTTGCATGTTCTGCGAGAAGTTCCGCCTGTTTTAAATCATCATTAACCCCTTTGATCAGAATGTATTCGAGAGTAATCATTTTCTTTCTTTGTTCAATGAATTGCTCACAAGCCTTAAAGAGTTCCTCTATGGGATAACGGTCATTAATTGGCATGATTTTTTTTCGGGTTTCATCATCTCCCCCATGCAAGGAAATTGCCAATCTGATTTGAGCTGGATAGCTGGCTAATTCAATAATCTTGGGCACCAACCCACTGGTTGAAAGTGTGATATGCCTTGCCCCAATTCCAAGGCCTTCAGGTGATAGAATGGTATCCAATGCAGGAATAAGAGCAGGGAGGTTGGCCAGGGGCTCTCCCATACCCATGAATACTAAATTATCAATTCTTCGCCCCGCCTCATTTCTGGCTAGAAGAATTTGTCCGACAATTTCACCTGTGGACAGATTTCTTTTCAGTCCGTCCAGTCCGCTGGCGCAAAATTTACAACCCAGAGCACAGCCTACTTGTGTGGATACGCAAAGGGTCAGCCTTGAAGCCCGAACTCCCTTGGTTCCCTCCGTAGCTCTAATTAAAACACTCTCGATAAATTGCTGATCTCGTAATTTCCAGAGAATCTTTTTGGTGGTATCGCTCGAACCCTGAACTTTTACAGGCTCCATGGGTGATAAATCAACCTGCTCTGATAAATCTGACTTCAGGGATTTCGGAAGGTTAGACATTTGATCCCAGTCCAAAAAACCTTTTTCAAAGACCCATTTTCTTACCTGTTCTCTGCGATACTTGGGCACTTCATCCCAGTCCCAATGATCAAAAGGTATATCTAGAAGTAGAGGTTTATGTAAAGATGCCACGAGTGCATCCTACCTTTACTCTAATCGCTTAGCAACGAGGGATTAACGGAGTGTGCAGAGGAGGATTACCTAGGCAACCACTTGATGAATCGGTTCTGCACCCTCAACTCCGACGAGGCTTTTGTCCAGCCCTCCGTGGAAATAGGAAAGGTTGTTCGGATCGAGTCCAAGCTGGTTTAAGATTGTCGCATGTAAACGGCGGACATGAAAGCGATCCTTCACGGCTTGGCTCCCAAGCTCGTCGGTTTCTCCGACGCTCACCCCACCTTTTATACCACCGCCTGCCATCCACATAGTGAATCCCCAGGAGTTGTGATCCCGTCCAGTTCCTTCTTTATACTCAGCTGTGGGTTGGCGGCCGAATTCTCCGCCCCACACAACGAGGGTTTCGTCAAGCAGTCCACGTTGTTTTAAGTCCTTGAGTAAACCGGCAATGGGTTTATCTGTATTCCCGGCATGGTAGGAATGATTTTTGATCAGGTCGCCATGGGCGTCCCAATTGTTGTCGTTATGGTGACCACCTGAATAAATTTGGATAAAGCGCACTCCTCGTTCGACTAGTCTACGGGCTAGTAAGCACTTGCGACCAAAGTCCTCGGTGTTGGAACCGTCCATACCATATAGATCTTTAATGTGGCCGGGCTCTTTGTCCACATCGACTGCTTCCGGAGCCGAGGCTTGCATCTTGTAGGCAAGTTCGTACGATGCTACCCTAGCGGCTAGATTTGTGTTGTCGTAGCGTTCGGAGAGGTGACCCTCATTCATGGTTCTTAGGTGATCCAACATGGTTCGTTGCTGAGGACGCGGGATACCGTGTGAGTTTTCCAGGTCAAGAATGGGAGATCCCTGTGAGCGCAACACTGTTCCCTGATAGCTTGCCGGCATGTATCCACTGGACCAGTTTTTGGCTCCACTGATCGGGCCTCCGGTTTTATCCAGCATCACCACATAACCTGG
>PATX01000018.1 GCA_002713685.1 Opitutia bacterium | reverse complement strand
TTTAGGTCTCGAAGAATTGGGACTCGATATTGATGATCGTGGGGGTGTCCGGGTGGATAATCGTGGAGCCACCAATATTCCCGGGCTTTGGGCAGCAGGTGATGTTACCGGGCAAGCTTGGTTGGCCCATGCCGCCAGTCGAATGGCTGAAGTCGTGGTTAATAATATTACCGGCCGCAAGGATCATATGCGTTATGATTCAATGCCAGCCGTGGTATACACCAGTCCGGAAGTTGCGGTGGTTGGGTTGACCAAGGAAGAAGCAGAGGATCGCGGTATTAAGGTGAAAGTCGGTCGGATACCGATGGCAATCAATGCACGTTACATTGCTGAAAATCCCGAAGAAACCGGATTCTGCAAAGTCGTCCTCGAGGCCGATTCCCGCAGGCTTTTAGGAGTGCATATGGTCGGTGGTGCATGTTCCGAAATGATTTTTGGAGCCACCGCCATGTTGGAGACGGAACTTCGGGAAGAAGAGATTGAAGAAATTGTATTCCCGCATCCAACGACCTCCGAAATCATCAAGGACGTCTTCATGGCCGTTCGTTAATTTTATTCAAGTCATAATCCTTAAACCTTTTTCGCTATGCCGAAGTCACAAATTGTAGAACCTACCAAAGAACGCCAAGCGGGGAGCATTCCTTTTGCGGAAGTTCCCTTGAATCAATATCAGAATGATCTAGCCAAGGAGAAAGAAACCTATGGGGAAGAAGCTCTCCTCGGAATCTATGAAGANATGCTTCTGATCCGTGAGTTTGAGAGNATGCTGCAAAGCATCAAGACGCAGGGATCGTACGAGGGGATTGAGTATGATCACAAGGGTCCNGCTCACCTTTCNATCGGTCAGGAGGCNTCAGCGGTCGGGCAGGCGTTTCTTCTGGATGTGGATGATCATATTCTCGGATCTCACCGTTCACACGGGGAAATCCTTGCCAAGGGGATGTCAGCCATTCGTAAGCTAGATGATGACAGCCTGCTTACCATTATGAAAGACTTTCTCGGAGGTGATTGCTTCCGGGTTGTTGAAAAAGATGGGGCGTCCGATGTTAAACAGTTAGCCAGGGATTTTCTTCTTTACGGTGCTTTGGCCGAAATTTTCGGTCGCGAGAATGGATTCAATCGTGGATTGGGCGGGTCGATGCACGCCTTTTTCCCTCCGTTTGGTATTCTTCCGAATAATGCGATTGTGGGTGGTTCGGCTGATATCGCCACCGGAGCAGCTCTCTTCAAAAAAGTGAACCGGAAGAGCGGCCTGGTTATTTCCAACATTGGAGATGCGTCCATGGGTTGCGGACCTACCTGGGAAGCGATGAATTTTGCTTCGATGCGTCAGTTCCATGAATTATGGGAAGAATCGATGAAGGGTGGTTTGCCGATTATTTTTAACTTCATGAATAATTTTTACGGTATGGGTGGACAGACTGCCGGTGAAACCATGGCCTTTGATTATCTTGCCCGTGTGGGTGCCGGGGTAAACCCGCAATCCATGCATGCGGAAAGAGTNGATGGCTATANCCCATTGGCGGTGGCAGATGCCATTCGCCGGNAGAGGGAACTGATCGAAAAAGGNGAGGGCCCCATTCTGCTGGAGACCGTTACTTATCGTTATTCCGGGCATTCGCCTTCTGACGCTTCTTCCTATCGCATTAAGGAGGAAATTGAGGCATGGCAATCATTTGACCCAATTAATTCTTATGCCAAGGAATTGAGCGATGCAGGAATTTTGAACGAGGAAGCGATAGCCTCACGCAAGAGTGATGTGGTTGCAGCCATGACTAAGGCATTTGGCCTGGCATCGGACTTGGAAGTCTCCCCAAGGCTTCCATCCGAGAAGATTGCAGGACTCATGTTCTCCAGTCGTAAGCGTGAAAGTTATGACCCGGAGCGTAAGCCAGAATTGCTACTTGCTCATGACGAGAATCCTCGGGTTCAGGCCTTGGCCAAAAAGTCGAGAGCAGGAGTGATTGACGGAAAGCCTGTTTCGAAGAACAAAGTCTTTCAATACCGGGATGCTATTTTCGAAGCCGCCTTACACC
The DNA here is from genome assembly GCA_002713685.1 of Opitutia bacterium. Lineage (GTDB taxonomy): Bacteria > Verrucomicrobiota > Verrucomicrobiia > Opitutales > Seribacteraceae > Seribacter. The sequence goes on along the minus strand of PATX01000018.1, from coordinate 11,302 downwards.
GTTTTGAAACCGATCCAACCATGGTTGCATACGGAGAAGAAAATCGTGACTGGGGCGGTGCTTTTGCCTGCTACCGCGGATTAACCGAATCGCTACCATATCATCGCCTTTTCAATTCACCGATTTCGGAAGCAGCGATCGTGGGCACCGCATGCGGGTATGCACTCGAAGGGGGACGTGCCTTGGTTGAGTTGATGTACTGTGACTTTATGGGTCGTGCAGGTGATGAAATTTTCAATCAATTGGCAAAGTGGCAAAGTATGTCCGCCTGTATTTTAGAAATGCCGGTCACTTTACGGGTATCGGTGGGCTCAAAATATGGTGCGCAGCACTCTCAGGATTGGTGTGCATTGGTAAATCACATTCCTGGGTTGAAAGTGGTCTTTCCTTCCACGCCATATGATGCAAAGGGTATGCTGAATACCGCACTTGCCGGAAGTGACCCTGTTATTTTCTTCGAAAGCCAAAGACTTTACGATATCGGTGAACTTTTCGAAAAAGAAGTCCCTGCCGAGTATTATGAAGTTCCTTTTGGTCCTCCAGCCCAGCGACGGGTCGGAAAAGATATTACCCTGATCACTGTTGGAGCCACCATGTACCGTGCATTGGAAGCTGCCGATATTTTAGAGCAGAAGTACGGAGTCACCTGTGATGTGTTTGATTGCCGTTCCATCAGTCCGTTGGATTATGATCCGTTGATTGCTTCCGTTCAGAAAACCGGAAAGGTTTTACTTTCTTCAGATGCATGCGAGCGGGGTTCGGTGTTGCATGATATTGGGTCCAAGATCAGCCAGCTTGCTTTTGATGACCTCGATGCTCCCCCCGTTGTGGTGGGTTCCCGTAACTGGATTACTCCTTGTGCCGAAGTGGAGAGTGATTTCTTCCCACAACCTTCCTGGATGATTGATGCAATTCATGATCGGATTCTTCCTTTACCCGGTCATCAATTGACCACTAATCCTACCACTGGTGAGTTGATTAAGCGTCAGCGTGGCGGGGTTTGATTTTCTGATAAAATACCCAAGGAGGAGTAGATAACTGATGAGCGAACCAATGGCTGAAACCCTTTTGCAACGTTCGGATCAATTGCTCGAGGCAGCCCAAAAGACTCATCGTGGAGTTTTTCTAACCGGTCCAAACCGGATTGAGCTTCTCCAAGATGATTTACCGGATTCAAGTGTTGGGGGAGGGGACTTTCTTCTCGCAAGCCTGGGTAATTGCCGCTGCGCATCGGATGCAAAGGCTATTCGCCAATTCGACGCACATGCCCGGGTGCCATCGGGCGCAGATCGTATCGCTTTGGGTCATGAAACCCTTCAGATTGTGCTTCAGGCTCCTGAGGGCTCTAAAGTAAAAGTAGGAGACTTGGTGGTTATTACCCCCGGCCATGCCAGTGAACCGATTGATCCTCTGCAATTTGAGCCTGTTTCTGATGGTGTGCTCGCCGCCCTTGGCTATTCATATCGCTATCTTGGTGGATTGCGTCAGTTTAACCGTATTCCTGCCGGCGCACCCGATTTTGTCAGCTCGCAGGGCTTTGGAAGTTTGTTCAATCGGGTCTCTCCTCATGAGAATACCAGTTTGATATCACTGGCTCATGCAGAGCCCTTTGCCTGTAATTACGGCACCAACAAACATATTTTCACAATTGATCAGCATGGTGAATTTGCTTACGGAGTACCTCCCCGTGCAATTGTTACTTACCTTTCGGGTACGGCAAGGATGGCAATGATTAACCTTACGATTGTTGCAAGTGTCGCTGATGAAGAATTACCGAAGGTCGTTTATGTAACCGGTTCCAAATCAAAATTGGATGAGATGGAAAAGTATGCCCTGATCCGCGATTTGAGGGAAAGGGGTACCCGGGTGGTTTTGGTCGACCGGAAGGATCCTGCAATTATCGAGAAATTGACTGAGTATGGAAAATCGGATGTGGTTTGGACGAATTATGCCTCGCAGGAGACTTACGAGCAGGCAGTTTCAATTCTTGCGGATGGTGGAAATTTAAACAGCTATGCCGGTGCGGTCGATCCCGATCTATTAATCGAAATGCCTCTAGCAGCAGCTCCCGTTTATGAAAGTGTAGAGGAGGAAGTCTCACAAAACTTTTTGGCAATGCACCATAATGCAGCTCCTAATGATCCTGCCCGTTATCGCGGAATTGCCCGGGAGCCTAAAGTAGGTTTTCTCGGATTCGAGGGTATGGAAGAGCGACTGCTAGCCTACCTACAAAAGTTGCCGGATGGTGCTCATGTATTTACGGAAGATGAGCAGGCATTGCCTGCCGGATTGGTCAAAGCGGAAGACAATACTTTACTAACGGATGTTTTCATCGGTGGCACTGGCAAGCAGGCGGAGGTCCGATATGAAGCGATTGAATCGCGACTGGCTCGTTCTGCAGCGGTTAATTTCATTGATGGAAACCTGACGGCCCCGATCCGATCAAGGCAGGCTCATTATGTATCCAGGCACCAGATTTGCGGAAAAAATGTTCCTTGGCATATGACCAACACCTCTGAGCCTCATTCCGATGATATGATAGAACAGGCAAATAGCCCTGTGAGTTTTGACTGGATGGTCAAAGGCGTTTGCGGGTTGTCCTCGGTTCCCCAAATGATGGAAAAAGTGGAAGCGGAGCAGCCTTTCGGATCCTTTTATTCATTCACTGAATTAGAAGATTTGCCCTATGTCGAGATTTCCTCAGATGCATTTCGTGAAGCGTCAGAGGGAAAGCCGGAGCATGTCTCCCGTGCATTGACTGAAGCCGCCAAGGAACTTGATTCAAATGGACAATGCTGGTCGCGAAAAGTCGAAGAAGCACTTTATCAAGGGTACGGTTTACCACACCCTCTCAATTTAACTTAATTTAAAAATTCAAGGAGATAAAACTATGGAATGGACTGATTTGGAAAACAAAGTGGTAGTCATTACGGGAGGTGCCGCCGGAATCGGTTTGGCCGTAGCCAAAGGATTTGTTGAAGTGGGTGCAAAAGTAATGATTGCTGACTTCTCGGAAGAAGCCGGGCAGAAGGCAGCAGGCGAAGCATCAGAAGCGGGCCCAGGGGAAGCTCGCTTTGCCCGTTGTGATGTAACTAATAAAGGAGATGTGGATCAAATGATTCAGTCTACCTTGGATGCATTTGGTTCGGTAGATACTTTGGTAAACAACGCTGGAATCAATGTTCCCCGTTTGTTGGTGGATCCGGCAGGTAAAGAAGAACTAACCGAAGAGATCTGGGATAAGGTTTTTGCGGTTAATGTTAAGGGACAATTCCTATGTGCTCAGGCTGCCGCAAGAGTGATGTTGAAACAAGCCGATGGAGGAGTTCTCATAAATATGTCCTCTGAATCAGGTCTAGAAGGAAGTGAAGGGCAAAGTGTGTACGCTGCGACGAAGGCAGCCAATCAGAATGTGACCCGTTCGTGGGCAAAAGAGCTCGGCACACAGGGTGTACGAGTGATTGGTGTGGCTCCCGGTATCATGGAAACTACAGGTATGCGTAGTGAAGCCTATGAGCAGTCACTTGCTTATACCAGGGGTATTTCCGTAGATGAATTGCGCTCCAAGTATGGTAGCACATCTTCCATACCCTTGGGACGGTCTGGTAAATTAAGTGAAGTGGCCGATTTGGTTGTGTTTCTTGCATCTAAACGTGCAAGTTATTTGCACGGCACGACCGTAAATATTTCCGGAGGAAAATCCCGCGGGTAAAAGTTAACTTCCCTCCGATTCTTTGAGGGTATCCCTTATTAAATTAAAGCCTGATTCTGTTTGGGGATAATCCTCAATAGCAGCCTGATAAATTAGGAAAACCTGTCGGTCAGCTATCTTCTTGGATAGGAAAATACGTTTATGAGGAACTGAGATGCCAATTATGGAAATATCAAATGTCTCTTCGATACCTTCGAACCCTGACAACTTGGGAATCGCTTTTAATTCGGATTTCGAAATTTCTCCTATAGGAATTTCAGTCTGTGTCATTTTTTCAGAAAAATCTTTCGAAAAAGTTGTTAGATTTTCTGCCACATCTGATGGATAGGATTGGTAAATAACTATAGCTTCACCCTGAGTTTGCATGTAGATGTTATGAAATGCAGTCGTGTTGCTATCTGCGGAAATCTCCCAGTTTTTGGGGTATTTAAAGAATATTTGGTTTGAATTATACTCGTGAGGGTCGGTTAGATCAGCAGTCTCCGTTAGATCAAAAGTTTCATCAAAACATCCACTCCAAAATGAAATGAGAGGGGTTAAGTAAAGGGCATAAAGTCTTTTCAGCATTGATTTGCCTACCAAGTCGTAACCCCTTTAGCGAGGATAAGGTTGGCGTAGATTCGGGTATCTCCCGTCATTACCACGGCGAAGGCTTTGCGCGTACGGTCATAGAAGTCATATTTATCAACTTGGGCGATTGGGGCAGTGTCCGGATAATACTTTTTCACAATCTCATCGTATCCGTCATGTACTTTTTGATAATCAGCTGCAATCTTAGGGTCGGCTTTATCTTCAGGCAGAGGACCCATCATCATGACTGGTTGATCGATTACATGATCCAGGACAAAGAGTGGGAGAACCGCATCGAGTAGATCATCAATTCGAAGGCCGTCTGCACGGATGATGTTGTCGTTACAACTCTCACCGGGAAAATGGGCATCCCCGAAGATGATTTCATCGTGATGTCCCATCCGGTAAAGGGTTTCTAATAATTTAGGGCTGAGTAAGGGTGATATTCCGCGTAGCATATACTTATTGGGATTACTTACAGAGGAAGAGAACGTCAAGTGTTCGGCATTTTGAAGGGACCAAAAAAAAGCACCGGTTACCCGGTGCTTTGAAGATTATTTGAAATTAAGCTGCAATCCTTACCTTTACGGGTAGTTATTGTTTTATGTGAAGAAGGTGCAAGTCATTAACTGGAAATATCTTAGTAATAACCCAAGGTAGTTCCACTTTTATTGAAATTCCAATTTTTTCTTAAAAAAATTTTGCGGCCGCATTTTCAAGCAGTTAAAGCACTCAAGTGACTGGTACAGGCACGGGCTAATCCATCAAGGTTATAGCCGCCTTCAAGTACTGAGATGAGATGACCGTTACAAAATTCCTTTGCTGTTCGCATGAGTATGGTAGTGAGGTCGAAAAAATCTTGATCGGACAGCGTGAATTGGCCGAGGGGATCATTTGCTCTGGAATCAAATCCTGCAGAGATCAGAATTAACTCGGGTCTGTAAGACTCAATCTTATTGGCTAAGTCCTGCCCGAATGCTCCTTCCACGACCTCTTCTCTCCCGCTACCAGCAGGTAAGGGAACATTCAATGTGGTACCGAGAGCTTTGCCTCGTCCTTTTTCATCCGAGGTGCCTGTTCCCGGATACCAGGGAGATTGATGGGTGCTGAAAAAGAATACGGACTCATCTTCATAAAATGTATCCTGTGTCCCATTCCCATGATGCACATCCCAATCCACTATCAGAACTTTGCCGACTTTATATTTTTCCTGTGCATAACGGGCAGCAATGGCAATATGATTGAACAGGCAAAAGCCCATTCCTTTGGATGGTGTGGCGTGATGCCCGGGAGGGCGAGAAAGAGAAAAGGCCCGCTCGATTCGACCGCTAAAAATTTCATCTACAGCGTTAACCAGCCCACCCGTTGCCCGTAGGGAAACATCCCAAGAATCTTCACATATCTGAGTGTCACCTGTTGAAAGGGAATTTTTCCCGGATTGGGTATCTCTTTTTGCGATCTTTAGGTATTCCGCGTGGTGAACTAAACTGAGATGTTTTTCGTCACAAGCATTGGCTTCAAGCGGAACACATTTTTCAATCAACCCTTCCTGCAGGAGAACTTCGTAGGTATGAGTTGTTCTTTTGGGTTGCTCGGGGTGACCGGTCCCCGTGAGGTGATCCGCAAAAATGGGATCGTAGATCAAACCGCACAACTTTTCTGTCATGGAGTGACAGAGAACTAAGAAGTAATTTTAGCTTTGCAGTCACTTACTAACTGATGAAAGCTTTCGAATAGGTGTTGTGCATCATTAGGGCCCGGGGCAGCTTCCGGGTGGTATTGGACCGAGAATACAGGTTTGTCGGCCAGACGCATGCCCGAAACGGTTTTATCGTTCAGGTTGTATTCTGTCACAATGGCACCGCATGCTTCCAAGGCTTCTTTTTCGGCGGCAAACCCATGGTTTTGGGAAGTAATAGATACCTTTTCAGTTTCTTGATTTCGAACGGGTTGGTTGGCTCCCCGGTGGCCAAATTTCAATTTATAAGTGGATGCCCCTATGGCATGCGTCAGGATTTGATGACCAAGGCAAATTCCAAAAATCGGATATTCTTCCAAAAGCTCCCGGATAGTTTCATGTGCATAGGAGAGTGCGGATGGATCTCCTGGACCATTGGAAAGAAAAACTGCGTCAGGCGAGTGAGATTTTACCTCCTCAAAGCTTGCCGTGGCAGGAAGTACAATCACTTCAAAACCGTGGCGGCGGAGATTTTTGAAAATTGCTTTTTTGGCCCCAAAGTCGAAAGCAACCAAACGGTGAGTCTCTTCGGGGGTGGCCGATTTCTCAAGATGCGTTCCGGTTACTGTGAAGGGAATACTCTGTTCGCCACTTTGATCAAAAACGAATGATTCTGAACAGGTCACTTCTTTTACGTAATCCTGACCGACTATACTGTCGCTGTTCTGTGCTTTTTTGACTGCTTCTTCGTCACTTATACCTTCGGTGCTTAAACAAGCTTTCAGGGAGCCTGCCGTGCGCAACTTTTTGGTGATGGCCCGAGTGTCGACTCCTTCGATTCCGGGTATTCCATTTTTTTCAAGGTAATCGCTCAGGGAATCAGTGGACCGCCAGTTACTGGTGACAGGGCTAAGTTCCCGAACGACAAAGCCGGAAACTTTAGGACCGTTGGATTCTTCATCATCCAGGTTTGTCCCGTAATTTCCTATTTGAGGACTCGTCATGGTCACGATCTGACCGAAGTAGGAAGGGTCGGTGAGGGTTTCCTGATATCCGGTCATACCCGTGTTAAAAACTCCCTCTCCAACAACTGTCGTTTTAGCACCAAAAGAGAAGCCCCTAAAAACGCTTCCATCTTCCAATGCAATTACTGCCGTGCGTTCTTTTTTGAAAATGCTCATCTACCCAAATGAGGTAAAAGGAACTTTGATTTTTGGCAACTCAATTGGATTGAATTTCTTGATTCCTGCTGAAATTTTTCCGAAGGGTTGACATAGAGTAACTCTGCCCCTAGCAAATCCGAGTAATGGAAAAAAATAATTGTAACTTTGATCGATCCAAAACTGGTAATGTGGCACTACTAAAATGGCTGGATAAAATGATTAGCATGTGCACGCCAGAAAAGGTTGAATGGTGTGATGGTTCCGATGAGGAGTGGGATAAGCTTTGCGGATTGATGGTGGAGAGCGGATCGATGATCAAGCTTAACGAGGAGAAGCGCCCCAATAGTTTTTTGGTTCGTTCGGACCCAAGAGATGTGGCTCGGGTGGAAAGCCGTACTTTTATTTGCAGTTATGGAAAAGATGATGCTGGCCCAACCAATAACTGGGAAGAACCGCGAAAGATGCGGACAAAGCTAAAAAAACTTTTCAAGGGGTCTATGACAGGAAGAACCATGTACATTGTGCCCTTTTGCATGGGTCCACTCGGATCTCCTATTTCACAGTTCGGTGTACAGGTTACTGATTCCCCTTATGCGGTTTTGAACATGAGAATTATGACCCGGATGGGAAAACAGGTATTGGACCTTTTGGGCGAAAAAGATTTTTTTGTTCCCTGTCTTCATTCGGTCGGTTGTCCGCTGGAGGAGGGAGCTGAAGATGTTCCATGGCCTTGTAATCCTGATAANACCTATATCGTTCATTTCCCNGAACAGNGGACCATCGTTTCNTTTGGTAGTGGATATGGNGGGAATGCCCTTTTAGGNAAGAAATGCCTNGCCCTTCGTATTGCNTCCTGTATGGCNCGCGACAACGAGTGGATGGCNGAACATATGCTTATTCTTGGAGTCGAGAGTCCAAAAGGGGAGAAGACCTATGTTGCGGGTGCATTCCCCAGCGCGTGTGGTAAGACCAATATGGCCATGCTGATTCCACCCGATTCAATGGAAGGGTGGAAGGTGTCAACTGTAGGGGATGACATTGCCTGGTTGAAGCCTGATGATAGGGGTGAATTGAGAGCTATCAATCCAGAGGCAGGTTTTTTTGGCGTGGCTCCTGGCACATCATGGGAAACTAACCCCAATGCCATGGATTCGATGAAAGCGAACACTTTATTTACCAATGTTGCACTGACGGAAGACGGGGATGTTTGGTGGGAAGGTTTGACTGATGAACCGCCCGCGAGACTTATCGATTGGAGAGGTAATGATTGGACTCCTGAATCTGCCACACCGGCGGCTCATCCCAATGCGAGATTTACCGCACCCGCATCCCAATGCCCTACGATTGATCCCGAGTGGGAAAACCCTGATGGTGTACCGGTGGCTGCCTTTATTTTTGGTGGGCGAAGAATGTCCGATATCCCCTTGGTCTATCAATCATTCAATTGGAACCATGGGGTCTATTTAGGTGCAACCTTGGCATCGGAAACGACCGCTGCCGCGGAAGGAGCTCAGGGGAATCTTCGGCGGGACCCAATGGCCATGCTTCCTTTTTGCGGGTATAATATGGGGAATTACTTTCGTCATTGGATCAAGATGGGTAAGGCACTGAAGGAAAAACCAAGAATATTTCATGTTAATTGGTTTAGGAAAAATGAAGAAGGTAAATTCATGTGGCCTGGTTTTCGGGATAACATGAGAGTTCTAAGATGGATTGTCGAAAGATCAAACGGGCAGGGTAGGGCACATGAAGGGCCCTTGGGCTGGATTCCAAATAAAGAGGACCTGGACTGGGCTGGTCTTGATTTTACTGATGAGAAGTGGGACGAGTTGATGAAAATTGACACGGACAGTTTACGCATGCAGACGCTGCGTCATGAGGAATTGTTTTTGCAGTTATCTGAATTCCTTCCGAAAGAGATGCTTTTCGAAAGAGAACTACTCGTTTCCCGGCTCTAGGCAGTTTTGGTCGCGGAGCGGGTAGACCACCGGTAGAAAATCGAGGAAAGAACGCCTACAGAAACAGCCATATTCGCGATTTTCATCAGAACACCTCCGGTTTTTTGGTCTTCCAAAGGACTGAGGTTAATGATTCGCTCCGCATAGAAATAGGTGTCGTATAAAACATCCTCGGAAAAGGTTAGAAAGGCAAAGATGGGAGTCTGTCCTAACATCAATGCCAATATGTAAAGCATTTGAGGACCGAATCGTAAAGGAGGGACTCTTTTGGACGGTCCGCAAACTGGCCACCACATCGCAATTGAACTTAAATACATGGAGAGGTGTTCCGCCATGTGAATGGTCTTATCGCGAATCGCTGCTTCGTAGAATGCACCGATATGCCAAAATGAAAAAATTAATGTAAAGCAGAGACCCGCAATGATTGGATGAAAGAGAAATTTTGCCGACTTCTCCAATGCAGGACTTTTCTCAAAAATTTGGTCAACTAATTGTTCAGGCAAGGAGAGAAGAAAAAAGAGCGGACAGGTGTACATGAGGATATTGTGCTGGATCATGTGTGCCGAAAAGAGAAAGTTTTCTCCCATCGCATCGAGAGGAGAACCAACCGCTAAATAGAAGGTTAAAACGGATAGGAAAAACCAATAAGCATGCTTCTTGGTGAAGGGAAGGCCTGGACATATTTTTGTCCTGTAGGGACCTATGATAATTGCGTAACACCAAGAAACGAAGAGAAGACCTCCAATAAGTGCTGGTTCTGTGTGCCAATGGCTAAAATTTACAGGAGAGTTCACAAGCAGACCAAGCTAGTTGTCCCCCGTAAAAGGGCAAAATTTCTAGTTATTTTGTTTTTCTTCCCAAGGGTTTTCTCTATCCACCCAAAAAGACTCTGATCTTACTTTGATCCGGAAATCCTTAGCCTTACCTTCTTGTTCGAGAACGGCCACTCGATTTCCAACGATCCCGTCTTGTGGAGAAGGGTTGTACGCGTAATAAAATGGATTTTCAGGCCGTTTGGAATTAATTTCAATTAAATCAGCCGTACTAATCTTCCAAGAAAATAAGTGTGGGACTCCGGGGACTTCATTCCACATTTCTTTGGACCAATTTTTGTCGGCGGTATGATCAGTAGATGCTTGGTAAAATTTATCTTCTACAGCGACGAAATCTCCAGATTTATATTCTGTGCCCGATTTCCAACCATCTTCGATTTTAGTTACCTTGAATTCCTCAACTACAGGATGCTCGTCAGCCATAAAAATTACTGCAAAGAATGTACCGAGTGCAATGACTAGACCCATTAGGAACAGGACAGTATTTAGGATTTTGTCCCACCTTAGATGCATAAACCACCAAACAACCCCTATAAACTTTAGTATAGATGTTGCAAAGAGAACGCCTATTATAGTGGAACCCTCGAATGTCTGTATATAAATGATAACAATTTCAAGCCCAGTGATTGCAACAAGAATCATGGAGAGATTAAAAAATGTGAAGAAGCGTTGGCTTTCTTCTGCTACAGGATCTTCTGAATGTCCGCTCATTGAGAAAAGATTAAATGATCTAAATTACTATTAAAGCTCAAAAAGCATATTCCATTAGATACACCACAGGAAAAATAATAATCCATACGATATCAACGAAGTGCCAATACAACCCGCAGCACTCAATGTCAATCGCGTGAGCGGTACTCATCCTCCCGGTAAATGAGTAAACAAACCACCCCAAGAGCCAAAAAACACCAATGGCAACATGAGTTCCATGAGTTCCAGTAAGAACATAAAAAGTTGAGCCAAACACATGAGGTTTCAATTCTGCATCTTTACCATCTTCTAAGGTTTTACCGGCATATGCTGAAAGTGTAAGTTGATGTTCTAAATCACCATTCTTATTTTCTTTACCGTGGACGAAATGTGTAAATTCATACACCTGACAAGCAAGGAAGATGGATCCGAATACGATTGTTCCGAGTAGCATCCATCTAGTACTTTTCAAATTTCCTTTGTGTATCGCGGAAACCGCAAGAGCCATGAAGAGAGAACTTGCGAGGAGTATGAATGTACTGAAAGATGTTAGTTCAATATCGAATATATCGCGAACATCCAAAGTGTTTCCACCAACCGTGGCTGAAATTTTACGGTAGATTAAATGAGTGGAAATCAGGGTGCCGAAAAACATACAGTCGGAACCAAGAAAAGCCCACATTAAGACTTTTTTGTTT
>PATX01000005.1 GCA_002713685.1 Opitutia bacterium | reverse complement strand
TATTAATTGATATCACGCTTCTATCTTAAAAATTTGGTTAAAATTACCACTTTCAGTTATTTAAAATATCGTTTTCTCAAAATCCTCATTAACAGATATTGGCCAAGGAAATTAAAAAGATGAGGTGCGATTCGAGCCTGAAAAACCCCGCCTCCGTAAATTGTTCCTGCTTTTCTCTTATCTAAGGCACTAATAATCTGTTCAGCAGCAACATCTGGACCGGGTGAATGGTTTAGTTGTTTTTCAATTTGCAACCAAGCAGACTTCATTTTTTTATTTTGGCCATCCACTGGTGGCTTAAGGCTTGCGTCATTAAATGATGTCTTAATATCTCCCATCCTAAAATCAATAAATTGAGGATGTTTATTATACTCTAAAATAAGTGTTTGGGTAAGGCTAGATAGAGCTGATTTTGCCGCATTATAAATTGGCATGTACGGAAGCGGATAAAGAACGGCCAAGGAACTGAGATTGATTATCGTTCCGGACTTTTTCTTAGCCATCAAAGGAGCAAATTTCCTACAAAAAAGTGCAGGAGAGGTAAAAAGTACCTGCATTTGATTATTCAAGTCTTTATCTGAAAAGTTGGCCCATTCAAAGAAAGCACCATAACCTGCGTTGTTGATTAAAAGATCAGGAACATCATGTTTGGCGGAAAAATCAGAAAGAAAAGATTTAACCGCATCTTGATCTGAAAGATCTAACTGAAATTCAACATAGTTTTCATGATCAACCCCATGATTAGCGCTTCTCGAAATAGAAAAAACCTTATAACTGCGATTGAGTAAGATTTCTGATAATGCCTTACCAATCCCACGAGAGCCTCCTGTTATAATTGCGGTTTTAATTGTCATCAGATTATAACTTAGGAAATTTTGTCTTCCCTGCGAAGCAAATCATTCCAAATATAATAAGTAAAAATGCAAAAAGCAGAATTCATTATTCTAACACATGAATATCCACCCCAACGGGGAGGAGCAGGAGTGTATTGCTGGGAAATGGCAATTGCTGCCCAAAAAAATTCAATAAAGGTATCGGTTTGGGCACCAACAGGATCAACTAAGAATGATGAAATAGAAATGCTCGAATTGCCATGGACTGGCTCACAAAGCTTTATCTCTTCTTGGAAATTAGTGCAGGAAACCAAAAAATTTATTTTAAAAAAGAAAGCTCATAACACTGTGTTTCACTTGGCTGAGCCCGGGAGCACCAGAGCTTTCATACGTTTTGGCTGGATGATCCATTCAAATATTAAATTTATTCTTACGATACATGGCTCTGAACTCCTCAGGTTTACCCGAAATCCGTTCGAGAAATGGTTATTCAAGAAGCTACTTTCCCGATGCTCAAGAATTCATGTACTTTCAAAATTCAATGAGAGCCAACTGATTGGTCTGTATCCATTTACAAAAACTTATATCAAAAGGATTCCTGGGGCTCCAGCAAGTGGTGTAATTACCCCAAAACAAAAACTTGAAAATCAAACCAATTCAGAAACGATTCAAATTGTATCCGTAGGCAGAATCCATCCTAGAAAGGGACAGGATCAAATAATACTAGCCTTACTAAAACTACCTAAAGAAACTCAGAAAAGTCTGCACTTATGCTTTGTCGGCCCGACTAACAATCCAAAATATTCAATGAGTATTCAAAACCTGGTAAAGGAATTTGCGGGGGAGGTGACTTTTAAGGGAGATTGTACGGATCAAGAACTAGCTTCAATTTATGCAGAATCTGATATCTTTGCCCTTACTTCACTACCAAAAACAAAAAGTGTTGAAGGATTTGGATTTGTATATCTGGAAGCGTCTGCACATGGACTTCCAATTATTGCAAATAAAACGGGTGGTGTCGAAGATGCGGTGATAGACAATGAAACTGGACTACTATCAGAACCAAATGACATCGAAACACTCTCAAAGAATTTCTTGACCTTAATTTCAGAAAAAAATTACAGAAAAAAAATCGGTCAAAATGGAATCGAGTGGGCCAAATCCCACAACTGGGACAATACGGCGAAGAAATTGTACTCAGATATTTAAAGAACATCCGCAAATGCCGGACGTAATCGGTGAAAGAACCAAGCTCCAGAAAAAAGAATTACGAAACCGAAAATCCATGCATATACCAAGCTAAACCAATCGGGTTGCCCACCCCACAAAATTACCTGTCGTAGTGAATCGATAATTTGCAGAAATGGATTCCATTGAAGAAAATTCCAAATTGCCGGTGCTGACGCCTTGGCTCTTTCCGCTGAATAAAAGACCCCGCTCGAATATAGCAAAGCGAGTCCCAGAAAAGAACCAATCTGCCCAATATCACGAATGAAAACACCCAAGGCAGACAGGAACCATGCTAGTCCAAGTGCAATAAGAAAGACCGGTCCAATTATTAAAGGAGTGTAGATTGCGGAAATACTTAATCCTGGACCAAGGGTTACAACCCCGAGTAAGCACAAACCAAATCCGATCAGCAAATCGTAAGCCAGAGCACCCATCGTTGCCGCAGGAAGGATTTCCAGCGGGAAAACTACTTTTTTTACAAAATTAGGCTGTGAAACAATGATTGTGGGGGCAGAACCGATAATGGCTTGAATGAGTCCAAGTACATTAAGTCCTAAGAATACACCAAGAGCAAAGTCCAGGGTGGTTTCATCAGGTGATTCAGTAAAACGACCACCAAAAACCACCCCAAAAGCGAAGACATAAAGACCCAGCATGAGCAAAGGATTCAATATCAACCACAATCCACCAAGTACGCTGCCTCTATGCCTCGATTTTACATTGCGAGTAAGAAATTGCCAAAAAAGTTCACGACTTTTTATTATGCTGTAAATAGTTCTGATCAAAGAGTGGTTCCCGTGCGGTGATAAAAAGAAGACTAGTTTGTATAATCACTCCAAAGAGTACTTGCAAAATCATAAATAACCCATCCGCCGGTTTCGGCATTATCTTTATAAAAAAAGAGCCAATTAGTTGTGTTATCGGAATAAAAGAAAGGGAAAGTTGACGAAGAGACCCACAACCACCCTAGATGGTTAAAATAAGCCCAGACGGAATCTTCAGAAAAAGGTTTTGACCATAACCAACCATACTCTACATGGTAATTCCACCCACTGGGAAAGGGCAAGAAGACCCCAAACCAGTCCGATTCAGTCCACCCAGATTCATTCAACATTTTAGAACTTGGCCAAGGGGTAAGATAGGGATCTATCCAGTCCAAATGATTAAAAATTCGTGAAAAAACAGTGATATCTCCATAAGTTGAATCGGATGAGCCATAAGAAACTGTCCCAAAAACTCTCCATTGATTATCGATACGAGCAAATAAAGGGCCCCCGCTATCACCACTTGCCGTACTAACTTCCAACTCAAGTGGAAAGGAACCACTGGTTCCAACAGGCAGGTTTTCGAAAGCACCCTCAGAGTTTGATAGACTGTTAGAATTTCCTTCAGGAGAATCAAAATCTAAAGCAAGAAGTCCCCCGCTCTGAGATATTATATCTCCTTCTACAACAATCTCTTTTACAACTCGATCCAAAATATTAATACCAGCCATTCTGCGTGAATTATCTGGATTAAATTCACCGTTTTCACCTTCTACCAGGTTCCCAAATCCAGAAACAAAAATTTTTTGGCCCGTAGACGGAGAATTTTGATGTGGAAGTCTGGCAGGAAATACGCCAGAAACGGAATCCTTTAATTTTAGTAGAGCAAGATCCACCCCAATCTTGTCCCCATCACCTAAAGGGTTGTCTTTGCTTTGGCGAGCAACCCAATAAGGATGAATAATAATTTCATCTATTTTAAAGCGATAATCAATATTCGCACTTTCAAAGTCTGGATATAAGATGAATTCCCAGTCTTCGGATCTCGGCGTAGGAGTACTGAAAGAATTTTTTAAAACATGAGCAGCAGTAATCACTAAGTTGGGTGCAATCAAAGTGGCAGTCCCCAAAGTACCTTTTTCTGAAACCAAAGCACCTACCGGAGAAAAATCTGGGATACTTGTCGATGAAGAATATGGATAAGCATTTTCACCAAGTGCTGCGTGTATATCCCAATCTTGGCCTTCCAACTTTCCCAATCTGCGGCCATCCTCGGAAATCCCGAACGAAAAGGGTATACCGATTAAAAGAAATATTGCATCTTTAATTCTCACGGGATGGCAAGATATTGGGAGGTGGAGTCGGCGGAACAATGTTAGGGGGCGGAGGGGGCGGAGGAAGGTTTTCCAGATCTAAATCATTTCCATTGCTATCGTTCTCCACAAAATCCTGTGAAAAGTCATTTCCGGGAGTATCTATTGTTGGAGTTCCTGAAGATGAAGACGCCCCGGCACCACTGGAAGAATTTACAGTTCTCGTGACCGAACTTGGATTAGAGCCAAAATTAGTCGATGAAGGGGAATTTTCATTCTCTACGCTTGATGGAGCATTAAAAGACATTGGGTTTGTTCTTCTCGGAATTATTCCAAAATTAGATGATCCACCTGAAGATGAAGACCTCACTGGCGGTGATTTCCGATTTACCAACCACGAGGGAAGTGCAGGTGTTTTGGTGGGTCGGGGAGGCATATATTTGGGTGTATTCCCAGAAGCAGAGTTTGCTGCAGGAGATGTCACAGAAGGTGCCCTCGTGACTGTTGGCGAGGCAGGGGAAGGAGCAGAAGAACCACCCTGAATAAGAGTAATTTCATAGGTGGTTCCTTCATATTTTACTGTTAATGTTTCTGTCTGCTCGTCGAACTCATAAGCCTCAAATTCCTCGTAGGTGAGATCGCTCAGACTTATCCATTCGCCNCGATTTGATTTCTTGTTAAAAAGGCAAAAAAAAGGCTTTCCCTGGAAAATAAAATATCCTCGAAACTCAATTTCACGAGACATATCTTTTTGCGGTACAGGTCGAGGCTTATACTCAGTCTTTTTTTGAGGAGGTGGTTTATGATTTGAACCAGGTCTAAGAAAAGGATTGGGTGCATTCACTACGCCCCATGTATCATGACTCAATATCGTAAAGACTAAAAGAGTCATCAGGGTTGCTTGGACTTTTAAAAACACGGTACTATAAAAATCTCACAATCCTATTATTTAAGCAAGAAATCATGTACTTNNTGGTGNCTAAGAAACAAGGCGGTGGCCCAAAAAAACCGCAGACAGCGTACCAGCAATACTTAGAAAGATGTAGATTATACTTAATCCAAATTGTTCATTTCTGAAAAAATTAAAAAAATCGTAACCAAAAGCGGAAAAGGTAGTGAATCCGCCACAAAAACCAACCATCCAAAAAGCCCGCCAATAATCAGGGTTTTCAATGCTTTCAATCCAGGCTGCAAGTATTCCAATGAGAAGGCCCCCCGTAATATTAATCGATAGCGTGACCCAAGGAAGCGAGTTAGAGAATAGTAAACAGAGTGTAAACCTGAATATAGAACCTAATCCTCCACCCAGACCAACAAGCAAAACCAACTTGGTGCTCACACCGACAAAAGATAATTAGGTTAATTTACTGGATCAGAATCTTGATCTGCAAGAACTTCTTCAGGCTCATCTTCTTCAGCCGAATCATCGCTTTCTTCTGTCTCCAGATCTTCCAAGGAATTATATTTTAAAGTCCTTTGATTTTTAGGGAGTGGTGACAAACTAACAATTATAAAGCGTCCGTTCAACTTGGGCTGGTCATCAGCTTTACCAACTCCAGAAAGGTCTTTGATCGCCTGCTTCACCAAGTCCATTCCCAGGTTAACATGTTCCATCTCCCTACCCCTGAACATCAGAGTTATTTTCAATTTATTCCCCTGGTGCAAAAATTTCTCTGAGCGACGCACCTTGGTCATATAATCATGCTCTTCGATACGAGGACGAAATTTTGCTTCTTTAACTCTTTTAGCCGTCTTTTCCTTGTTTCTTTTGCTTTTGCTAAGTTCGTATTTGTACTTACCAAATTCCAAAATTCTACATACAGGTGGACGAGCAGATGCAGCAACTTCCACCAAATCAAGGCCATGAGACTTAGCAATTTTCACTGCTTCTTCTGGAGGCATCACGCCGAGCATCTCGCCATCTGGACCGATAACCCGGACTTCACGTGCCCGAATTTTGTCGTTTTTACGAATGTAGTTACGGTTTTGCTGGTACCGTTTGTTACCACCGGGTTTTTTTACCATGTGGTTGTATGTAATTTAAGGGTAATCAAAATATGATTTGTTTTTGTTACGAATTAGACATTGTTGCAAGCACATTTTATACTTTGTGATTAGAGGTTGAAACTCTCACCACAACTACAACTCGCCTTTGCATTAGGGTTGATAAANTTAAANCCNCCCCCTACCAATTTACTTGAATAATCGAGTGTCGTACCTCTGAGATAAAGGGCCGTCTTGGAGTCCACCAAAACCGATCTACCAGAACTTTCGACAAGTATATCTTTGTCTTTGGCATCATTTACAAATTTCATCTTGTAAGATAACCCGTTGCAACCGCCACCCGTTATCTTAATCCTCAGGTAATTGCCTTCCGACTCTCGTTCCATCAAATCATTTATTTTTAACCCTGCTTCTGGGGTTAAACATATCAATTTTTCATTTCCAATTAGCATTTAATCCACTTTTTTTTGACTTCGAGCAAAACCGCGCTGGCCCGATGCAAAAAACTCCAAAAATTCACGAATAGTCTCTGAAGATTCTTCGTCAATATGCTCCATAAGCTTCTCAGCTAAGCTTTTAACTTTTACCGGACGAGTTAAGAGTTCTCGGAAAAAACGCTTAAGTGCATTGATGTCCTGCTTGCTAACATTTCTTCTTTTTAATCCCACTTTGTTCAGACCACATGCACGATTTCTACCCATTACAAGCAAATGAGGGCCAACATCCTTAGATATTTCAGCAAGACCTCCAACCATTGAACCAGGACCGATTCGTACAAATTGATGAACGGCTGCACCTCCACCCACGAATGTATCATCGCCGATCTCAACATGCCCCCCAAGCAGTGCTCCATTGGCCAAAATAACTCGATCACCCAGAATTGAATCATGAGCCACATGTGAATTACCCATTAAAAAGGCTCCATTTCCCACTTTTGTGGTCTGGCCTTTATAAAGCGACCGATGAATGGTTACACCTTCACCTATACGAACTTGATCACCTAAAGTGAGAAAAGACTCCGTTGAGGAATCAAAATCTATGTGCTGGGGATCACCACCCAACACGCTGTGATGGCCAATTCTTGCCTTTTCACCAATTCGAGCCCATTTTTTAACTACAGCATGTGATTCTATTAAAGAACCATCTCCAATAACTGCTCCATCCTCTATAAACGCGTATGGGCCGACGGATATGCCTCTTCCGATTATAGTTTCGGGTTCTACGATAGCTGTTTGGTGAATTAAAGAATCCATAACCTATTCGAAAATATCTAATTGTGGTTCTGTTGCCAACCCATATAGCTTTAACAATTTAAGCAGATGCATCGATGGGTTTCCTCTACTTTCAGGTTTCCCGGAAACATTTCGTAACAAATTTTCCAAAACGGAACTCATCGTCAAGACACCATTTATCCCGTTAGCCTTCAGTAATTCAAAAAGATCCTTTGTTTTGTTCTCTGATTTGGGCAAGGCAGGAACGATCAATTTTAATTGATCTTCTTTCATTAAACTTTTCAGGTTTCCCCCTACCCATAGAGCTTTCTGATTATCAATTTGTTTCCGGAAAAACTTTAACAGGCGGACATCATTACTGAGAAGATCTGGAGAGAATCCACTCACCTGCCAGTCGATCAAACCAAAGACTGATGACTCATATCTTGCAAGATCACCTGTGAATAGACGAAATCGCTTTTCTTGAACTAAAGATAAATTTGATGACCTAAAAATTTCAAAAAATGGGAAATGTGATTTTGTTTTACTGATTTCAGAAGCGAATTCATGCAGTCGGACCCAAAATCCATTTTTTTCAAAATAAGCCCGAATCAAGTCACATTCAACATTCACACAATAATATTTAGCGGGCTCCTATCGATTGAAGAATTTCCGAAACAACTTCAATGCCGACTGAATTCTCTACATGAGAAGAGCCTATCTTGTCCATGACCACAAAACGTAAAGCACCTTTGTGAACCTTTTTATCGTTCATCATCGCACTCAAAAGTCGAGCCAAAGATAGTTGGGAAGTTAATTCAATTGGCAGATTATATCTCGCAAGCAACTCAAGCAGTACATTCTCGGATTCATTTTCACATAAACCCAATTTGCACGATAGGCGATAGGCACAAACCAAACCAATGGCAACAGCTTCTCCATGTAAATAACTTCCATAACCAGCAGTCGCTTCAATTGCATGACCAAAAGTATGTCCTAAATTAAGAAGTGCCCTCCCCCCCTGAATCAGTGATTCTTTCTCGTCATCGCGTACAATCCTTGATTTATCCAAGCAACACTGATGCACGATAGCTGATAATTCAGAATGCTCAGGTGAAAGAGCTTGTGGAAAAGAAACGAGCTTTTGGTATAAAGATGCATTTCCCAACATGCCATATTTAATAACCNCNGCCATTCCAGCAGAAAANTCNNGNGGCGGAAGGGTTTTTAGAACTTCTAAATCAATAATCACCCGACTGGGTTGATGAAAAGCACCCACTAAGTTTTTACCTGCAGATAGGTTAATTCCGGTTTTGCCACCCACAGAGCTATCAACCATGGAGAGTAAAGTTGTAGGGACTTGTATAAAATCAATACCACGAAGATAGCTTGCAGCCAAAAATCCGCCAAGGTCCCCGCTGACTCCACCTCCAAATACAAAGATTACACCCGTACGGTCTATTTTATTGGAAGCTAGAAAATCCCAACCCCTGCACAACCATTCACTGGATTTAGATTCTTCCCCTGATGGAATTTTTAAATGGGGCAAATCGCATACAAATTCGTTAATAAAAGATGGGTTCGCCTCGGACAGTCCGTTATCAACAAGGGCAACAATTTTTCTACCATCTTGTTGTAAATTTGCTTTGTGCTCGNTCANGGTNTCCCGACAACNAAAACCNATACTTATTTCATAAGAACGATCTCCCAATTCAACTTCAAGTCGCTGATGATCGATTTTAATTTTCATAACTTCTCTTAAATTCAGGAATCTTTTTGGACTTCTGGCAAGATGGAATCGAGATAATAGTCTACAGAGAAAGGCTGTAGATCATCTGCATTTTCTCCCAACCCTATGAAATAGATAGGTAATTTCATTGTTCTAAAAATCGAAACCAAAGCTCCTCCCTTAGAAGAACCATCTAACTTGGTAACAATAATGCCCGTAAGGCCGAATTTTTCATGAAAAACTTTCGCCTGTTCAGTCACATTTAAACCGGTCGAACCATCAATTACCAACCAAGAGTGATGCGGTGCCGCTGAGTTTTTTTTCTGCAAAACTCGCTTTAGCTTACTAAGTTCATCCATCAGGTTATCTTTGACATGCAGTCTACCCGCAGTGTCAACGACTAGGCGGTCATATTCCCTGGATTCACAGGCTGAATAAGCATCAAAAGCCACTGCAGCAGAATCCGCACCGTGATGCCCTGAAACGATCTCGAGATCCAATTTATCCGACCAACTGATCAACTGTTCTGTGGCTGCCGCTCTAAAAGTGTCACATGCCGCAAGAAGAGATGATGAATTATTTTGTTTAAACCTGTATCCCAATTTCGCACAGGTAGTGGTTTTGCCGGATCCATTTACCCCCACCAAACAAATGACTTCTGGAACTGAATCAGGTTTTTCAGATAATTTACCTTCAGAGCCATCAAGAATTCTTCTAAGAATTTCTCTAGCCAAAGTGTTGGCATCTTCCCCTCGAAAATTTTCGTCATGACGATGGGCTTCACGAATTCTTTCAATAATTTCCTCCGTTGTCTCAACCCCAAAGTCACTTTGATAGAAAGCCTCTTCCAGATCCAACAAATCGCTTTCTTCCAGTCGAGTACGACCAACCATCTTTCCGACTGCATCCTGTAAAGCATTGGCACCCCGTTTAAACCCACTTTTAAACTTTGAAAATATCCCCATTAATTTCCTTATTTAAGTAAAACTTCCTTCACATGTGGCTTGATCAAAAGGGTACAGCATGAAAATTCCAAAATTTGATCCGTACAGCAATCTTTCGCTTCATATTTTCTTACCGAAAGCATAAGTGTTCGATCACTGAGGTTCCAAATATCGGTGACTGTTCCTCCAAGATCATTTACTGGAATATCAAAATATTCGGGAAAGTTACGAGACTTTGAAGGTTTTCCATACGCATTTATAACGCGCTCCCTCAGGTTTTTCCACTCCTTAGAAACTACATCATCGTAATGGAAGTCCTGCCATCCCTTGTTACCCTCAATTAAACATAAAGCGAGTTTATCATCGATTAATTTACTGGCTAACTCATATCTTATTCCATCCCAACGGACAGCAGATTTGACTACCCCGGCACTCTTTTCTTCATAAATTTGAATAAAGCCATTTTTTCGCAATGTTGAAAGCACTTCCTCCCGTGAATCTCCAACGGATAAACCACCGTAAATAATAGGGTTCCCCGGCTTAGCTAAATCAGGCGATTGCGGTAATTTCGCAAAAGTCTGACCTTCGGAAAAGATCAAACCAAAAAAGGAAAGACATAAGAACCCAATTCTCACGGAATTATAAGTCGTAATAAATTCGCTCGAGTGTAAGCAAGGCGTAAGAAGTAACTAGAACAGGATCCTTTTCCCACCACCTGCCATTATCATTTATCCAGGATCCGTCTTTTGATTGTAAATTTAAGAGATGCAGGGCAAGTTCCTTTCGCCAATCCTGCGAAACACCTTTTTCGTCTGAAATGGTGGTGATTCTTGATAGGGTAAGAGCTTTGGCCATCGTATGATAGTAATAAAAAAGGCCCTGAGGTCCCATGCCCGGGTTTTCTTTAATAGTGTAATGCTTAGTCAGCCATTCCTTAACCGCAAGAACGCGAGGATCCTGTGAGTCCATTTCTGCGTAGATGAAGGAAAGTAAACCTGCGTAACTCATGCTCCCGTAAGATCGTAAAGCGATCGATCCGTTTGTATTTTGTCGCTCTCCAGCCATGCTACTCCCGGGAAAGTATACGAATCCTCCACGATCTTCTTGGTGGTCGCTTACCCATTTCTCTTTATTTGTGGATGGCAAGTTTTGACACTTACTCACAAAGGTAATTGCTGCATCCCAGTCGAGGTCGCCCCCCTCCCCTTCTTTATTTTGATAAGTCTTTTTAGCATAGAATAAAGCTTCCATAGCTAAGTGGGTATTGGAAAGATCTGAATGTGCCCATCTTGATCCATATCCTACTCCTCCATCAAAAACATTGTCTGATTCACCTTTGTTATCGAAATCTGATTGTTGATTTATCAAAAATTTACGAGCAGCTTGGATAATTGCATCGTCCTGTTGATCTTTGTGCTGCATTAAAGCCATTAAGCAGATAGATGTATTGTACGAAGCTAGCCCCTTACCGTAGATCCCCCCATCTGACTGTACCTTTGACCGGATGAAACCAAGCCCTCCTTCAAGTGTTTTTGCATATTTCTTTAATACTTGCGGGGAAGGATGCCCAAGGAAAGATCTAACCGCTAAGCCGGTCAACGCAGGATATTCCTCAATTCCCCAATTCCCTGAACTCCTATTTTGCTCTTTGTTAAGCCAATTCAAACCGAGATCCAAAGATCTTTCAATTTCCTGCTTTATCGAAAGATTGATCGTTGGTTTCACGGCCCAACCAGGAAGATAGAAACAAAAGAACAGTAAAATAGTAGGAAGATATTTCATAAGAATATCCTACAAATTCAATCTACCTTAGGCAAGAGGAAGCGAATTCTAACAGGCGTTTCTAATTCTGGCATTTGCTTTTCATTAGCTATCCAGACATCATCGTTATTACTGTCGTGATCAGAACTGTTGATGACTGCTTCTTCATCCGCATAAACAGCAATCATTGATCCACTTAGCTCTGCTAGATAGGTACCCTCGATCTTTTTGGATCCTGTGAAAATAAAGGCATCCTCTCGGAGACTACTTTTGTCTTTTGTGTTCAAAGACAGTTCCTCCAACGAAGAAGTATGCAAAGTTCCATTCTGATCCCACTGCACTTCTGTTCTAATTCTACTTTTACTAAAATCTAGTTTATTTGGTTTTTCAGACCATAAATTTTCGAAAAATCTAGATTCAACCGGTTGTTTTAATAGTAAAAGTGATGCGTGTAAAATTTGAGGACGAACTTTCGTTCTAAAAAGTGACTCATGGGTTTTCCCGGTCTCATGAACTAAGGCATATTCAATTAATCCATTTTTTTGATTACTAGTAGCGTTAAATTCAACTATTCGTTTGTGCTGGTCTAGTAAGATTTCACCGAATTGAAATTTGGCTTCACCAACTTTTTGAATCGAAGGTAAATTTTGATTTGCTTCTTCCGCAGTAGAAGGAAAAGAAAGAATTAAAAATACGGAAAACAGGTTTGATAATAGGATTTTTTTTTTCAAAACTTTGATTTCTAGAATATTTTTTTATTATTTTAAGACTACAATAGGTTGCAAGCCACACAAGCAACGGTTTAAATCTTATTTTTAATGGTTTTGACTTTATTAATAGAGTACCAAATATTTAAATTATGGACCAAGAAGCAGAATACGAAGATTTTGACCAAGAACCCGACTTGGACAATTTACCCCAAGAACAAATAACAGTTGCCCCTCCACTGGAAAGTGCATTCTCCAAATACCTTAGAGAATACCGATTACTTAACAGTCTTTTGGTATCTTTAGTAACCATATTAGGATTTTTTGTAGCGATGTGGAATATAGTAGTTTATGTCGCAGCCGCAGGAGAGGGTGATTCTGATTTTTCAGATGCAGGGACGGCACCCGCCCAGCAAAATCAGGAGAAGAAAAAAGTGGTCAAGCTGATGCAACGGCAGAAAAAAGCCCAACCAAAAGCTCAGCAGACTTTTCGCACCACTGCTATTTCTGATATCACATTACCGGACATGAATGAATTGGATGTGAAGGATTTGGCTCCTGTTGTGGAAGCAGCACCCCCTACTATGTCAGACGCCGGGATGAACAACAATGCGATGAAAAGTGCCTTGAAAGGTATTGGGCTTTCGCTTCCAAAAACAATGCAACAAAGGTGCGATCCTAAAAAGAGAATTGAACGTCTTCGCTCAGGCGGAGGTAAGGATATAACCGAAGCGGCAATCATGCGCGGACTTAATTGGCTAAAATCTGCACAAGATGAAGATGGAGGCTGGGGACTTAAAGACAAGGACGATGCTGGCAGGCCGGTTGGAAAAGCTAAAGATCCAAAATATCGTGATGCTATGACAGGTATGGCTCTGTTGGCTTACTTAGGTCACTGTGAATTACAAGACTCGCCCACCTTTGGCCCGACCGTTCAAAAAGGTATCAACTTTCTTACCAGTACTCCTCCCGATAAACAAATAGGTGCGGGTAATTATGGATCCTACTCCCACCCTATCCGCACATATGCACTTTGTGAAGCATACACCATGACTAAAATTCCTAAACTTAAGGAATATGCAAAACGAGCAACAGAGGTAATAATAAAAGGGCAAAATGAAAGCGGAGGATGGGCTTACGGCTTTGGAAAAGGGCCAGTAGCCCATACAGATTTATCCGTTACCGGGTGGAACATTCAGGCACTTAAAGCAGCGGCCCTCACAGGAATACCGATTGAGGGTCTAGACGCGTCTATGGATAAAGCAGTCGCGTACACCAAAAGATGCCAAGATAAAACAGGGAAATTCGCCTACAAAGAAGGTTCAGGTGGTAAGCCAAGCTTAACTGGCACGGGAGTCCTATGTTTACAAATCTGGAAAAACGCAAATTCCAAAGAAGCTCAACTTGGGCTTGATTGGATTATCGCAAACCAGAAAAAAGAGTGGAAACAAATAGATGTCTATGAATGGTATTATCATGCACAAGCCTGTTTCCAGGCGACCGGAGTTTCCGGAGGTTCCAAATATTGGCGTGCATGGAATAAAGAATTTCAACAGATTGTCTGCGGTGGACAAGCCTCTGATGGACACTGGCCTCACGGCAAGCACTTCCACGGAGATACTGATATATACAGAACGACAATGACCATTCTTATGCTGGAAGTTTACTATCGGTATATGCCTTCCACTAAAGTTTAATTTACATCCGTTCTTTGCTTGAGAATATGCCGGTTTAGCATAGGTTATGACTCAATGAAAATATTCTCTTTACTACTACTTTTAATAACGCCTGCAGTCACTACCCATGCTGAAGTTAAAAAGATAACTGTAACGGGCAATGACACCATGCAATTTGATCTTAAGAGTTTCGAAGTTAAGGCTGGTGAAACAGTGGAGCTTACCTTCAAAAATGTTGGAAAGATCCCAAAAATCGCTATGGGACACAATCTAGTTGTTCTAAAAAAAGGAATTTCAGCTGTTGCCTTCGGGCAGAAAGCGATGGGTGCTGGGGCCAACGCAACAAATGCACTTCCTGATTCTGTTAAAGGCGACACCATCGCTTCCACTAAACTCCTAGGTCCAGATGAAAGCGAAACCATTACTTTTGCAGCGCCGGAAGCTGGTGACTATGAATATGTCTGCACATTTCCCGGACATTTCGCTCTCATGCGTGGGGTAATGAAGGTAAATTAGTCCCCTAAAGGAACTTTTCAATATTGCATCTAGTAAGATGCCTACTTGACATTTTCTTGGCTAACCCTGATTTACAGGTGTATGGCTACTCATGAAAATGAAAGGAAATATTTGTCTCAAGCTGAAGCTTCAGGGATCTTCTCCAGGTTAGGAGCATACACAAAACTATCTGGGCCAGGTTGGTTGCAAAGCGCCATTACCCTCGGTGGAGGATCATTGGCATCCAGCCTTTTTCTCGGTGTACTTGCCGGATACAGTCTTCTTTGGTTACAACCTATGGCAATTATCCTGGGCATTATAATGCTCTCTGCCATTAGCCATGTAACTTTGTCCACCGGACAAAGTCCTTTCACCTCGATCAATAATGAAATAAACCCCGTGCTTGGATGGGGGTGGGCAATCGCAACCATCATGGCAAATATAGTTTGGTGCCTTCCCCAATTTAGTCTTGGTACGGCTGCTGTTACCCAAAACCTGCTACCTGAGCTTAACAATACAGGGGGAAAAGTTTTAATTTGTGCATTTATGTTGGGTACCGCTTTTCTGGTTGTGCGGGCATACGACAAAGGATCAACGGGGGTTAAAATTTTTGATTTAATCTTGAAGATTATGGTTGGAATCGTGGTTATTTCATTTTTTGGAGTGGTAATAAAACTAAGCACCAGTGGCCAGGCTAATTGGAATGAAATCGCTTCTGGTTTTGTGCCTAATTTCTCGCTCTTCTCTACCCCTGCTGATGTGTACCTACCCTTCCTCGAACAAACAGGAGAATTCAAAAGTTTTTGGGAGGAAAAAATTGTTGGACTACAACAGGATGTCATGATTTCAGCTGCCGCTACTGCTGTAGGGATAAATATGACTTTTTTTATGCCTTTTGTTCTTCTCCGTAGAAAGTGGGGGCGCGAGCACAGGGGTCTTGCAAAATTTGATCTATGGACCGCATTACTTATTCCCTATATTGTGGCCACAAGTTGTGTAGTAATTGCTGCGGGGACAAGATTTCATGGTAAACCTGAATCTGCTTTTAATAATGATGGAGGAATCCACGCGAACCTTGAAAAAGGATATACATCTCTCGTTAAAGCCAGAGCAGAACTTGAGTGGGAAAAGGATAAATTCGATGCGTTGGCACCCATTCAACAGGATGCTGTCCTAGAATCCCTTCCAGAAGCAGATCGACAGCTTGCAGCCATGTTGGTGAAACGGGATGCTTTTAATTTGGCTGAATCTCTTGAATCACTTTTTGAAAGCAAGGCATTTTCGCATTATATTTTCGGTATTGGAGTATTGGGTATGGCCCTTTCAACGATCATAATCCTAATGACTATTAATGGACATGCCATTTGCGAAGTTTTAGGAAAATCACACAGCGGGAATACTTTTTTGGGAGGAGCACTTTTAGCAGGTCTAGGTGTACTTGGCCCATTTTTTTGGAATGACGCTGCTTTTTGGTTGGCTGTACCTACATCAATCCTTGGCTTTACGCTTATACCAGTCGCTTACTTGAGTTTCTTTCTTTTAATGAACAATCTTCAAGTACTTGGACGGGAACGCCCAACTGGATTGGCACGAATTTTATGGAATGTTTTCATGCTTATTTCGCTTAGCGTTATGGGTATTGCTGCCATGTATGTCGCGTGGAACAAAACATGGGGAATTGTGCCTTTTGGCAAAATTGCACTCATTTCTTTTGGAATTTTAATACTGATCGGTCACTTCACATTAAAAAATAAAAAGCTTATCAAAAAAGTAGACGGGTTGGAAATGAAATTAAAAAGGATTTCAGAGCAGCTTTCCAGCAAGTCAGCAAACTAAATTTCGAGCATTTACTTAGAAACACCCGATTCCAGAGGGACCCAAGTTCTTTGCTCTCCATTTGCTCCTATTTTGGAGAAGAGAATCCAAGCTTTGCCTGTTGAGGTATCAAACTTCACAAGCCTTTTGTATAGATAAGGTTTAGAGTCCTGAGAATAGTATTCAGCACTGATCAACTGAAATTTTCCCGTTTTATTAGACATCGAAGCGAAACTCGGTGGTGGAGGTATATTCATCGGAAGCTTGGGAGGACCAGAGTTTAGACGTTTAGGGCTTTCGTTCTGCGAAAAAAGAATGGCAGTAAATAATAGAAAGCAAGGTAGTAAAATATGGGTTAACTTCATGATGTTTTTGTTTTGGATTTAAGTGCGTAACTACTTCATCACCAAAAGAAGGATTTCAGTAGATTTCAAGAACTGTTTTATTTACAAATAAAAAAGCCACCGATCTTGCCCTTATCGGTGGCTTTAAAAAAGCTCATAATGAACTATTCTTCTTTTTTACTCTCTTAAAGGAATAAAATCAAGCAATAAAGATAAACTTTTTGCTAATTTTAGAGTCACCCTTCCTCTTGAACAAAGACCATCGGCTGAAGCCATTCTTCATTATCTTTTACTATTCCGCCCATACGTTGCTACTTGCCTGAAGCTCTGTAGAGGAATCCTTCCGTGTCTTTACACTCTTTTTGAATAAGTTCCGTTAACCTCATCTTTCAACTTACTTAAAGAGCTTGTTTTTACAACCTTATATTTACGCTGAATTCTATTCATGAGATCATTAAATCAAGTATATCTATGGAAAGTAGCAATAGGAAATATTTATCTCTGTTATTGGCCTCGCATGATTTTCGAAATTCATAAGCGACAAGTTAAATTAAGAAAAATTAATTTAGATTTTATCAACTATTAAGACTGACTTGAGATTAAGAAATCGAGATGTTCATATTGCACCTTTATTCTCTAAATCTGTAAGGCTATTATAACTCAAATAATTTATACTTTATAAAACCTTGATCTTCTAGTTGTAGCCAAACATGAACATAATATGATAAATTTTGAATTTTAATAAAAAATGGCAGCCTCAACACAAATCACAAAAAATAATACATCAGACTTGGGTGAGACTGATGTAAACGCTTTGGAAGAATTACAGCATTCTTTTGCGGCAATTAAAAACGAGATTGGTAAAGTCATTATCGGACAAGATGAGGCAATTGAAAAAATATTTATATGCATGCTTTCCCAAGGACACGCACTCTTGATGGGAGTTCCAGGACTTGCAAAGACCCTGCTTGTAAATTCCATTTCTCAAACTATTTCCCTGTCTTTCTCCCGCATCCAATTTACTCCCGATCTTATGCCCTCTGATGTGACAGGAACGGAAATCCTCCAAAACAGAGAGGATGGGGAAGGAAGGGAATTTAAATTCATCAAAGGGCCTGTATTTACAAATGTCCTTCTTGCAGATGAAATTAACAGAACTCCTCCCAAAACCCAATCTGCCCTTCTCGAGGCTATGCAGGAAAAAAGGGTAACTGTAGCAGGGAAGAATCATAATTTACAAAAACCGTTTTTTGTCTTGGCAACCCAAAACCCGATTGAGCAGGAAGGTACATACCCCCTACCCGAGGCACAACTTGACCGCTTTATGTTTCTGATCAGATTAGATTACCCAAATCGAGATGATGAACTTTCCATTGCTAGAAGGACTACCCTAGGAGAACCATCTGCACTCTCTAAAATTCTTACTGCAAAAAAGCTTAAAGAATATCAATTAATTACTGAAAAGATTCCAGTACCTGAACATGTTTTTGAAAGGGCAGTTGATTTAGTTAGAAGAACTAGACCTGCGTCCGATGATGCACCCAAATGGGTTAAGGACTCCGTGCAGTGGGGTGCCGGTCCCAGAGCCATCCAATTTTTAATTCGAGGAGCCAAAGCAAGGGCAGTTATTCAGGGAAACTTCATTACCACAAGTGATGATCTGGATGCAGTAGCTGAAGCAGTTCTAGATCATAGGATAATTACAAATTTTCACGCCCGCTCTGAAGGTATTGCCAGCACAGATGTTGTCAGCAGATTGATCGAAGAAGCAAACAAAGAAGAAAAATAAAACGGATGCCTCGTAAGGAGAGCAATATTTTTAAATATATTGACGATCGGGCAATTGCCAGGTTTGGGGGCAACCCCTTGCTCAGCGAGTTTCCGATGGAGGGAAATGTAAGCGGTCACCATAAGAGTAATCACAAGGGCTCCAGTGTAGAGTTTGCTGAATATAGAGAATACACTCCTGGAGAAGATCCCAAAAGAATGGATTGGCGTGTCCTTGCCCGAACAGACAGATATTTCCTAAAAGAATTTGAGGCAGAAACCAATTTAAGAAGTTACCATCTTTTGGATTGCAGCGCTTCCATGAAGTTTGGCAAGCCGAAGTCAAAACTTGAATATGCTAAGAAATTGATAGGTACTCTGAGCTATGCTTATTTAAATCAAGGCGACGCAGTTGGCCTATCACTTCTGCGACCCAGTGTCACCGAAGATATTCCCGCACGGCGAAGTCCATCACAGCTACAGGCCATATTGCATACCCTTGATGATGCCAAAGCGAAAGGGGAAGATCAAGTGACTGATCAACTTCATCAACTTGCAGAGTCTATTAAAAGTAGAGCTCAGCTTATTGTTTATTCAGACTTTCTCGATGATCCAAAATCCATTGCAGATTTTGTCCATCACATGCGCGATCGTAAACATGAGGTCATACTTTTTCATATTATGGACCGACAGGAAGTGGAATTTCTTTTTGATCGCCCTACTCGATTCATAGACCTAGAGGGCGGTCCATCGCTCCTAACGGAACCGAGCATAATCAGGGATGAATATTTAAAACAAATGCGAATTCATCTTGAAGAAATCAAAAAAATATGTGCTGAAACTCAAAGCTCTCATTTCGAAACCGTCACAGATTCATCAATCGATGAAGCACTAAAAGATTTTTCATTCGAAAGAACTCTATCTTCAAACCGATGAGTTTTTTACAACCTATCGCACTATTTGGAATCGCCTTAGCCGCCGTCCCAATTCTTATCCATCTACTTAATCTAATGCGTCATCGTCGTGAGTCATGGGCAGCCATGAGATTTCTTTTGAAGGCTAGGGAAAACTCTTCCCGAATGTCAAAGATTCGCAGATGGCTTACCCTTATTTCCCGTGCACTTGCAATCTGCTCACTTGCCTTTCTAATGAGCCGACCCATAGCGTCTGAGGACTCTTCACTAATTAATTTTGCCAGTCAAAACCCGGAGGTTGTGATGCTCGTAATGGATAGATCTTCCAGTATGCAAAAAAACCTCATGAATTCTTCTAAAACTATGCGTCAAAGAGGAATAGATGAGTTTGAACGGTTTTCTGAAGCATGGCCAGACAGCAAGCTTGTCATTATCGAAACCGTTTTTTCCGAAACAATCATAGTTGATAAAATTGAAACAATTTCCTCAAAGGAAATGAACGATTTTTTTGGTCCGACTGATTGCGGTGGAAATCTACCTTACACCATAAACCAAGGATTAAATTGGTTGGAAAATACAGACATCGGACATGCACAAATTCTCGTAATTTCGGATGACCAAAAATCCAATTGGAAGACAAAAGAAAACGATGAGTTATTGAAAAATATTAATGATAGAATTGATAAAAAGGGAGGGTTGTGGAAATTACATTTTTTGAAATTACAGCCATCTGAAGTTAATAACTTCAGTCTGGTCTGTAAATCGTACCGTGAGGAAAAAGACTTTTTCCATCCAACTCTTTTAATTAGAACCAATCAAAAAGACACTCAATCTCTTGCCGTTAAAATCAATATCAATGGAGATTTATCTACGATAAAATGTCCTTTCTCCTACCCTTCCACAACTTGGACTCCAGCGATCCCATTATCAGATCAACCCGCCACGGGATGGATAAAAATCGCCCTGCCTGAAGATTCTTTTTCCCATGATAACGAATATTTTTTCACTTATGGAAATCAGGCAATGCTCAAGGTAGGAGTCCAGTGTAAGGATGAGCAAACGAGAAAATTTATCACTGCTGTTTGTAAACTTAATCAGCAAAGTCTTTACCTAAACAAAGATTTTTTACCGGAAAATAAAACGCTAAACGAGAACGACTTATTGATTCTTCAAGGTTCCTCCTCACCTGAAGAAGAGAAACAAATCCTAAAATTTGTTAAAGAAGGAGGCAGGATTGTCCAATTTCCGGATTTTGAAAACAAAGACAAGTCTGATATTTTCCAAAAATGGAGAGCAACTGAAGCAGTCTCAGATAATAATTTTTTTGAAATCAGTGAGTGGAATCGTAATCAAGGAATCTTTGCAAATACAGCAAACGGCAGGGAGTTAGCATTACCTTATCTGAAAATTCTTAAAAGAAATATTCCCACTGAAGGAGAAACTCTTGCCTTCTATAAAGATGGATCGAGTTTTTTTAAAAGAAAAACCATTGGCAAAGGGGTCATTTATTCTTTCTCCACACTCCCAAACAAAGACTGGTCCAATCTTGAAGAGGGCTTTGTATTAGTTCCCGTTCTTATTCGAATATTTAATGAATCGTCCGAGGATCCCGCTCTCAAGTTTTCAGAATGTGGAGACACTGCATCCTTAGATTATAATGGTTTGGTTCCAGTAACTGGAAACCCAAGCCAAAAACCCTCACTTAAAGCCGGCATTTATAAAGATTTAGGCAAATTTTTGGCTTTTAATCGAAAGGCAACCGAATCTGTAAATGAGATTTTCGATCGAAAGCAATTGCAGGAAACTATGTCATCCAGTCATATTTTGTGGAATGATGCCAATGCTACCCGTCTTTCGTTTGAAAGAGCAGAAATTTGGAATTTATTCTTGATCGTAATGCTCTTATTTCTCCTTGCGGAAAGTTTGCTTGGGTTACCTGTTACAAACATCTCATTTAGTCCCCAGAGGCTATGAATATTGCATTTGATTCTTGGCGAATAGAGGGAGATACCAAGGTCTGGATATTCGCTATCCTGTGCATTCTCGTTGCTGCATTCTTGGGAATCCGAACATGGCTGCGAATGAAAAAAAACCATAAAATTGCTTTATGGGAAAGCTTTCGATTTTTAATTATTCTCCTAATAATTATCACTCTGTTTAATCCAGAGCGTGTAGAAAAATTAGATCAGGAACAAAAGTCGCAAATTGTTTGCCTTCAAGATGTCTCTGAAAGCATGGAGACAAAAGATGTAATTGCTAATGAAGGTGACCCCATCAAAAGATCCACATGGACGCGACAATTCCTCAAGGGAGCATGGATTAAAAATTTAGAAGATAATGCGACTGTTCTAGTGAAAAACTTCAGCTCATATTCTGGAGCGAATGCAACTGATATTTCTTCTGCCATTCGAAATACAATCGACCAAACCTACTCGCTGAAAGCAATTCTTCTCCTCACAGATGGTGACGCAAATACAGGTTCTCCAGTCCTCTCACTTGTAGGAACAACTCGTGCACTATCTATTCCCGTTTACAGCATTATCACCGGCTCGGACTCTTCACTTCCTGACCTGAGTCTTGATGAAGTATTTGCTCCTTCTTTTGTACTCCAAGAGGAAAGAGTAAAGATAAATTGGCAAGCAAGTAATCGCTTTGACTCCGCACAATCGACAACTTTGACTCTGCTTGCGAATGGGCAAAAAGTAGTGGAGGAATCAATAAGTTTTATTGGCGAAGAGAGTATATCAGGAAACCTTTCATGGCTTCCAGTTAATGAAGGTGAAATTGAATTTGAAATCATACTCGGAGATGTAGACGGAGAGGCCTACAGGGATAATAACATTAAAAAGATCAAGACGCGCGTTAAAAATAAAACTATTCGTGCACTAATCGTAGACTCTTTTCCTAGATGGGAATATCGCTTTCTCAGAAATGCCTTAAACCGGGATCCAGGTGTTGATTTGTCCTGCATTTTGTTCAATCCGGACATGAGCCCTTCTATCGGTGAAAACTATATTCAGGAATTCCCAAAAGATGAGGCAAGTCTAGCCCCATTTGATGTAATCTTTCTCGGGGATGTAGGCTGTAGTGATGGAGAACTAAATCAAAAGCAATGTGAACTACTTACAGAGTTGATCAAATACCAGGCTTCAGGAATTATATTTATGCCTGGCAGAAGAGGCCGTCAGCAAAGCCTGAGTGAAACTTCATTAGGCGAAGTTTTGCCCGTAATTTACGACACCGATAACCCACGCGGATTAGGAACTCAAAACCCCGCATCCTATACCCTCACCCAAAGAGGTCGTGAACATTGGCTGACTAAACTACGCGGAACAGGCGAAAAAGACCGGGAGTTTTGGACAAAATTACCCGGCTTTTATTGGTCTGCAACAGTCAACAAAACAAAGCCTGGTTCAGAAGTTTTAGCAGTTCATTCCAATTATGCCACCGAATGGGGGAAAATGCCAATTTTGGTTATTCGACAGGAAGGTGCGGGGAAATCTCTTTACTTAGGCACAGACTCTGCATGGCGATGGCGCAGAGGAGTCGAAGATAAATACCATTACCGTTTTTGGAGTCAGGTAGTAAGATGGATGGCTCATGGTAGATACCTGGCTGAAAAAGATGGAATCAAATTAATTCCGAGTCCGGAAAAACCTCGTGTCGGAGAGAAATTATTCCTCCGATGCATCGTACTTGACGGGAGTGGGTTTCCTCTGGAAGAGGGTGAAGTTAATGGTCTAGTAAGACATGCGGATGGAAACTTGGAAAACCTTTCTTTTCGTCCAGACGCAGAATGTCCAGGAGTTTATCTGTCATCGCTGGAAGCCACAACAGCAGGCAAGCTAGAGATTGACGTCATATGTGAGTCGGCAGAGCGAAATATTCAAACAAAACTACAGGTTGAAGAACCGAATCTTGAAAAATTGGGAAAGCCAACAAACCAAGTGCCTCTTGAACAATTGGCAAATCTAACAGCAGGTCTTTCAGTAAATTACCAAGATGCGGAGAAATTGATCACTGCTCTATCTCTCATACCAGAACCAAAACCCAACATTCGAATTCATAGTTTAAGGTCGAATCTTTATTGGGGTGGTTTTCTATTTCTACTACTGGCTATTTACTGGACGGGTAGAAAATTCTTTGGAATGGTCTAAGTAAAATGGAAAACGAAAAGCATAATCCAAAAGAGTACTCAGGAAGGACTGATGTAAAATTGGATATTACAATTACCGAATTTTTTGAGAATTTAGCAAAGACGGTTCGTTTTAGAATCGGAGTAAGGTTCATTATGCTGGTATTTTCATTTCTTGGTATATCTTGGATTCTACTCGTCATCTCAGACCGTCTATGGGCAACCACCGTTATTTGTCGTTCAGTCATTACTTTTAGCGGTCTTCTTTGTGCACTGTGGACAGTTTTCAACTTAATTTGTCATGTCTTTCTCTACACTAGAAAACGCCCATGGTTAGCAAAATGCGTAAGAAATATATATCGAGCTAAGGGTGAAAGATTACTTGGTATTATTGAGATTGCCGAGGAGAAGAAAAAAGCAAATCACTCCTTTTCAAAGCAAATTTTTGAGGCAGCCCAGAAAAAAATGGCTCAAGAAATTACATCCCTAAACGTAAGCGAGGTTTTTCCATGGAAAAAGGTCAGGGGGCCAAGTACGAGTGCATGTGCGATTTTTCTGATTATTTTATCGGTTTGTATTTCATACCCCGAACTCTCTCAAAATACATTTAATAGGTGGGTATTTCCTTTTTCTTCAATTGACAGAGCGACCCTCACTGAAATTCTAAATCACGAAACGAAAAGCTACGCAGTTCTGAAAAATGAAACCAATACAATTAGGTTTTCCTTATCTCCAGATAGTCATAGGAAACCAAATTTTGCTGAACTCATTCAATCTAACGGATCCAGTTTTCACTTGATTTCAAAGCTTAATGGAGGAATCTATGAATTTAAAATTCCACCCCAAAAGAAGGATTTTTCCGCAGAGCTGATTGTGGGCGATTATCAAAAAGAATTATCTGTCAAAACTGTTAACCGTCCAAGGCTTGAAGGCTTAACTTCAATAGTTAAATTCCCCGAATACTTATCTATCATTCCTCAGGAAATAGATTCTCTTGATAATCAAATTAGAGTGCCGGAAACTTCTGAAATAATCATAAACGGCAGAGCAAATCGTAAATTAAGTCAAATCCAGATATCAGATTCTAAGTCTCATATTGGCATGGCCCTAGCGTCCTCTTTCTTTGAATTCAATCTGCCTAAAATAAATGAGAATAAAAATTATTCATTACATTTAGTTGATTCCTATGGTTTTTCCCCGAGGGTGCCAGTAAGTATTTCTATAAAAACTCAAAACGATTTACCTCCCTCGGTGAACCTAGATCAGACAACCGACATCTCTCCAATTCTTTTGTTTGAAACTCGTAAAGTCAGTTTTCGCAACAAGGATGATTTCGGACTTAAGGAATGCTCTTTGCTTTTGAGCGTATTTAGAGATCAGCGGAAAATTAAGGATCTAGAAATTATCCAAGAAAAATTTTCTGAAATAAGAAAAGAGAATTTTGAATTATCATTCCCATTCGACCCCAGTCTTTTTTCCTTTGAAGATGGAGACGAAGTAACTTTTGTCGCATCGGCTATAGACGATTATCCGGGACGGGAACCTTCTCTATCTACTCCTTTGCAGTATCGAATAATTGGTCCGGAAAAACACGCGGAAATGATTCGTTCTCGAATGAATAGTGTAATAGCTGAAGTTTCTGAAATTGCTAGAGATCAAGAGGGAATTCAATTTGAAACTCTATCGACAGAGGAAAAAACGAGGAAGAGTGCAGAACAACAACTCACTCAAAAAGAAACTGCTCAAATCAATAACTTAAAAAATGATCAAAAGAATTTAGCGAAAAGACTAAATACAGCTGCCCGGAATGGTTCGGATACAATAAATGAAGCCACCAAGAACCCATTCTTTACGCCCGAAACCCTTAAAGAATTTGCATCGTCCTTAAATGAAATAAAAGAGACATCTACCGGTTCCATGAGGGAGTCTGAAAACAAACTTAAGGATGCCGCCTCATCGAACGCATCAGATGCAAGTCAATCGATGATGCAATCTGCCGAGTCTCAGGAAAGAGCATTGGAAGAGTTAAGAAGGGTTTTGGCAAAGTTTTCCGAACAACTCGACAGACTTGAAGCCAGAACCCTTGCCCAAAGACTTACGAAGCTCGAAAAAACTGAAAAAAAACTTTCAATTAAGTTAGTCTCCATAATGCCTACATCTGTGGGCAAAATGCCATCTCAACTTGATAACAAGAATCTCAGCTCATTTTATGAAATGGAAAAAACCCAAAAACGAGTAAGCGAGGATGCAGATGAAGTTAAGAACGAAATAAGTCGATACCATGAAAGAACTCAAAAAGCGGAATATGGAAAAGTCAGTCGACTGATGGAAGCAGCAAATCTTAAAAAAGGACTCACTGGTGCAGCACAAAACATTCGGAATAATACCTCGTTTCAAGCCCTCGAGAATCTGAATTACTGGGAAAGTTCCTTTGAAAAATGGGCAAAACTTCTTCAGCAAGAATCCCAAGGCGGCGATTCTCCCGGAGGACAGGGAAAAGGCAAAGACAGAACAGCAGACATTTTAGCCCTTCTGAAAATGAAAAAGGTTCAGTCTGATATTCTTTTCAAAACAAAAACTTTGGATCGAAAAGGGTTTCGAGGAAATAAAAGGACATGGTCATCATCCTTAAATGACCAACAAAACACTCTTATGATTGATCTGACCGATACACAAATCTCGATCGCAGAGGAGGCATTAAATCCTTTGTTTGATGATGCCCATATGGCCATGGCTAAATCATCAGAACAACTTTCAAAACAAATTTTTAATGAACAAACGCAATCTCCCCAAAAAGAGTCGAAAGATATACTCAGTGACATTATTAATCTTATGACTGAAGGACAAGGTCAGGGGAACGGGAGCAAGGATGATAAAGGTTTAAAAGCAATGGAACTTTTGATGATGCAAATGGGAAATGAACAATCTGGGCAAGCCAAAGGAAAAAGTCCCGTTCCTGGCAAGACTGGAGGTGGTTCTTCACAAGGCGGCAAGACTGACAAAACAATCGACTCATTAAGTGGAACTTCTTCCACTCCAAATATGATTGATAATTCCAGTCAAAGTAGCGGTAGTGGCAGTCCCTCAATCGCTCCTGAATTTCAGGAAATGATGGAGAAATATTATAAGGCAATCGAAGATTGAAAAATAAGATATCATTCCTGTTATTATTGCTGAGTCCTATCTTTAGTTCCGAGGGTCAGGAAATTTTTGAACAACAAAACGATGACTTTGTCCGGTCCTTAGACCAAACATACCTAAAAGGTCTTCTATTTTTACAAAATTCACAAGGTGTTGATGGTAGATGGACAGACTCTTCCTACGGTTCTGAACCGGGGGTGTTAGGGCTGGCTATCCTTGCATTTCTTTCGAGAGGTGATGATCCCGAATTTGGTCCATTCTCAAAATCATTATCACAGGCAGTTGATCAGATCTTACGCCAACAAAATAAGGATACAGGCTATATCGGAAGTTCCATGTATAATCACGGCTTTGCCACCCTTGCACTTGCCGAATATTATGGCGTTACTAACCATTCAGACATCGGTCCCGCATTAAAAAAAGCGACCAACCTGATCGTTTCAGCTCAAAAAACAAACCCAAAGGGTGCTTGGCGTTACAGTCCTGAAAGCAAAGATGCAGATACAACGATAACCGGAGCACAGTTAGTCGCCCTTTTTGCTTCGAAAAATGCAGGTATGCAAGTTCCTGATGAAGCGATAGCCAAAGCGAAAAAATTCCTTATCGAATGCCAAGATGAAAAGGGAGGATTTGGATATACGGGTAATTCAGGTGCGAACCTGCCAAGAACTGCAATTGGCAGTCTTATCTTGGCCTTGGACAAAGATACTGATTCAAAAGAATTTAAAATATCCGTCGAATATTTAAGAGAAAATGCCCGTTTCGGAGATCAAGGACACAAGTTCTACAGTCTCTACTACACTTCTCAGGCAATGTTTCGTGCTTCTCCAGAAGATTGGGACAAATGGAACCTTGCAAATGTAAGACAACTTCAAGCAACTCAGGCTGAAAACGGATCATGGAACAGCAACTACGGATCGACTTTTGCAACCTCAGCAGCCCTACTATCCATGGCATTAAATTACAGGTATTTACCTATTTACGAAAGATGACACTAAGAATTCATCCTCAAATCCTGAAGACTCTTTTCTTCATCTCAGGAACCGTTCCTTTCACTACATTTTGTATTGGGCAAACCAACCAAATTTCTTCAAACATCAACGGTCCGGAAACCGTTTCCTTTTTTGATGGATCTTCCCTTTTGGGAGGACTGAATGAAATTAAAGACGGGGATGAATTAATATGGAATCACAAGTCATCCCAAAACCCACTTAAATTCGATTATAAAGCCGTGGAGTCCATTCTTTTTAACAGAATAAAGGGTAAACAAAGAGACTCTGTAGGATCGATGATGATTCTTTTTAAAAATAACGATTTTCTTCGCGGTTCGATCCAGTCACTAAATACAGATAGACTACTCTTTTCGTCCGGTTTTGGACAAAGTCTGGAGGCAAGCCTTTCGGACATTCGATCTTTGGAATTTCTTCCGGAATCATACCAAGTTCTTTATGATTCATCTTACGATTTTGAAAAATGGAAAAAAAGTAACACTAAAGCATGGACGGAGGAACAAGGCAGCTTAGTTTCAGTATTCTCAGGAAGCACCGGAACAATTCTCCCTGAACTTGATGCAATAGAAGTTTCATTCCAAGCAGAATGGCAAAGATCATTTTATCTAGCCCTCCGCTTTTTTTCTGATTCAGATGGAGGAAGTTATGGTAGCGAAGGCTTTCATCTGTCCTTTTCCAACAATCGAATCAATCTTCAATCGAACCGTAAACTCAAGGGAAGGACAATCCGAGAAACTTTGGGCTCTGTCATGGTTGACCAGTTAGTCGGAGTAAAAACTGCTAACTTTAAGATCTATGCACATAGACAACGAAAAGAATTCATAGTTTTTGTTAATGGAAATGAGGTAGCAAAATGGAAGGACTCGAGTACAGATTATTTACCTGGAAACAGTGGTTTACTTTTTATTAATCAAGGAGGAAATTCATACTTGAGACTTGAAGAACTCACTATTGCCGGCTGGTCTGGTGAATATTTTTTGACTAGTCCACCTTCGGAAAAAGAACAAGATGGAACTCAATTCATCTCATTTAAAAATGGTGACTCTACACCGCTACAATCCTCTTTTTCGAACGATAATGGATTAAGCATTAAAACCAAAAGAGGAATATTTGAGGTTCCATATGAAAATATTAAATCAATCTATTTCCCCCATGATGATCTAAATCAAAGCAATCTTACCTTTAAAGAAGAAGTCAGCTTAAAAAGATTTCTGGGTAAACTTTCATTTAAACTAAACTCCATCCAAAATAATCTCCTACTTGGTAAACATCCTTATCTAGGAAACCTCCGAATACCATTACATTCAGTTAAAAGACTTCGCTGTAATCTCCTCCTTAAATCTTACAAGGAATATTTATTACAACTTAAACTAGCTGAAGAGTCGCTTAAATCGCAAAACAGTGAAAAGGCTCTTTCTATTCTAGAAAATACAAATCCACAGTATCAATGCTGGTATTGGAAAAGATTGAAATTTCTTGCTCATGATTTCCAAACAAAGGAAATCCTATGGTTTTCGCCACATCCAGAGGTTGGAATCCTAAAAGCCACGCTTTGTGAGGAAGTGGGCGGAACCATTTTTACTACATCAAGGGAAGGCTCATTTGCCTTGTGGGATGAATATGCAAAATTAGCGGAAGGAAATTACACTCACAAGCATTCAACTTCCCAAGAGTTAGGAAGATTTAAAAATGAAAAGTGGAAAAAAATCTTTATTTCAACCAGCTATTGGCTTGGCAGAACTGAAGTGACACAAGAACAATTTGAAAAAGTAACTGGAACAAATCCAAGTAAGAAAAAAGGACCAAACCTACCGGTTCAAGTAAGCTGGTTTGAATCCATGGAATTTTGCAAATTGATGAACAAAAAATACCCGCCCCCTGATGGGTTCATTTGGCGCTTGCCAACAGAGGCCGAGTGGGAATATGCAGCTCGTGCAGGTTCATCCGGTCCATTTTGCGAAACCTCTTATGGGAAATTCCCAAACAAGCAAAATTCTTACGAAGAGCATCTAAAACAGTATGGATGGTTTTCGGAAAACTCATTGGGCGAAGTTAAAGCAGTATCCCAAAAATCACCCAATGGTTGGGGGTTATTCGATATGCATGGAAACGTCTGGGAATGGTGTATGGACGGTACAAGCGTAAACAAAAATGAACTTTTTTCTTTTCCACGAGCCGGAACCAAAAACCCAGTAAAATTGGATGGCGACTGGAAGGTACTGAGAGGAGGCAGTTTCATTACCGACTATTCACGTTGCCGCTCAAGTTATCGAGGAGCCAATGCACCAACTGTTTCGGAAGGCGATAGAGGGTTACGAATCTGTCTTGGTCAAGTTCTATCAACTGACGAATCGAATACTTCAAAAATTGAAAGGCATAAAGAAAATTTAGATAAGCAGGTTCAAGAATTTTCACCAATTTCATTACAAAGAATAGATCCAGGAGAATTTATGATGGGAACACGCAACTCGACCAGTTTCCCTCAGGCAATCTGCGATCTGAAAGATAAAAATATTTTGAGCACCGACTCGTCAGGTAAAGTTAGAAGTCAAAATATTTCCTCAAATATCCCTGAATGGGAATTAGATCTAAATGGAACCGGGCTCATTATCACCCCATTAAGCACCAAAAATTATGTGCTAGTCGGAACTGATAATGGAAAAGTTCATTTAATAAATAAAAGTACAAAAAGAATTATTTCTACCTACTCAGATCATCTAGGTCCAATTTCCGATATTGCGATCAATAACAGTCAACAAATCTTTGCTACTTGTGGCACGGGTGGACGCATTGTCCTACGTAAAATAGGAAGTAAGGAACCTGAATGGGTCTTAAACACTCAAGATTATAAAAGTGATATCGAATATGTTGAATTCTCGCACGACTCCAAAACACTTTTAGCATCAGGACTACATGCCAATGTAATAACCATAGATACAAAATCCGGGAAATTTAACACTGTGTGGCTAAAAGATAAGGGACTTGCATTGAAAGCAAAGTGGCTACCTAAAAAAAATTACTTTTCCATTCTTCACCCGAATGGAATACTCAGTTTTCTCGAATATAAGTCTGGAATTATCTACAAAATTATTCGCTCCAACCTTCCCAGTGCTTGTGACATTGAATTTTCAAAAGACGGAAAGCGTATTCTTTTTATCACTGAGAAAGGCAGTTGCTCTCTTCGTGAATTACCTGTTGCTGAATCCATTTTAATTATTCGTCCCGATGGAAAAGTTGAACAGACACCAGATTTTTATTTTAATGTACCCAAGCCAAAAAAGGAAAAGGCTTTAGATCTGGAAACCTTCCTTCTGAAACATCAGGATAAAGTAAGCTTTAATGAATCAGTCTTCCTTTCCAATTCTCCTTGTAATCAACAAATAGCAACTACCCATGATGGAGCTCTTCGTATTTGGAGTAAAAAGTACGGATTTTTATTAGCGACCATAGCTGAAAAACTATCAAGTGATTTTAAGACTTGCAGGTTTTCTAAGGATGGAAAGTCCTTAATCGGAAAACTTGAATCTGGTCATATTGTTGTCTATCCTACAGATCCTAATGATTTAAATAACTTAAATTTCGCTCGGTTATGTAAGGAATCATTTAATCATTAAAATATCATCCGTGGTATTCATTTATGAAAATTGTATTTTTAAAAAGTAATTTAAACAGCCAAATAAGAGGCTTCTTCCTTTTATTTGGTATTTCCAGCTTATTGTCAGGATGTTTTTCCTCTTCCAAGGTGTATATTCCTGAGTCAATCCCGCCTGATGCTTATGCTCGTCAATCTTCCACATCTAATAAAAAAGCCGCTATTGAGCCTTTATCACAAAAGGAAGTTTTAAAGCCAATTGAGAGTCTACAAAGGCCAAAAGATTCATTCCTGGCATACAGAAAATCCCATTCCAGTCAGCTTCCTTCATTGACTAAATCCAAAAGTGAAAACTCAGATTATAATTTTAAAGTGAAATCAATTGAAGAATTATGGATATGGGTACAAGACCCCAAAGGTAATGATATAGTTTGGAAAAAAATGGCAGATGGCGATGAATTATTGATTACCGAAAAAGCTCCTCTTACACTAACCTGTTCAAAACCGAATGCCGTAATTATATACGATAAAAAGGGCAAAAAAGTAGACTACCCAAAATCAACTAATTCAGGAACAAATATTAATATCATTCGTCTTAACTGAATAGTTGGACCAGTTTCAACTCCATACCAAGCACAGTTAAAATGAGCCGTTTAAATCATTACTCAACTGGAATGTGGGAGGATCTTCCAGTCTTATCATAACTTCACTGCACAAACCTCCCAGAAATTTAAAAGAAACCAAGCTCCATTCGTAGACTTTTTCGGTTGAATCATCAAAGATGGATCTTCGATAGTCCCAAAGGTAACCGTTACCACCATCAAGGCTTTTGCCTTCGGGCGGTCCCATTATTTCTTCGACTTCTATTTTGTTTTTACCGAGCAACAACGATTGGAGATTTCTTTTACTGTAGACCGGAAGATTTTTGCTTTCGAAAGTATTCTCTTGGTTTTGATAAAAATCGTTGGAACCCGATTCATTGTACCCACGTTGGTATCGATCAGATCTACAAGAAGATAATGAAAACAATCCTATACAGATCGCGGCTAAAAGTAATAAATTAACTTTCATGTAAATATTAAAACTTTTATCAAAATCCTTTGCAAATGTAAGATTACAAAAATGGCGGAGAGAACGGGATTCGAACCCGTGGAGGAGCGATTAGCTCCTCACCGGTTTAGCAAACCAGCGCATTCGACCACTCTGCCATCTCTCCGACAAATCCTTTCTAGGAATAGATCAGTGAAAGGTAAAACAAAATAATTTATATCTTTATTTAATCGTTAGAGAGAATCTTTAACTTATTTAAGTGCTTGGTCGCCATATCATCGCCAAGAGAAGACGCACGCTCGAACCATTTTATTGATTCTTTAAGGTCTTTAGGGACACCATTTCCTGATAAGTAGATTAGCCCAAGATAACGGGAAGATTCGGCGTTTCCCACTTTCGCTGATTTTAAGAAAAGTTGATAAGCTTTAGCATAATTTCTTTCAACACTCCGCCCCCAATAATAATTCTTTGCCATTTCAATGACTTTAGAATCACTCGGTGATGAAATGGATTCATTTTTCACATTTCTTTTGTTTAAGGGTATCGGCGGATTCTGCTTAGGTATACCCATCTCTTTTCGTGCTTCGTAAGGAGATGGTAACAAGGCTGAATTAAAATTATCTTGGTTTATTTTTGCACTGGGACTCGGAAGTGTCGGCTCAGGAAGCAATGCTTCGTTTGCAGCCAATTCTTGGCTCTCTTGAGCATTAGTCATCGGAACATTAGGTATTGGGTCAACAGGTTTTTTTTGTGGTGCTTCTAATTCATCCAACTTTTTTTTAGCTTTTGCATAATTAGTTTTAAGAGCAAGATTTGCATACCTTTGAGCTAAATCTAGTTTTGGTGTGCCTGTTAGCCCTTTGGAATAAAAATCTGCCAAAATTAATTGTGCTTCTCCGTAACCCTTATCTGCGGCGGCCCGAAAATGAACGAGTGCCATTTTATTATCTTTCTTAAAGCCATCGCCTTCAAAGTAAGCTCTACCCAGGTAATGGTGAGCAGAAGGCAGATTTTTTTGAACTGCTAAATTAAGAATCTGGATGCCCTCGTTCTTTACATCAAGGATTTTACTATCACTCT
The DNA here is from genome assembly GCA_002713685.1 of Opitutia bacterium. Lineage (GTDB taxonomy): Bacteria > Verrucomicrobiota > Verrucomicrobiia > Opitutales > Seribacteraceae > Seribacter. Next base: position 20,094 of record PATX01000005.1, on the reverse strand, counting down.
CCAGCAAATTATATATTTTAAACAAAGCAACCTGAACTGAAGAGGGGGCATAACCCAAAGAAGAAGAAATCTCATAATGCCTGTAAGCTAACTTTAAGTCAGGCAGAACTTCCGGACGAAGATTGTCTGAAGTAAAGATTTCACCCAGCACATAGCTGGCCACAGGATCTTTTCTGGCTGCAAGTTTTATTAGAGTTCCATCCGAATCCTGAAAAGCCTTTAAATAAAATTCCCTAACTTTTAATAAATCCGGTCCAATGGGCTCACTCCTATATAAAAAACCAAGAGCGAAGTGCCCAAGCCAATGGTTGGATTCAGAAGAAAGCATAGCAAGTTTGTAGGCCTTGTCATAATCAATCTTCACGCTCTTATCACCATGAGCATACAGAAGGGATAGAAAACCCTGAGCAAATGGATCATTTTGAGAAGAGGCTTCCATAACAGAGTCCAAATCAGAATCGATCCATTTTTTTCCGGGGGTAATATTTCCGAATAATTCACCACAATAAATGAATGTTAAAAGAGGGAAAAAAAGTATTTTTATATAATTCATATATGACAATTTCTTGAAATTACTTTGTTGCAAATGTACTGGGCAAGAAAAAGCGTTTATTTTTTTTATAATTTATTGTTATTATCAAATTATGAGTGAAGAATTTGATGGGTCAATGACTCTTAGAAGTCCAGGTAAGGAATCTATTAGGCAGTTTGTTATTTATGCAGAAAACAAAGTTGGTTGGCTTAACGATTTTATCACCATGCTTCAAGAAGTGGATATACACATTCTTGCAATTAGTGTTTTGGACACAACTGACTCCGCCGTTATCCGAGTTGTCCCCAATTATCCAAAAGATTTAGCAAGATTGCTGAAATCGCAGTCCATCTCTTTTACAGAAAGAACGATTCTAGCTATCGAAGTGGATAATGAAGATTCAATTAAAAAAGTTACCCAAGCCCTTTTAGCAGCCGAAATCAATATCCATTATGTTTATTCTTTCCTGCACACGCCCAATCAAAAACCGGTTTTAGCGATCGCCATGGAAGAGCAGGAAACAGCAGAGGATGCTCTTCGTGGATATCAATTGAAAATTTTGTCTCAGGAAGATTTTACTCGTTAAAATATATAATTTTAAAAATTTGCAATATTTTCAATACAAGTGGAATCGGCTTATTTTATCTTTAAACTGTTCTAATTCAGAATTCCAAAGGCTAATAAATTCTTCAATGTTGCAGTTTTCTCCTGTTTCCTTGAGGTGATCCCACCAAGCTTGCGAACCAACATGTTTATTAAAAAGGGTGATTTCTGATTCTTTGGCTTTGGTGAAAGGAGATGGGGTTTCCCATTTTGCAGATAGACGCATCATGTGAAAAGCCAGTTCCGTTGGATTCCAATTACTCCAATCATTCAAAACTATGTAAACTCCATCGATGTTTTTCCCAGAATTGCTTTTAAGAGTCTTTATTTGAAATGACAAACCTCCAAGATTCAGGGCATCCAATGCTTGCTTTAATTCAAGTGAAGATTTTCCCTCAAAAGTTAAAAAACGAAATGGCTGTGGAGTACCTATGCCATGTTTAAATTTCCCCATTTGTGCACCCAGACCAGTCATAGGATAGCCAGCAACCGAATCCAAGGTTGGGATATTTGGAGAAGTTGGCACCCACTCCAAACCTGTTTTAGGCCAAGTCATAAGTCTTGACCAATTTTTCATTGGAACTATCAGAAGCTCCCCTCTTTTCCTCGCAGTTTCAGAAATGTTAAGGATGCCACTTTCTTTTTTGGACCACAAAGCTATCTCTCCGATGGTCAAGCCGTGAACAAAAGGCATTGGAAAAGCACCGACATAGCTCATACATTTTTCATCAATCATGGGACCCGCCATTTTCAGTCCACCTAAGGGATTTGGCCGATCTAGCACCACAACTTTTTTTCCTTCTTCAAAACATGCCTCCATTGCATACTTCATGCAACTTATATAGGTGTAGCATCTGACTCCGACATCTTGAAGGTCAATAACGAGACAATCTATTTTAGAGAGCATTTCAGCAGTTGGTTTTCTAAATTTTCCGTACAGCGAAAATACAGGAAGTCCCGTCTTTTGGTCTATTTTATCCTCCACAGGTACGGCTGCTTTTTCATTTCCGTAAATTCCGTGCTCAGGACCAAACAGTGCGACTAAATTAACAGTTGAACTGGCTCGAAGAATCTCAACGCTACTTTCTCCTTTACCATTCACACCAGCAGGATGAGTGAGAAGACCAACTTTCAATCCTCGAAGAATTTCAAAGTCAGTTTCTTGTAGATGTTCAATACCTAGCTTAAATTTCGCACTTAAACCATTGTGCAGGCTTAAAGAAAGCAACAAAAAGACGAGAAAACGAAACCTTAGGAAAAGGTGCGAATTAGTAATAATTATTTTCTGCATTATCATTTTTGTAAATCTTCGCCATTGCCTTGTAAAGGAATACCGCGACTACACCCAAAGAAATGCCGATAATCGACCCGCCCACAAACATCGGAGGAAAAGTATCAATTAATTCAATTAAATCGGAAAAGTTAAACTCACTCCACTTATACTCCGAATTCAACATTCTATTACGATCGTATTCTATTCCTACAAGTTTAAAAAAAATCATCCCAATTTGATAGTCGGCAAAATAAATAGGACCCATCGTAAAAGGATTTGAAATCCACTGAAGTGCAATCATAACTGGCAAATTTGTCCTTAGCCAAAGAGCCAAAAATAACACCACCAGCATCTGTAATCCTACTATTGGTAACATCGCAATCCATACGCCCCAAAAAAGGGCCGGAATAATATTTTTCCCACGAAACGACCATAAATAAGATCTCTTATATGCGGTTTCTGAAAACCATTTTAAAATTGGATATTTGTGAATGTTTGAGCGCCTGGGCAAAGGACGCATCCACTTTTTAAGCCTCCTAATCCTTTTGAATTTTGCTTCCTTGCTCATCAATCTAATTTCCACTCTGACAAAGACTAAGAAATGGATACTGATTCAAAGTATCAGTAAAGCGCTCTTCTGCTAAAGAAAGGTTTTTTTCTAAACTCCACTCATTCATTCCAAATTGCAAGAGGTCACACTCATGAAACTTTTTGCAAACCTCATGCACTTTATTAAAGTCAATTGACCCTGCCAATAGGATCGATGGAGTGGATTTCAAGTTGGCCAGGTTCAAAAGCTCAAAAGGACCCTTACCGCTCAAGGATGTTTCATCGAATCTCCCCTCCCCAGTAAGAATCAGGTCGGCTTCTTCAACCAACTTGGATAAACCGAACCAGTTACTGACCAAAGAAAACCCGGGAATAAGGGAAACTTTGTATGGTAAAGAAAGTCCGTACCCAATGCCACCTGCAGCTCCACTCCCTTGAAATTCGGCAGCTTGGTAAACTTTAGGAAATTTTGATGCGAGTGACTGCTGAAGGTGCGTGATTTTTTCTTCAAATAGTTCTATCTCTTCAGCTGGAAGGCCTTTTTGCGGCCCATACCTTGCAGTCGCACCGTTTTTACCAAGTAGAGGATTATCAACATCACAGGCTATAAATAGGGGGGGGAGGTCTACTAATTGATCAAAATCTATCTTCTCAACATCTTGCCAATAACAGGGGAAAGGATTTACGATATGACTCTTACCCTTGCCGTAAAAATTCACACCCAAAGCCGCCATGGCACCCATACCAAGATCGTTTGTTGAACTACCACCAATACCTAGAAGTATAGCATCCACTCCGAGAAATTTTGCTGCCCTTAACATCTCCCCTACCCCAAATGTGGAAGTCTTCCATGGGTTTCGTTCCGGTTGTGGCAAGTCGGCTAGTCCCGCAGCCTGAGCCATCTCAACGATCCCCAGTTTTCCAGTGGAAGGGAGTCCCAAGGACGTTGAAACCGCTGATGGTAAATTTTCTATTTCACAAATCCCAAAAGTACCGTTTTTTACCTCTCCAATTGAGTTTTTTATTTCTACTGATTGGAATTTTCCTTTAGCTGCAGAGGTTAAGATTTCAACAAAGCCCTCTCCACCATCAGTCAGAGGTGCTTTTGTTACAAGACAATCTGAAAATCGATCTGCTATAACCTTTTCAGCCAAATCGCAAAGTTCTTTGGCTGACAGCGAATCCTTGCATTTATCAAAAGCTGCAAGGATTCTTTTCATGAATTAACTAACTCAGCGAATCTCAAGCTCCGTTTTCTCATCAACAAATTTGAAATTTTCTAGATGATAAGAGTCCGAACTTTCAAAATTAATGCTAATTTCATAATTAGTTTCAATCTTTTCTAAAAGTTTAGCGTCTGGCCCGCGCAATCTTCTTAATACAGATGGATGTAGGAAAACCTTAATTTTGATGTCCGAAGTCCCTGTCTCTAGCCTTGCCCTTCTGACAATACTTGTAAGTTTTCTCTGAATTTCGATACTGATGGACCTGGGTGACTTCACGATTCCTCTCCCAACGCAATAAGGACAAGGTTCATAAATTCCACTCGAATTACTTTCATCATGTCGTTGCCTGGTAATTTGCATTATCCCCAACTGGGAAATCGGCAAAATATTATGCTTGGCTTTGTCATCAGCCATAGCAGCTTTCATTTTTTGAAAAACTTTTCTTTGGTCACTTTTATTTTTCATATCAATGAAATCAACAATGACCAGCCCCCCTAAGTTTCGTAATCGCATTTGCCGGGCAACCTCTGCGGCTGATTCGATATTAGCCTGTAAAATGAAATTTTTCCCGTCTTTGCGGTTCCCCTTATGACTACCCGTATTGACATCGATAGAAACCAATGCCTCTGTTTCTTCCATGACTATTTCTCCTCCTGAGGGGAGGAGAACTCTTCTCATGAAAGTCTGTTCTATTTGCCTCTCGACATTAAATCGTTCAAAAATAGGAATTTCCTCATCAAAAAAGGAAACTTTTTTACGGGTATTGGATTTGGGATCAACTTGTTGTATTATCTTCAACAAACGCTCATAGTCATCTTTTTTGTCTACCTGGACTCGGTCGACATCGTCTGTCAAAAAATCTCGAGCAGTCAAACCAATGAGATCTGGTTCCTGATAAAGAAACGCGGGTGATTCTTTTGATTTTATTTTATTTTCGATTTCATTCCATTGCTGAAGCAAGAAATTTAAATCTCTAACAAAAAACCGTTCTTCTTTCTTTTGGCCAGCGGTCCTGACAATCACTCCCATACCTTCAGGCAAAGAAAGATTCGTAAGGATACTTTTCAGTCGATTTCTTTCACTCTTATCATCAATTTTCCTAGAAATCCCACATTGACCAGCAAATGGCATGAGAACGAGAAACCGGCCAGGCAAAGAGAGATTCGTTGTAGTACGTGGACCCTTACTTCCAATTTGTGCCTTGGTTATTTGAACAATAATTTCGGAACCAATAGGAAAGGCTTTTGGAATATCCTTTACTGACTTTACTTCATTTTTTTTGGAGGCTTTTTTCTTATTTTCCCTAACAATCTCAATATTCGGATCATTATTTGCTCCAGGAAGCATATCCCAATAGTGCAGAAAGGCATTTTTTTCTTGGCCGATGTCAACGAAAGCGGCTTTTAGGCCTGGTTCAAGATTTTGAACTTTCCCTTTAAAAATGGCTCCCACCATTCTATCTTCGCCAAGACGCTCAACTTCAAAACCCTGCAAAATTCCATTTTCAATCCGGGCAACCCTTCTTTCTAAAGCCTCGGTGTTAATGATTAGTTCCTTGTAGTCTTTATTTTTCTCTCCCCTAAAGAAAGCAAAAATTCTTTCGCGAATTGGGCGAGCTTTCGCTCGTTGCAATGAGGCTTCCCTAAGCTTGGCCTTATCAATATGAATTGGCTTGGGTTCTTTGGGGACGGAACTCAAATCGTTTTCTTCTTCGGATGAACCGGAAGATTGATCTTGCTTGTTTTTTCGATTTAAAGATTGGTTACGCGGTCTAGGTTTTCGAGCCATGTTGGTTTGGGTGTTTGAAACCTGCAAATCAAATCACGAAACAAAAAAGAATTCGTCATAACATTCATGAAATGAATTCTTTTCTGTGCCGGTGAATACTCTGAACCACTCCCATCATCAGGAAACAAGTAATGATAAACGATCCACCATAACTCATAAATGGCAATGGAAGACCGGTAATGGGCGTAATGCCTAAGGTCATGCCAACATTTATGAACAGATGCACCATCAGTAAGATAGCTACACTAGATGCGAGTAACCGACCGAACATATCCGCAGACTTGGATGCCACTTTTAGGCATCCGAAGATGACGACGGCATAAGCTAAGAGTGCAAATATACTCCCGATAAGTCCCCATTCCTCAGCCAAAACAGCAAAAATGAAGTCGTTGTGAGCAACAGCTGGTGGCAGATATCCGAGTTTAGCCTGCATCCCTTCACCCCATCCTTTTCCTGAAATTCCACCTGTGGAAACAGCGATTAGAGCCTGGATTCTATTCCAATTAGGTCCAATGCCATGAGGGTCCACAACTTCAGGTGCGATGAAAGTGAGAATGCGTTTACGTTGATAGTCTTTGAGTGGTAAGAGTGCGTTTTCTTCGTAAGCCACCACCGGCTCAGAATTACGCAGATTTTCAGATTTATGTTGATAATAGCGATAGATGTCTAGTCCCAGCAGACCTAGCAACAGCATAAATAACATTGCTGTTGCTACAAAAAATTTGGCAGGTATGCGTGCGACGTACAAAAGAGTGAAGGCAATTGGTGGAAGTACCATGGTCGAACCTAAATCAGGTTGCAAAAAAATCAAGAACATAGGGAGAATGAAACACAAAGTAAGGCGCAAAATTCCGTTTAACGAATCACGCAGATCCCCAATTTTTGAACGAGATAATATGCTTGCACCCATAACTAAAGTAGCAAACTTAGCCATCTCAGAGGGTTGGATCTTAAAAAAGCCGAGATCGACCCATCGACTCGCTCCATAAATTTTGGGTCCACCAAATACTAACAAAAGAGATAAAATTGATATTCCATAAACAATGTGGGCATACTTCAAAAAAATTCTGTAATCAAGTATTGCCACAGTAAAATACAATATGAATCCTAATAAACTCCAAACAATCTGCTTTTTCCATTCATTACCCCCATCATAAGCTTGGGCCGACTGGATGAACATGACGCTCATACCACAGAGCAAAGCTAGGCAACAAGGAGTAACCCAATCCCATCTTCCTTCCTTGGGTAATCCATCTACAGGCTTATCAACGGAATTTTTGTCCACAAGTATCTAAAAGATCTAACTTAACTCCGGGAAATTATTTTTCTTCCAGAAGTTCCTCGCAAATTTCAGTCCACTCCATGTCCAGGCTCTCTCTGGTTTTGACGGGTTTACCTGCACGACGATACCAATATGCGGCATTCCCCAAGTCTCCTTCCACTCGATGTAAGTATGCATGAATCCAGAAACCATCATTCGTTGCAATATCCTGAGCTATATTATGGGATTTCTCCCAGTTTCCCTTTTTGGACCACCACAAAGATTTTATTAGACCTGACCAATCTTCTTCAGGATTTTCCTCTTCTGCAATGTGTTTAATAAATTTTTCCAAGTCATTCATTTTGGTTTTGGTAAATTTATAATCTTCTCCAACGAGTACCCCAAGAAATTGAATACTGGTACTTTCTGCGGTGTTCTCTTATTAAAAATGGTAAATCCTCTTCATACTCGAGTTGAAACCAAGGACTAAGTTTTTCTTGAAGCTTCTCTTTCGAGTCACCGGAACCAATCCAGTTATCTCTGGGAGTATATTCCTCCAACCAGGTAAATGGAGTAGCAAGCAACAATTGCCCGCCTTGCTTTACAAGATGGGGAATTCTCTCAAGGAATTTCTGAGGAGATGTAAGACGGCAAATTAGATTGGCCGCATGGACCAGATCATAATTTGCCAATGAACTGTCTAAATTCATCGCATCACCAACGGCAAAAGAAACATTGCCTTGAGTGCTTTCGGGAACAGCATCAGCTTCCTTGTAACTATCACCCTCCACGAGATACGAATATGAAAGACTATTCTTCTCTTTCAGAGTATTGGCTGCATCAATAAAATTTTGGGAAAAATCGACACCTAAAACATCCCCAAAATATTTACCTAAAACAAAACTGGATGCCCCCACGGCACATCCGACATCCAAAGCACGAGAATCTGCATTAAAACTTTTTTCATCGATGAGAGATTCAACGGTTCTTTTTGTAAAACCCAATGCCTCTACTGGTCCATTTGGCCAAGGTAGCACTTCTCCGTTTTGGCCGTAGTGAAATAATAAATATTCTCCGAGGAGTTTGGTACTTTCGTACGGATTGTTTTCCATTATTAAATTAATTTCATTTATCCTAGATCAGACATCGATTGAAAATGATCCTTCAATGAAGGATATAACTCAATGTAATGAGAATACATTTTCTCGTAAATTTCAACATCCGTACCAGGCGAAATTCTTTCGGTTTCCTCAATCCATTCCATACTCACTTCCTCCACCGAATTTTTGACTTTAATACCCACAGCCGCCAGTATCGCAGCCCCATAGGCAGCTCCTTCCTGTGCATTTACGAGGGTACAGGGGGATTTGAAGATATCCGAAAGCATTTGCTTCCAAAGATTAGACCGGGTCCCCCCGCCTGTAAGAATGATATTTGAAGGGTTAATGCCCAACCGCCTCATCAAAGTAAGAGAATCATTAAGGCCGAAGCTTACTCCCTCCAAAACAGATCTCGCCATATGGCCCATGCCATGCCTCAAACTTAAACCAATAAATGCTCCTCTTGCATGCGGATCAGGATGTGGAGTTCGCTCACCTGATAAATAGGGCAAAAAGAGACATCCCTCGCTTCCAGGTTTAATCGAAGCAGCCTGATTGCATAACTGATCATAGGCATTAGCTCCACCTTCTTTCTCGATTTTATCTTCGAGCTTTGCAAATTGGTTTTTGAACCACTGGAAAGAACCTGCCGCGGATAGCATAACTCCCATCAAATGCCATTTGCCGGGAACGGCATGACAAAAAGAATGCAACTTACCATCTGGTTCCACCCGATATTCATCACTTTGAGCAAAGACCACGCCACTGGTGCCCAGGGTGACTGATACCTTTCCTTCCTCAAAAATAGAGCTACCTACTGCTTGTGCTGCACAATCCCCTCCACCAGCTACTATGGGAGTGCCAGCTACCAACCCGGTAGCCTCAGCACCAATTGATGAAATCTTGGAAGTAACTTCCGTCGATTCCGTGACCTCCGCAAACCATTCTTTTTTCCAGCCCAATTGATCTATAATCTGATTTGACCAAGTTCGTTCTCCCACATTCAACAAAGACATACCAGATGCATCCGATACATCAGTGAAAAATTCGCCTGTTAGCTTGTAACGGATAAAATCCTTAGGAAGGATAATTTTATCAATCTTGGCAAAGACATCTGGTTCATTTTTTTGCAGCCATAATATTTTGGGTGCAGTGAACCCGGCAAGGACTGGATTTCCGGTAATTCTTAAAATTTCTTCCTTACCTACAATAGATGTCATTTCCTCACATTCAGCGAACGATCTTTGATCATTCCACATGATGCAAGGGCGTAAGGGATCACCTTTTTTGTCCAAGGCCACCAGCCCATGCATTTGTCCTGTTAATCCAATCCCTCCGATGGTGCTTGGATCCATTCCATCCAAAAGCATTCGGACGGCCTTTTGGGTTGCTTCCCACCAAACATTTGGGTCGGTTTCCGCCCATAAGGGTTTCGGTATCTGAAACGGATATTCAGGAGCGCAAACTTTTAAAACCTCTCCAGAAGAAGAAACCAGAAGTGCTTTGACGGAAGAAGTTCCGATATCTAAACCAATCGTATTCATAAATCTAGCTTTGTAAGGAATTACAATGTTGGCAATATGAATGCTCGAGAATCGAGATTCCTATGACCTTAGAGAGAAAATCGCTTTTATCCTTAAGGTGCGGAAGAAACTTTTTTAAAGGTAGGAAAATTACTCGCTAGATCCAGATTTACGTTTCCAGTAACTGCCCATTGCGTACCCCTACGCAAAACATCCTGAAAGCCAATACATTTCATAGAATAATCAGCATGCCCCATAGGTGTGTGGAATACCCTACCCTTTCCATAGGCAATGGTCATAATCATCGGTTCGTGCCTCTTACTTTTATCACTGTACGCAGTCGCCAATACTTCAACATTTTTTGCTGGGCCACGAAGGGAATCATAAAGTTCATCTTTAACATGTAACCATTTTGTTGGCATGTCTTTGGTTATGGGGTGAGTTTTATTTCTTACCTCTACCATAAATTCATGTTGGGGGCCATGGCTTCCCCCTCGGCCAGGGCGCGGATCTCTTACTAATTTGCCACTTTCGTCAAAATAAAGATATGGCCCGGATTCTTCACTGCGTCCTCCCCACCCACCAAGACCGATCATTGTGTTATATTCCTCCCATTTTGAAAACGCATTATTGGCGGCATGGACCACCACGAACGACCCTCCTTTTCGAACATAATTCGTCAGGCTTTTCTGTACAGCTTCTGGCCATAATTCTCCATTATAATTCGTTAGTGTAACGTCGAAATTACTAAACTTTGGTTTCCAAGACTCCCAAGCATCTAGAGGAGAATTTTTAGGCGGGGAAGTTGAAACGGTAACTTTGCAAAAATCATCTTTTTCTAACGCTTCCACCATTACTGGAGTGGTTGCTTTCCAATTATGATTATTTTGCCCATCCAACAAGAGTACCTTGATTGGTTTTGCATGAACAAAAGGGGAAAGAATGAGAAATGTCAGGAAAGATGTACGCTTTAATTTCATAGATTATGATTTAATTTTAATTTAAAACAGATAACGAGTACAAATTGTAAACCTTGCCGAATTTAATTCATCGCCTGCTTTTTCTCATCATCAATATTTTTTTCCATTAATCGTATTTGATCCATCTCAACAAATTTACTTTTCCCTCCAGTTATCGCCGCAATCTCTTCCAATGGTTTTTTGGCTCCGGCAGGTGCACCATATCCGATTGTATAAATTTTAGCTTTCCCTTTTTTGCTTTTTATAATTTCCATACCTTGTAAGTTTTTATTGGCATTTCCATCAGTCATAAAATAGATCACATCCGGCTTCGGGTTCATGTAAAACGCCCACTCAAAGGAATTATCCCAAACAGTACCGAAGGTTAATGGAGTGGAAACGACAGCATCTTTTAGCTTTTTCTTATTTGAAGGTGTAACTGGCATCCACTTTGGTCTTTCAGGAGTGTGGCCGTCTTTTGGTTTCCATCCACCACCATTTGACCCTACCCAATTCTTATGTAGTGCGTTAGCATCTTGACCCGCAATCCATGTTGGCCCGGAAAAGAAAAGTACTGCCACCGAACCCACTGCTGGAAGTTTATCAATAGCCTTGCATAATTCGTATCGCATTACCTTATCCCTACCCTTCATAGAAGCAGAATAATCTATAATAAATAAGATTTTATTGGCCTGTGATTTCACACCCATAAAGTTAGATGCAAAAGCTTTATTTAAAACTGACATATCTACATCAACTCGAACATTCCCGACATCACCCATTGGGGTAAGAGCCATAGCCGGGCTTAAATCTTTGGTCTCTATTTCAACAACTGGAGCAACAATATCAGATATCGCCTGTGCCTGAAAAGTAAAGGTTTGTGAAGGCTTTGCCTGTTTTTGTCGCTGCATCAGCCGGACTCTTTGTTCTTGTTTTTTTGGAGCGGAATTGCTTGGACCAGCATCGGAAAAGTCAGAACTTGGTTCACCACTAGGAGCCACCCAAACTACAATATTCCAGAGCAGTGCAAAGAGAGACACGACTGCGAAAAGAGAAATCAGTAAGCTGTTTAGCAATCGATATTCACGAAGGTATTTTGAAAATGGACTTTCTAAACTTGGAGCTTTTAAAATTTCGGGGCTAATCTCGCTCATAATTCAACCTCAAACACATTTGTAATTTTTTCGAGTAAAAAAACTACAGGCTGTAGACTTATAATGAACTTGGTCTATACCATTAGGTTAAAATCTCTTTAATTAAGTGTCCGTAAACTTCTGTTAGCCTCATGTCTCGACCACCAAAACGAAATGTGCTTTCAGTATGTTCGATTCCTAAAAGATGCAACATGGTTGCATGTAAATCATGGATCTCATAACGATTCTCCACCGCCTTGTAGCCAAACTCATCTGTGGCACCCACAGTAACTCCTGGTTTGATCCCTCCTCCGGCAAACCAGGTGGTAAATCCAAATGGGTTGTGGTCCCGGCCATTGGAACCTTGAGCAAAAGGGGTTCGTCCAAATTCTCCAGTCCAGACAACCAAAGTTTCGTCCAACATACCCAACTTCCTTAAATCACGTATCAGTGCTGCAATTGGTTGATCAACCGACTTACAGTTTTTGCCGTGACCATCCACTAAGCCGCCGTGCTGATCCCACCGATCACCGTTTCCTCCGGGACAGGTCAGTTCAATAAACCGGACACCACGCTCAACAAGTCTGCGGGCCAATAAACATTGCATACCAAAAGTTCGGGTATTTTTAAAATCAGAATCCATACCGTAGGATTTTTTTACGACTTCTGATTCTCCCGATAAATCCATTAGTTCAGGAACCGAGGTTTGCATCTGGTAAGCAGTCTCATAATTTTGAATCGCGGCTTCAACTTGTGGGTCGTTTTCCATTTCCACCAATGAGGAATGATCCAGTTCTGACAGAAGAGAGAGTTTGTTCTTTTGTAAATCTGGTGATTTCTCCTTCGGCTTAATATTAGCAACCGGTTCGTTTTGCGGGAGAAAAACAGATCCCTGGTAACTTGCAGGAAGAAAACCGGAACCAAAGCAATCAAGACCTCCTGGAGGTATTAATCCACCATTCAACACGACAAAGCCAGGCAAATTCTGATTCTCAGTTCCAAGGCCATAACCAAACCATGCACCCATACTTGGTCGACCCTGAAAACCGCTACCTGTATGAAGAAAATAATTAGCAGATGTATGCTCAGAGAAATTGGATGTCATTGATTTTACCATCGAAATTTCATCAATCACATCATCCTGAGCGATGTGAGGAAAAAGATCAGAAACCCACTGACCGCTTTCCCCTCTCTGCTTGAACTCCCAGGGGCTTTTTAAGATTTTACCTATGTTATCAAACTGAGTTGGTGCAAGTTTACCAATTACCTCGCGAGGGTCTTTCCCATTATATTTTTCAAGTGAAGGTTTGTAATCAAAAATGTCCACATGAGAAGGGCCTCCATCCATGTATAAAAATATCACATTTTTAGCACGGGGGGTGAAGTGAGGTTGCTTGGCTGCAAGTGGGGATGCTTGAGCCTCTTTTGACAATGCCGAAAAAGCAAGTCCGCCAAATCCCATAGCACAGGATTGCAGCATCGACCGACGAGAGAGTGGAGTGGAGAAATTATTACAATGCATGACAGTATTTAGTTCAGGAAAAGAAAGCTTTTGGAATTTACCAATACATGGGCCAAATCCGACCATACTTGCTCACTCATACCCCCATGAGCTTTTGACTGAGTACTTAGATAAGAGAGAAGCTTTTGCTGCACATCCATGCCAGGTAACTTCCCTGTTATGGTTTCATAAAGAGTATTCAAGGCTTCAGTTTGAGTTTTTTGAGCGTTTAATGTATTCCTCCCCATCAGCTTACATTGACCATTGATGAATGGATCATTCAAGAGAGCCAGTGATTGTGCCGGGACATTGGAGACTGATCTTCTACCCTTGGTGCCAAAGGGAGCAGGTTGATCAAACGCGAGCATAAAGGGGGACAAAAAGTTTCGATAAACCGAACCATAAATGCTTCGACGGCCAGCACCATCAAGCGGTCCGTTTTTCTTTCCACCCCTACCAGTCATGAACGCAGTTTTATAGATGGGAACCGAAGGACCAAAAAGTTTCTTATCAATGCGGCCGGAGAATGACAAAATTGAATCTCGAATCGCTTCTGCCTGCAAACGACGAATAGGCATTTTATGAAGTAAAATATTTTGAGGGTCCGCAAGGGTAACCTTTTGTTGTTCGTTTGCAGGATTGAGTGTACTGGATTGCCGATAAGTTTGAGAAAGGACAATTTTACGAATCAAACCCTTAATCGACCAATTATTTTCACGGAAATCTCTAGCCAACCAATCGAGGAGTTTTGGATGACTTGGTTCCTGTCCCATCGGACCAAAATCATCAGGGGTGGGTACAATTCCTCGTCCAAAAAACTGCAACCATATCCTATTTGCCATGACCCGAGAGACAAGAGGATTATCCGCAGAGATTAATTGCTTGGCCAAATCCAACCGCGAGCCTGACTGTCCGCCAAGCGCGGTCAGGTTCCGACCTTTCACGGGAGCCCCTAGGTTATGGGGGCTACCTCGAACATAAACATTGCCAGAAAACCTGCTCCCCTCTCCCATTGCTAAAACATAACGCTCACGGGGAGTTTTGGAATCAGCAGCTTGGGCCTTACGCGCTAGTTCATCAAGTCCCGACTGATTCTTGAGGGGTATAAGACCCTCACTGTGGAGGTAATTGAAAAACGAGTACTCATCCGTTGAATATTCACCAGCCTCAATTCTGTTAAATGAGTTTTCCAGAAAGGCATCCAAATATTGCGGAAGATTACTTTCATTGACCTCGTCATCATTGAGAATGAGAGCGAACTTTGTATCAGGCGTTTGTCCAATCCCGGAATCGGCAAACCTTACCTGGTCTATTTCGATGAAAGAATCTGTACCTCGATCGACAAATTCAAGGTAGGCCCAATGGCCTTTATACTTCCGGGGTGATAAAGTAAACCATTTGAAATCATCTCCAGAGTTCGCCTCCTTAATGGAGGTTCCTCCAAAAAGTAAACCGGAATATTTCACCATGTGGTAATTATCGATAACTAAACGAATAAATGTCTTGTTTGACTTTGCCTTGATCAACACATGGTCATGATCAATTTTGAAATGGGGGGATCGTAAATTTCCCACCCTCCTGTTTCCTAAAACATTAGAGGAAAGCACATTCAGATCAGGGAGAAATGATGGACTATTTAATGAAAGCAACTGATGACCTCTTGGCTTAAAGGCTTCACCTGTTATTTTCCAACCGGTAGGTATTTGCGATGAAGAGAAATTTGCGAAAGAGTGACTATTTTTGATAAAATGCTCTTCCGCTTTGACGAGTCCAATGTGCGAACTTTTCGCACTTTTAAATTTTTGTGACAATGCTCGAAGGTTATCGATTTTATTGAAGTGCATGCACCAGGATCGTAGGGTTTGAGCATTGAAATTATTAGTTTGAGCATAGCTTTGAATTACTGAGAATGGAGGAACAGGCTTCTCTGGCTTATCGTTGAAAGGCAGTTCGGAAAATTCAAATTGATCTGCATGCACATGTGCCCACTTACCAGTAGCATTATCAACTATTCGAATCTCAACCTCTTTTTCATAGTAGTCTTCTAAGTCCCAGCTTTTTTGGACAAGTCTGTCACTATTTTCCCCACGGGACACGAGCACTCTTTCTCCTTCAGCCCAAAGCTCAACACCAACTTCAACAAACTGGCCTCCACCGACTAGAAAATTGAGGAAACGGTGCTTTATCTTAATGGATGGGGATATTAGAGACCCATTAGATTTCTTAGGGTCTTTACTGTAAGAAGATGCCCAACCCGATCCCAAATTCCCCGTCACTGATTGAAAATCTTTTGAACTCTTTAAATTAGTATTTGCGAATGCCTTTCCATTGATTTTCCACTCACCAAACCCGTTTTCAAAATCTATTAAGGTATCTCCAGTTTGATTAGAGTCTTCACGGGTGTCGGTATAAACGGATTTGGTTAGATGCGACGCAGCTTTCCAGTATTTGCTGAGAGGAATGGATGAATAGGCACTCTCGTTACTAGTGGAAAGCGAGGAAAAAGCTGATCGGCACAAAACTTCTATTTCTTCAGCAATCTCTTTTTTCTTACCTCCAGCATCCAAAGGATACTCCTGTCTGGTACTTCCCTGCATGTAAGAAGCTAAGGAATAATAATCTTTTTCAGAAATCGCATCAAATTTGTGATCATGACACCGAGCACAACCAATGGTAAGTCCGAGAAAGGTTTTTCCAAAAACATCCAGTTGATTTTCCATGCGGTCCGCATTGTCCACTTTTGGGTCGGTCGGAGCATGGACTGCCTCATGAAAATACCAAAAACCTGTCCCGATGATTGATTCATTAAATTTCTCCTCATCATTTAGTCTCGGAGAGGACATTAAATCGCCAGCAACATGCTCTACAAGAAATTGATCGTACGGAAGATCCTGATTAAAGGCCCGGATTAGATAATCGCGGTATTCATGGGGATGCTCCAAAGGATAATCGAATTCATGTCCGCAAGTTTCCGCATACCTGACTAGGTCCATCCAATGCCTGGCCCATTTTTCTCCATAGTGAGGCGATTCAAGTAAACGAGCCACCACGGTTTGATAAGAATCCTCTGAGTTATCCAAAAGGAAATTTTCGATTTCGGGTAAAGTCGGTGGAAGCCCTGTCAGATCAAAGGTCACTCGTCTTAGCCAGGTTCTTTTATCCGCAGACTTCGAGGGTAACAGACCTGCATGATCAAGTTTTTCACGAATCAACTGGTCAATCGGATGTAGATTTTGAGTGGATGCTGAAACTGGAATGGTTGGGGAGGTGATTGGTTGCCAAGACCAATGTTCTTTTTTCCTCTTAGCCAAATTAAACGATGATCTTTCTGCTTTGGAAGAAAAACTGGGGACGGGCTCATCAGGCCAGACCGCTCCTTCATTAATCCATTTTTCAAGATCAGAAATTACATCCTGAGGAAGTTTTCCTTTCGGAGGCATATGAAAATCAGGATCTTGGTAATGAATTGCCTCAACCAGCAAGGAGTTGGTTGAATCTCCCACAGTTAAAGCACGCCCAGAGTCACCTCCTTTTAAGATCACTTCAATATGATCTAATCTTAGCCCTCCTTTCGTTTTTCCGCTTTGCGCACTGTGACATTCATAGCATTTCTCAGCTAGAACCGGTCTGATTTTCGATTCAAAGTATTCCAATTTTTCTTCAACTGCGAACCCAAGCAAGGGAAGAGCAAAAAGGAATATGAATTGCGGTTTCATTGAGGGCATTTGAATTAAAAAACAATTACTTTCTAAAAAGAAAGTTGTGTCAATAAACGGATGAAAAAATAGAGATAAATATTTTATGAGGCATGACTAAAAATGATTTTGTTGTAGCATGTGAGTGACATTAATTTCTATTTAAAAAATACTTCAATTACAAATCTAGTTGATTATATAATAGGCTAACAGCCTCTTTTTATGAATACATATCCTTGACTTAGGCATATCTTTTATTGACCTTAGTCGGGAATGGAAACAGAAAACGAACATTTTTCCAATCAGGTAAAAGATGCCCGCCAGGTATTTATGGGGTTTCCCAGCGAAAAATTAAGCCAACCTTCCGTAGTCAGCGTGGGTTTTGAGAAATGCCTGCCCGATTTCAAAATCGAGCGTGAATCTTATCCACAAATCGGTAAAAGTAACCCCAACAATCAATTCACCACGATTGAATTCATCACTACTGGTAATGGAGAACTTAAATTTAGCGATTCCAGTTTTCAATTATCAGCAGGGAGTTTCTTTTCTTATAAAATTGGGACTTACCATAGGATTACAAGTTCAAGCGATGACCCCATGGTAAAATATTTCATAGTCCTTGCCCACTCCCAAACTTTTAAAATTAACTCCCTTACCGAAAATAAAACTAATTTTCACCGGATTTCTCACCATGTTGAAATCATAGAACTTTTTGAACTCATTTTGGGCAATGCGAATTCAGGAACAACGAACGGAATATTAATTTGTAATCTCCTGGCTCATTCACTTGTTCTAAAAATCAGTGAATTGACTCACTCCTCGGATGAAAAACAGGCCCGATCCTGGGATACTTACAACCGGATCCTTTTATATCTGCGGAAAAACTATTTTCGAATTAAAACAATCGAAGAATTAGCATCTGAAGTAAATGTAGACCCGGCCTATTTATCCAGGGTTTTTCGCCGTTTTCACAACGAAACCCCCTATAGATTCCTGATTCGTTTAAAAATGGGACATGCCGCATCACTTCTTCTTTCATCAAGGAGACTTGTGAAAGATATTGCCTTTGAATTAGGTTTTGAAAATCCCTTTCATTTTTCTAGAACCTTCAAATCAGTCTATGGGGTATCCCCCGAAAATTTTATTTAGTTCACTACAATTTGCTCATTTTTCACATGAATCAAAAAATCATCATTAACTACTGCCCCGGATGCCGTTGGCTACTAAGATCGAGTTGGATGGCTCAAGAGATTCTGACTACCTTTGAAAATGAAATCGATGAAGTCACCCTTCGACCATTCAGGGAAAAAAGCGGTACTTTTCAAATTCTCTGCAATGATGAACTAATTTGGTGCAGAGTACGCGATAGTGGTTTTCCTGAAATCAAAGAATTGAAGCAAAGAATCAGAGACCTCATCAGTCCAGGCAAGAACTTGGGTCATTCAGACCGCAAGTAACTTTTCGATTATCTCAGTATTCTGAGGATAGAGCATTGGTCTGTGAAATGCTATCTATGAAACTAGAATAGGAATTGATTAACGCGAGTTCTGCCTTTGCGTTTTCACAAACCTGTGAATCGACCAACGAAGTGTTTGTTGCTAAAAATAAAATATATTCGGCCACACGCTTCACATAGAGTAAACGCCCTTCTTCGCTGATCGAGTAAAATCTCTGTCTTTGTTTATATCCTTCCGCAGAGTGATCGCCCAATGCCTTTTTATCCGAAGCCCCAGCTGCTGCTAACACATAGAGAAAATTATATTCGAACCAAAAAAAGTGATCAGGGCTTGGCTCTAGGCTTCGTAATTCGGAACGGCAATCCTCAATACTTATAAATGCTTTTTGAGCGGACTCCGCATCAACAGTTAGACTGACAAACTCACGGGCCATTTTTCTTTCAGTAGGGTCCTCAGCGAAACAGCCATTCGATGCAAGTTCTACAGTGAAATCATACCAATCTCGCCAAAGTTTCTGGTCATACGAATTAGTCGAATTATAAAGGGCTACACCCATTTCATAAGTATACCGTCCGCTGGTTTTAATTTCGAGATTACTTCGGGTTACATCTCCAGCAACCTGATAATTTTCAGCAGACTTTCCTGAGCCGGAATGAAAACCAATTGAAGCTCCAAACTTTTCACAAATATTCCAAATTGGAGTGATCATCGCTCTCAACTGATCGTTATCGGGATATGGAATATTTTTTTGAAAACCAAAAGCTGGTGCCACAAAATGAATCGGCATACCCATCTCAAAAGAAAGGGCCAACATGACCGCAGTAGTCTCTGGCGTGGTTAACCCTGGCAATTCATCAATAGATAATTCTCTCAGATATTCTCTTCCTTGCTCACCTGTAAAGTGTTTGTTACGGATTTTTTGGTATTTTTCATCACGAGTTTTCATTTTGACCATGGCTGGCCAAACATAAGCAAGTAATCCGTTAAATTCTTCCTCTGTGGGGGCCAGACCCACCTCTTGCACCCTTTTTCTAGTAGCTTCCACGATGTCGGAAGAAATTTCACCTTTTACTAATTCTTCTTTTTCCCGTGCATCATCTGGAACTTCCGTAATGGCCAACTCGGGAGACAGATCAAAAGTTATATAACTGGCAAACAGGCACCCTTGTACCAATTGATCTTCCCTTTCATCAAACTTCCCGCCAATTGGTTGATGATCTGCATTAAAGCTCCATGGAATGCCTAACTTATGAAAACCATTTTTTAATTTTGCCAAGACACAGCCATGACTCATGCCTTCCACACTCTGCCCCTGATGCCCTTCTGGAACATCACACCCAATAAATGGAAATGGGACTGAGTCCAGTTTATCAGCCAACATTGCATCCACATCGTATACCAGTTCACGGGGGATACTATTTTGGTTGGCAGTGAGACCGATACCGAGTCGACTCATTGCCCAATCCACACCGTCCCAATGAAGAGTGGTAAAAC